>CAYFUR010000012.1:0-28666 GCA_964346275.1 uncultured Candidatus Sumerlaeota bacterium
TGGCAAAGCGCCTGGAATTCGCGGGGCCAGGCGTTGGCGGAAGCGCTGATGACGCCGGAGCCGCCCAGGCGCATCATGCCGGCCACGAGGTGGTCTTCGCCGCTCAGGACGGTGAATTCATCGCGGAGAGTTCCGTCGATGATCTGCTGGACCTGGTCGAGATCGCCGGAGGCTTCCTTGACGGCCAGGATAGCCGGATGGCGGGCGAGTTCGATGCAGGTTTCCGCCTCGATGTTGGACTTCGTGCGTGTGGGCACGTTGTACATGATGATGCCGGTGTCCTGGCGGGCGGCTTCGTCGGCGACTTTTGTGTAATGGCGCAGGAGGCCCTCCTGGGGCGGGTTGTTGTAATAGCCGGTGACGTGGAGATAGGCATCCACGCGGGCTTCGCGGCCGATGGACTGCATGAGGTAGATTGCTTCGCGGGTGGAGTTGGATCCCGCGCTTCCGATGACGGTGATGGACCGCCCCTGCTTCTCCGCGGAAATCCGCGCGTGAACGGAGCCCCGTGTGACCAGTTCGATGTGTTCCGAGTGGGAGAGCGTCGCGCTTTGGCCCGTCGTGCCGGCGATGACGATCCCTGGACATCCAGCGTCGATGACCTCCTCGATTTTCTGGAAGAAGCGTTCGAAATCGATGAGGTATTCGCCGAAGACTTCTTTCATCGGGGTGATGAGGGCGACGTAGCATCCTTTGAGGTCGTGAGCGGAAAGCATAATTGAGTGGTCCTGAGAAGATTTTCCGGGATCCTTTGAGGAGGCGGAAGTGTTGAGAGGGCCGGTGGAATCGGTCAAGGATGGATGGGCCGTAACCGCTTACAAGATGAATGGGATTTGAGTAAAAGATGAGGGAAAGGAGCCACAGCCCTCGGTCATGAATCCCGGTGATCTTTGACCGACAGGGCCTTCTGTCAGGATGCGCATAAGGCCATGGCTCTTTCCACTCTGACCGAGTGAATGATGCGCTTAACCGCCCGGGAGAGATTCTGATCAAGAGAGGAGGCAAGAAATGCTCTCAGGAGTCTCCCGCACGGGGGACAATGCGAGGAGTCCTGCGATGGAGATTTGATACAAGGCTGAAAGTATTGAATTTAGTCCAGTTTTCCCGGTTCGGCATTTATTTAGCGGATTCAGACGAGGGTGGAGTGAGGCCGAGGATTCCGGCCAGTTTCCTATCTGGCCCATTCGATTTTTCAGGGAATTGACGCGCCTCTTCGCGAGTCTTTCCTGGACAATCCTTTGCAGAGCACTTCGGAAAATCCCTTGTTTTGCGCGAAGGGTTTCTCTAATTTCATCGGGCTCGCAGCCCTGCGGAAGTTTTCCCGGCTGCCCACGTCCTCGAAAAAAATCCTAATCGACGGAAGGCATATGAAGAAATCTGACTTGTTGAGAACAAGCGCCCCGAAGGCTGAGGGGCTATATGATCCGAGCTTCGAACACGATGCATGCGGCGTTGGTTTCGTCTGCCAGATTAACGGCCAGGGAAGCCATGAGGTGATCGAGCATGGCCTGGAAGTTTTACGCAACCTGGATCACCGCGGCGCCCGCGGCTGCGACCCCTGCACGGGCGATGGAGCAGGAATCCTGGTTTCCATGCCGGATAAATTCCTCCGCCGCGAGATGGCGAAACAGAACGTGCATCTTCCTCCGGTGGGGAATTATGCGGCGTCCACGATCTTTTTGCCACCAAACGACAAGCATCGCCTGCAGCACGAGATTCTCCTGGAGAAGATCGTCTCCGACTTTGATGTGGAGATTCTTGGCTGGCGCGACGTGCCCGTGAATAGCGACTGCCTTGGCACGATCAGCTGCGCTTGCGAGCCGCGGATCCGCCAGATCTTCATGGGGATGCGCCCTTCCTTCTTTAACAAGAATGATTTCGAGCGCCGCCTTTACCTGATTCGCCAGCGCTACGAAAACCTGGCCGAGTCGCTTGATTTGCAAGGCAACGATTATTCCTACATCACCGCTCTCTCCACAAACCGCATGGTCTATAAGGGGATGCTGACGACGGACCAGTTGTATGAGTATTTTCCGGACTTGCAGGATCCAGATTTCGAGAGCCACCTGGCACTGGTCCACTCGCGTTTTTCGACAAACACCTTTCCCTCCTGGGCGCTGGCGCATCCGTATCGCTACCTCGCTCATAATGGCGAGATCAATACGCTGCGCGGAAACCGCAACTGGATGCGCGCGCGAGCGGGGGGCCTGCGGTCGAAGGTCTTTGGCGATGAATTGAACAAGATGTTTCCGATTTTCTCGGAATCGCAGAGTGATTCGGCGACCTTCGACAGCGCTCTGCAGTTCCTGGTGGTGAACGGCCGTCCCTTGCACCACGCCGTGCTGATGCTGATCCCCGAGGCATGGGAAAATCATGAGCAGATGGATGAAGACCTGAAGGCCTTTTACGAGTATCACGCCTGCCTGATGGAGCCGTGGGACGGCCCGGCGGCGGTGGCTTTCAGTGATGGGACGAGCATCGGTGCGGTGCTCGACCGCAACGGGCTGCGCCCGGCGCGTTACGTGGAAACGACGGATGGCCTTGTGGTCATGGCGTCGGAGGTTGGCGCCCTGCGTATCGAGCCGGAACGGGTGAAGCGCAAGTGGCGCCTGCAGCCGGGCAAGATCTTCCTGGTCGACACGAAGGCCGGGCGGATCGTGGACGATGAAGAAATCAAGCGGGCGTTGATCAACCAGCGGCCCTGGAAGCGGTGGTTGGAAGAGAATACAATGACGCTGGAGGACCTGCCGCCGCAGAAGACGGCCGCGGCGCCGACGGCGGAGCAGCTTTTGTCGTTACAGCATGCGTTTGGCTATACGCGCGAGGATGTTCGCCTGCTGGTGACGCCGATGGCGCTCCAGGCGAAAGAGGCGATTGGCTCCATGGGCAATGATGCGCCGCTGGCGTGCCTTTCCGACCAGTCGCAATTGCTCTACAATTATTTCAAGCAGCTTTTCGCGCAGGTGACGAATCCGCCGCTGGATGCGATCCGCGAGGAGCTGGTGACGTCACTGTATAGCTATCTGGGTTCGGAGGGGAACCTGCTGGATGAAGTTTCGGAGAATTGCCAGATGTTGCGGCTTGATTGCCCGGTTCTGAACAACGATGAGCTGGAGCGCGTGCGCAACAACAAGGTGCCCCACTTGCAGACGCGAACGATTTCGATTCTCTTTTCCGCCGACAGGGGGGCAGAGGGGTTGAAAGAGGGCCTGGACCGGGTACGCGAGGAAGCGGTGAAAGCCGTCGATCAGGGGATGAGCAACATCATCCTGTCCGATCGGGGCGTAAATCGCGAAAACGTGGCGATTCCGAGCCTGCTGGCCTGCGGCGCGGTGCACCACCACCTGATTCGCCAGGGAACGCGCTCGAAGGTTTCCGTCGTCATGGAATCGGGCGAGGCGCGAGAAGTACATCACTTCTGCCTGCTTGTGGGCTACGGTGCGAGCGCGGTGAACCCCTACCTCGCGTTCGAGACCATTGCGGATCTGTATAGCCAGGGGACGTTTGAGACGGACAAGACCCTGGAAGAGCTGCAGCGCAACTACATCACCGCAGTGAACAAGGGCATCCTGAAGGTGGCTTCAAAGATGGGCATTTCCACGGTGCAGAGCTACCGCGGGGCCCAGATTTTCGAGGCGATCGGCCTGAGCAGGGCGCTGGTGGATGAATTCTTTACCAATACGACCTCGCGTATAGACGGTGTCGGCCTTGATGTGATCGGTGAAGAGTGCCTGATGCGCCACCGGCGCGCTTACCCGCCGGTTAATGTTCAGGTGCCGGTGCTGGACAGCGGCGGCACCTATCAGTGGCGCCAGGACGGCGAGTTCCACTCGTGGAACCCGGACACGATCGCGAATCTCCAGCACTCTTCGCGTACGAAGAGTTACGAGCTTTACCAGGAGTTCGCCAAGTCGGTGAACGACGAGAATAAGCATCTCGCGACGTTGCGCGGCTTGATGAAGTTCAAGAAGCGTTCAAAGCCGATTCCCCTGGAAGAAGTGGAGCCGGCGAAGGAAATCGTGAAGCGTTTTTGCACGGGCGCGATGTCGCTCGGGGCGATCAGCCCGGAGGCGCATGAGAACCTCGCCAAGGCGATGAATTTCCTCGGCGGCAAGTCGAACAGTGGCGAGGGCGGCGAGGATCCCAAGCGGTTCGTGGATGAACGGCGGAGCGCGATCAAGCAGGTGGCTTCGGGCCGATTCGGCGTCACGGCGGAGTACCTGGCCAATGCTGACGAGATCCAGATCAAGATGGCCCAGGGCGCGAAGCCCGGCGAAGGGGGCCAGTTGCCCGGGCACAAGGTGAATCAGATGATCGCCAAGGTGCGCTATTCGACGCCGGGTGTGGGTCTGATTTCTCCGCCGCCGCACCATGACATTTACTCGATTGAGGATCTGGCCCAGCTGATTCACGACTTGAAGAATGCGAATCCCCGGGCGAGGATTTCGGTGAAGCTGGTTTCCGAAGTTGGTGTCGGCACAGTCGCGGCGGGTGTTTCCAAAGCGAAGGCGGACCATATTCTGATCAGCGGCGATGGCGGCGGAACCGGCGCCTCGCCTCTGACGTCGATCAAGCACGCGGGCATTCCCTGGGAGCTTGGCCTGGCGGAGACCCAGCAGATCCTCGTGATGAACGACCTGCGTTCCCGCGTGGCGATCCAGGTGGACGGCCAGATGAAGACGGGCCGCGACGTGGCTATCGGGGCGCTGCTCGGCGGAGAAGAATTTGGTTTCTCCACGGCGCCGCTGATTGCGACCGGCTGTATCATGATGCGCGTCTGCCATCTGAACACATGTCCGGTGGGCGTCGCGACCCAGGACGAAACGCTGCGCAAGAAGTTCAAAGGCACGCCGGATCACGTGATTAACTACTTCTTCTTCGTGGCGGAAGAGCTGCGCGAGATCATGGCTGAAATAGGCTTGCGCAAGGTGGACGACATGATCGGCCGGACGGATTTGCTGGAGTTCGCGCCCTCGATGAAGCACTGGAAAGCGAATGGCCTGGACTTCTCGGCGATCCTGCATCGTCCGAAGGTGGCGAAGTCGGTGCATCCCCGGTGCACCATGAAGCAGGATCACGGGCTGGACCGGGCGTTGGATAACAAATTGCTCCAGCTTGCCAAGCCGGCGCTGGAAAACAAGCGGCCGGTGGAAGACCGGATTGCGATCTACAACACGAACCGCACGGTCGGCACGATCCTGTCGGGTGAAATCGCCAAGCGATACGGGAATGAAGGACTGCCGGAGGATACGATTCAGTTCACCTTTGACGGCAGCGCCGGCCAGAGCTTCGGCGCCTTCCTCTCGCGCGGCGTCACGTTCCGGCTGATCGGCGATTCGAATGATTACCTCGGCAAGGGCCTTTCCGGCGGCAGGATTATCGTTCATCCGCCAGAGAAAAGCCGCTTCGAAGCGGAGAAAAACATCATCGCGGGCAACGTGATTTGCTACGGCGCGACATCCGGTGAAGTTTATTTGCGCGGGGTCGTGGGCGAGCGTTTCTGCGTCCGAAACAGCGGCGTTCACGCTGTTGTGGAAGGAACGGGAGATCACGGCTGCGAATACATGACCGGCGGGCGCGTTGTCGTCATCGGTCCAACCGGCCGGAACTTCGCGGCTGGCATGAGTGGTGGTATCGCTTACATACACGACCCGAACGATCATTTCCCCGAGTTGTGCAACATGGGAATGGTGGACCTGGAAACGCCGGACCATGGCGAGGACGAGGACACGATCCGGCGGATGCTGGAAAACCATGTGCGCTATACGGGGAGCCCGGTGGCGGAAGGCTTGCTGAAGAACTGGAAAGAATCCTTCAGCCATTTTATTAAGGTGATGCCGCGGGATTACCGCCGGGTGCTGGACGAAATGGCAAAGCAGGCGAAGCAGGCGGAAGGTGCCATCAGCTAAGCCTGGAACGCGGCGGGATGGCTTTTCTTCCGCCGCTCTGCCAGAAGGATGAAACGGAACCGATAACCTCTCTCCAAGACATCATACAGGAGCAGGAGCCGTATGGGCAAGCCAACTGGCTTTATGGAAATCGAGCGGGAGTTACCCGCGAAGCGCCCCGTCGAGGAGCGCGTGAATGACTGGAAGGAAATCTACCTGGATTTTCCCGTGGAGAAGCAGCAGGCCCAAGGGGCCCGCTGCATGGATTGCGGGATTCCGTTTTGCAACCAGGGATGCCCCCTCGGGAATCTGATTCCCGACTGGAACGATCTTGTCTATCACGGGCGTTTCCGCGAGGCGTTGGATTCGCTGCACAAGACGAATAATTTCCCCGAGTTTACGGGGCGGATCTGCCCCGCGCCATGCGAGGGGTCCTGTGTGCTGGGAATTAACGAGGACCCGGTTTCGATCAAGCTGATCGAAGTGAGTATCATCGACCGGGGCTTTCGGGAAGGCTGGATCAAGCCTGAGCCACCGCCCATTCGGACGGATAAGAAAATCGCCGTGATCGGCTCCGGTCCCGCCGGTCTTGCGGCGGCGGCACAGCTGAACAAAGCCGGGCATTACGTGACGGTCTACGAGCGTGCCCAGCGCATCGGCGGGTTGCTGACGTTTGGTATTCCTGATTTCAAGCTTGAGAAACACGTCGTGGAACGGCGCATCCGGCTGCTGGAAGACGAGGGCATCATCTTTAAGCCGGGAGTGAATATCGGCATTGATGTGACCATGGACCAGCTTCGCGATGATTACGAGGCGCTGGTGCTTGCCTGCGGATCGACAAAGCCGCGCGATTTGCCTGCTCCGGGGCGGGATCTCGATGGGATTTATTTCGCCATGGATTTCCTGACGGCGCAGAACGAGGTGAATTACGGCGATCTCCAGGAAGCGCGGCCGTATATCAACGTCGAAGGCAAGAACGTGATCATCATCGGCGGCGGCGACACGGGTGCGGATTGCCTGGGGACGTCTCACCGCCAGGGTGCCAAATCGGTGACACAGTTCGAAATTATGAATGAGCCGCCGAAAGAGCGCTCGGTGCAAAATCCGTGGCCCCAATGGCCCATGGTTTTGCGCAAGTCGCCGGCCCACGAGGAAGGGGGCGAGCGCGAGTGGTGCATCAGCACCAAGGAGTTTGTGGGCGAGAACGGCAAGCTGACGAAACTGAAGACCGCAAAGGTCGAGTGGGTGCCAGGAGAAAACGGCCGCATGTCTCCGCGTGAAGTTCCGGATACCGAAAAAGAATGGGATGCGGATGTGGTGCTGCTGGCGATGGGCTTTGTGCATCCCGAGAAGCCGGGCCCGATCGAGCAGCTCGGTGTGGATGTGGACGGGCGCGGAAACGTGACGTCTGACGAAAACTATATGACGAGCGAGGAAGGCGTCTTTGTCGCGGGCGATATGCGCCGGGGCCAGAGCCTGGTGGTCTGGGCCATTACCGAGGGCCGCAAGGCTGCCCGCGGCGTGGATCAATGGCTGATGGGTACGAGCGATTTGCCCGGATAAGCGGATGGCCTGTTACGCTGATCGAAGAAGCCCCGGGGACGCGTTTCCTCGGGGTTTCTTTTTGAGGTTGGAGGTTAGAGCTTGGGTGCATAGATGCGTCCGGGTTGTTGTTGAATGCGGCCGGTCATTTCGAGGGTAAGGAGGGCGGTGGAGAGGTCTCCGACGGTCATTTCGCCGGGGACAAAGCGGGCGATGAGGTCGTCGTGGCTGACCGGGTGGTGTTCTATTTCGTGAAGGAGGAGTTTTTGATTCTTGTCCGGAGAGGGATGGTTTTCCCGGCGCTCTGGGAAATCTTCGGCTTGGCGGGGCTGCGGCTGGAACTCAGCCCGGCGCTGGCTGAGCCGGTCCATTTCATCGCGGAGTGTGATTTCCAGATCGGCGAGGATGTCGTCGGCGCTGGTGCACACGGCGGCGCCGTCGCGGAGCAAGGCGTTGCTGCCTCGGCTGTTGCGCCGCGTAATGTCTCCGGGGACCGCATAGACCTGGCGTCCTTCTTCTCCGGCGGCGCGGGCGGTGACGAGGGCGCCGCTTTTCTCGGAGGCTTCCACGATGATGATGGCTTGAGAGAGGCCGGCGAGGACTTCGTTGCGCGCGGGAAAGTGATGGCGCAGGGGTTTGGCGCCGGGGGGAAAGATGGAGATGAGGGCGCCTGCTTCGCCGTGGGCGATTCTTTCCCGGATCGGACGATTGCCGGCGGGATAGTCGACATCGAGCCCGCAAGCGAGAACGCCGATGGTCCGCCCTCCGGCCTGAAGGGCGGCTTTGTGCGCGGCGGTGTCTATACCGAGGGCGGCGCCGCTGACAATGGTGAGGGTGGGGGCAAAATCCTGGGCGAGGCGGCGCGTGACTTCCAACCCATAGGGGGTGGCCATGCGCGGGCCAACGATGCCCACGGAAAGGGCGTCGAAATCTTTCAGCCTGCCACGGATGAAAATGGCGGGCGGGGGAACTCGCATCTTGAACAGATTGGCGGGGAATTCTGGCGAACTGGCGGGGAGAAGGGCGATCTGGTGGCGCTCGATGGCGCTGATTTGACGGTCGATTTCCGCGAGGGAGGGTTGCTGTCGAAGGCGGGCGATCTGGCGGCCGTTTAATTGAAAGCGCCGCATGAGCTCGGAATTCTCTGCTTCCAGAAGATCGAGCGGATGCGGCGCTTTGCTTTGCAGTTGGAAGAGCGTGGCACGGTCGAGCGCGCAGCCAATCCAACGGAGCCAGGCGGCAAGCTCTTTCCGTTCCACGACGTCTCTACCCCGCCTTAATTCGGTGCTACCTTGCCCACGACATCTTGCTCGATGTTTTCCGTCAGGCTTGTGGAACTGCTTTGAAGAATGAGCAGGACGTTGGCTTTGCGATAGACGTTATATTCGCTGGGAATCTGGGATGCGGTGGCGAGGATGTCGAACTCCTGGGCTCCATCGTCTTTGTGTTTGAAGTAATAGATGAAGAGGAAGGCGCTTTCGCGGTCTCGCGAGGTGCGATAGTTGTAGAGATCGAAGTCGTCCGCGTTGTTGAGGATATCCGCAGCGTTGGTGTCCCTAAGGCCCATGTTGTTGACGAGGAGGGAAGTGGATTCTTCCTTGCCGCGATCGGTGGGGTTTCGCTCGACGGCAGCGACGTTCTGGATATCGGCGTCGCGGGTGGGGAGTGCGTCGCGGAACTCGGCGATATCAAAATAGGGCATGGTGAAGCCAATACCGCGCATGAAGCCGAGGTAGGATTTTGTGACAGGTTCGATCTGGTTGATGTCGCGGATTTTGTCGTCGATGCCGAAAGCAATGAGTCCCCAGATGGCGCCTACGACAAGGAGAACAAAGACAAAGAATTTGAAATAGAAAGACCGGAGGATCCACTTGATATAGAGGATCGTTTTCTCCTGGGCCTTTTTCATGTTGTAGGCGAATTCGTTGATTTCGGCGAGCCGCTCGCGTTCTTCGTTAAGAGCGGTGATGGTTTCATTAATCAGGAGAAAGCATTCGTGCCATTCGATTTCGAGTTTCTTGCGTTCGGCTTCGCTGAGCTTTCCAAGAAGCTTGAGGGTGATGGCGCGGTTTACGATTTCGATCATGTTCTGGCCCGTCTTGCGGTCATGCTTCAGGGAATCCATGAAGGAATCGTGGAGCATGGCGATTCGGGCTTTATTGTTGAGGAACTGCTGTTCAAGCTGGGAAGTCACGTTCCGGGGGGGCTTCATGGCTCGATTGGCGAGGTCCATGAAATGGCGCCAGGACTCGCGCAGTTCTTCACAATCGGCGGTGCGTCGTTCCAGGTCTTGATCGATCATCGTTCAGGAGACTCTGTGTGAGAGGGTTGCGACTGGGCAAAAAAAGGCCCGAACCACGAGAAGGATACTCAGCGCGGTTCGGGACCCAAGGGATTTTTTCGATTCAGCCTTCGGAGACGAGTTCGATCATCTTGAACATCGGCAGGAACATGGAGATGACGATGAAGCCGACGACAAGGCCGAGGCCGACGATGAGCAGGGGTTCGATGAGTGAGGTGAGTCCGGCGACCATGGAGTTGACCTGGTCCTCGTAGAAGTCGGCGATTTTGACCAGCATGCCTTCGAGGGCGCCAGTGCGCTCGCCGACATCGATCATGCGGGTTACCATGGGTGGGAAGACATCGGCGTCGACCAGGGGCTTGGTGAGGGATTCACCAGCCTGGATGGAGGCGCGTGTTTTCATGACAGCGTTTTCGATGACAGCGTTGTTGGCGGTTTTGGCGGTGATCTCCAGGGCATAGAGGATATTGACGCCGGAACGTATGAGGGTGCCGAGGGTGCGGCAGAACTTGGCGACGGAGGATTTCAGCATGAGAGCGCCAAAAATGGGCATGCGGAGCTTAAAGGTATCGATCGCGAAGCGCCCCGTGCGCGTTTTCCCCCATTGGTGGAGGAAGACCCAGGTGCCGATGACGATGAGGAGAAGAAGCCACCATTGTTGTTGGAGGACATTGGAGATCGCCACGGTGATGGCGGTCGGCCAGGGGAGTTCGCCGCCGAGGCTTTCGAAGATGCCCTGGAAGACGGGGACCACTTTCACGAGAAGGAAGATGGTGATACCAATCGCGACGATGGTGACCGTGGCGGGATACATGGTGGCGGATTTGATTTTTCTTTGGAGTGACGCAACGCGCTCCATGTAGCTGGCGACCTGGTCGAGGATGGTATCGAGCATACCCGAGGCCTCGCCGGCGCGGACCATGGAGAGGTAGAACTGGTTGAAGACGTTGGGATGCTTGGCCATAGCTTCGGTCAGGGAGAGGCCCGCTTCGACGTCGCGTTCGATTTGACGCATGACGTTGGCGAGGGAGCGGCGCTCTGTCTGCTCGGCGAGGATGTTGAGCACCTCGATGAGGGGGAGGCCGGCGCGGATCATGACAGCCATTTGCTGGGAGAGGACGACCATGTCGTCGAGTTTGACGCGCCCTCCCTTTTGCTTGCTGCCCTTCCTTTTGGCTTTTGCTGCTTTTGTGGCCTTGATTTGTGTGGGCGTCAGGCCTTTTTCGCGAAGCATGCGCACGACAGTGCCCTGATCAGAGGCTTCTGTCGTTCCATTGACGGTCCGGCCATCAGACGCGCGGGCGACGTACTGGAAAACTGGCATGGGCGGTATAACCCCCTTGGTAATACAGTCGGTGTGATGCTTTCAGCTTATTCAAGAGTCACGCAAGCGAAGAATCTTCCAGAGACAAAACTCAGGGTTTGCGGCGGGATCAGGAATCGTCCGCCATGGTCAGTTCAATGGCTTGTTCGGTGGTGGTTGCGCCTTGTCGTACCTTGCGGATGGCGGCTGTGCGCATGGATTCCATGCCCTCTTCAAGGGCGATTCTCTTGAAAATGTTGGGCGAGACGCCTTCCATGACGGAATCGCGGAGCCGGTCATTCATGAGCATGAGTTCGTACAGGCCGACGCGGCCCTTGTAGCCGCTGTGGCGGCAGGTCTCGCAGCCTTCACCGCGATAGAGGACGAGGTCGCTGGTACGCTCTTCCTGGGGGATGCCCAAGAGATCCATTTCCGCGGTATCGGGGGCGTATTCGGTGCGGCAATTCTTGCAGATGCGGCGGGCGAGGCGCTGGGCTTCGACCATCAGCAGAGACGCGGTAACGAGGAAGTTCTCCAGACCCATGTTGAGGAGGCGGTTGACGCTGCTGGGGGCATCGTTGGTGTGGAGGGTGGACATCACGAGGTGGCCCGTGAGGGCGGCCTTGATGGCGATGGAGGCGGTTTCAAAGTCGCGAATCTCGCCGACCATGATGATGTCGGGATCCTGGCGGAGAAAGGCGCGCAGGGCGACAGCGAAATCGAGCCCGATTTCCGGTTTGGCCATGACCTGGTTGATGCCAGGGAGGTTGTATTCCACGGGGTCTTCGCAAGTGCTGATGTTTTTCGAGGGGTCGTTGATGCGGCTGAGCGCGGAATAAAGAGTCGTGGATTTGCCGGAGCCGGTGGGGCCGGTGATAAGGCACATGCCGTAGGGCTTGGTAATGCATTCCTCAAAGGCCTGGCGGATATGCGGTTCAAAGCCAAGATCCTCGAGGTTGAGCATGAGGTTGCCCTGGTCGAGAATACGCATGACGACTTTTTCACCATAGATCGTGGGGACCGTGGAGACACGGAAGTCGATAGGGCGCCCCTGGACCTTGACGCGGAAACGGCCGTCCTGGGGCTTGCGTTTTTCGGCGATGTCCAGTTCGGCGAGGATTTTGACGCGCGATGTGATCGCGGCCTGGAATTTCTTGGGCGGATTGGTCATTTCGTTGAGAACGCCGTCTATGCGATAGCGCAGGCGGAGGCGTTTCTCGTAGGGTTCGATATGGATATCCGAGGCTCCGGCTTTGATCGCCTCGGTGATAATCATGTTCACCAGTTGGATGACCGGGGCATCGTTCACATCGGCATCACCATCGCCGGCATCTTCTTCCATCTCTCCCGACTCGATATCCAGTTCGTCGAAGTTGAGAGCCTCCTTGACGGCGGATTGAACGTCGGTGTCCTGGATTTCCTTCAGGGCTTCATCCACTCCCAGGCCGGTTTCTTCATCGATGCCGGGATAGTAGCGCTCGATGGCTTCGTTGATGTCGGACTCAAAGGAAATAACGGGGATGATTTCCGTTTTGGTGAGGAGTTTCAGTTCGTCGAGAAGATAGATGTTCGAGGGATCGGAGAGGGCAATGGTGAGAGCATCGCCTGTGATATCGACGGGAACGATTTTATATTTTTTGACGATATCCCGTGGAATGGTGTTCAGCACCTGCTCGTCAATTTCATAGTGAGAGAGCGTGATGAAGGGGACGTTGAGCTGCTTGCCGAGGGCGGCGGCCATTTCCCACTCGGACGTCAGGCCCATGTCGATCAGGATATGGCCGAGACTGCGGCGGCTTTTCTCCTGCTCGCCGAGGGCCTTGTCCAGGTCGTCGCGGGAAATGACGTTGTCTTTGACAAGCATCTCCCCGAGCTTTCGCTCCATTGCCGTAGCCATGGTCTTCAGTCCTCCTGACTGCTAGTCAAATCCCAAGGGGTGAGAATGGTCCGCATCATCACGGGTTTATGCGGGGCACCGCGTGATGTGGGTGATCGACGAAGTGCCCAATACCAGAAATGAGAATGACTTTGATTTTCGTCGCCATGCAAGCTAAAGTTCCCAGATTGGGGGTTCTGCGGGAGAGTCTCAGGTTTTACGCGGAGAAGTCTGCTGCAATGGTTTGCAGGGTGTCAACTTTGATGAGCGGGGAAGCTGGACTGGGTTAGCGAATGTCCCATTTCCGCCCTGCCGGTTCTTCCTGAGCAGAGCCCTTTTCCGGCTCGTCTCTGAAGCGCAGAGTGGGCTCTTCTTCGTGAGGTTGTTGTTGTTGCATCACGTCGTGGATCATTCGCCCGGCGAGAGCTGCCGTACCCGCCAGAACCATGATTCCGAGGAGCTGATTCCCCACGGCGAGGTCGTTGATGCCGAGAAGGAGCCCGGCGGCGAGAGCGGCTTTCGAGAGCAGGGAAGGGGCGTGGCGGCCGCTGGAGGCGCAGAGGATGAGCAGGGCGAGGAGGGTTTGCTGGGGGAGCGGGCCGAGGGGGGAAAGAAAGAGGCCGCGCAGAAAACCGATGGGGCCACCCCAGAACGGAAAGAAAAAGGCAATCGCGTATCCGCCGAGGGCGATGGTTCGCCAGGGCTCCTCTTCGGGAAGAACGCGCCAGGCGGGCCTTTCTATCGCGAGGGCATGGATCGATGCGCCGAGGAGAAGGAGGCATCCGGCGGCGAGGATGGTGATGCCTCCGAATGTCTCCAGGCCCGATGGCAGGGCGAGCATCATGGGAACGAGAAACAGCACGAGGAGGACGGAGGTGAGGAGCTTGGGGCCGGGTTCCTTGTTTCCGGTTTGAACGAGGTAGAGGGAGACCGCGAGAGCGAACCGCGCCGAGATGGACGTCGGCCAGTGGAGGAGATTCATATATTGGTAAAAATCGAGAAGAGTTTCTGGATTCCACATAATTTCCTGGCCCGTGGCGCCTGCGTTCAAGCGGTGTCAGGAGATTGGAGCCGTTTTTGAGGGAAAGGTTCAAAGGCTTTTTACCAGAAAAAGCCGCGGGAGAAATGGCCTTGCCCATTGAGACCGAGTCGCCGAATAGGAAAGAGCCTTTTGAGGGGGAAACTCTTCAGGCTTCAATCATTAAAAAAACAACAAGGTTTCTTCATGGCAACAGAGGTCAAGGAGACTCAGGCATTTTCGGCTTCGGGGCGAATCGCCTCCATCGATGCCCTTCGCGGGCTGACAATCCTGGTGATGATCTTTGTGAATAATGTGGCCGGCGTGGCGAACGCGCCGCGATGGATGCAGCATTACTATGCCCTGAATCCCGATGGTTCGAAAGACTGGCTGGCCAACGGGATGACGTTTGTGGACCTGGTCTTCCCGGCGTTTCTTTTCATCGTGGGCATGGCGATTCCCTTCGCGCTGGGGAGGAGGCTGGAGCGGGGCGAAGCACTGTGGAAGACCTGGCGCCATATTATTGTTCGCACGCTGGGGCTGCTGATCACCGGCGTCTTTATGGTGAATATGCACGTTTCGGCGCAGGATTTCGCCGCTCCGATCCCCAAGGCGCTCTGGGATTTCCTGGCTTTTCTGTTTATCATCTTTGTATGGAATATGCCGCCAAAGGAGCCGGGCCGGAAACGGACGATTTATTTGTCGCTTCGCGGTGTGGGGATTGCCGGGCTGGTGGCTCTTGCGGCGATTTACCGGCGTATAGACGGGTCCGGAAACGAAATCATGATGCAGACATCGTGGTGGGGGATTCTTGGGCTGATCGGCTGGGCCTACCTGGCGGCGTCTGTTGTGTATATGCTTCTCCGGAACAATGTGGCGGGGCATGTCGGGGCGATGGCGCTTCTGTATTGCCTGTTTCTCGCGGATAACGCAGTGGACCTGGCGGCGTTGACGAATGGCCTGGTCGGGATTGGATCCCAGATCGGCTCTCATGGGGCGCTCGTGGTGAGCGGTGTGGCTCTGGGAATCATGCTGCGGCCGGATTCCGGTTTGCAGGGCCATTGGCCGCGTTTGCGCTGGGCGATTCTCTACGGGGCGGCGTTGTTCACGGCCGCCATGCTGATCTATCCGCTTCATGAATATGAGGCGGTGAGCAAGATGTTCCGCATCAACAAGAACATCGCCACCCCGACGTGGTGCCTGATGTCGGCCGCCTATACAATCTGGGTGTGGGTGGTGATTTACTGGCTGATGGATATGCAGGGCTGGAAGAAGTGGGCCGTGCTGCTTCGGCCCGCGGGAGAGAACCCGCTGCTGGCGTATATTCTGGCGCCGATGATCGTGGCGCTGATGGAGCTGGTTGCGGTTGCGGGCTGGTTCCACGGCCTGGGGTCGAATTTCTGGCCCGGGTTGATCCGCGCTGTGGTGTGGGCTTTTGCGATCACATGGCTTGCCGGCGGGCTGAAGAGCTGGGGGGTGCGGCTGCGGCTTTGAGGAGGAGGGGCGCATTGGGCCTCGGAGGCGGCGGATGAGAGGCCGGCAAAGAGACGTCAGCTCCGAGTGCTTTCTTCCAAAGCCCTCTTGATGACTTCCAGAAGCTCGTTGGATTTATAGGGTTTCTGGATGAATCCGGCGAGAGTTCCGTGGAACTCGCCGGTGACATGTTGTTCGTCGTATCCGCTGGAAAGAATGACGGGGATGTCGGGGCGGAGCCGATGAATCTCGCTGAACACCTCTTCGCCACTCATGCGGGGCATGGTGAGGTCGAGGACCACGCATATAATCTCATCGTCGTTTTCCATGAAGAATTCAAGGGCGTCTGCGCCATCGGGGGCGGTGGTGACCTGGAATCCCGCATGTTCGAGGATCTCGCGGCCGAGTTCGCGAATGGAGGCTTCGTCATCAGCGAGAAGGATCCGGCCCCGGCCCTTCCAGATGGGGACCTCCCGGGGCGGGGTCTGGCGGCGGGGTGCTTCGGCTCCTTCTGGGAAATAGATGGTGAAGGAAGATCCTTTGCGGGGTTCGCTGCTGATGTGGATCGAGCCCTTGTGCCCATGGATGATGCCTTGTGCGGCGGCCAGTCCGAGGCCCCGGCCGGTAAACTTGGTTGTATAGAAAGGATCGAAGATCTTTTCCTGAGTTTCCTTGTCCATTCCGGCGCCTGTATCGGCGACCTGGAAGAAGACATAGTGCCCGGGAGGGATATCGACGCCCAGGGAGGAGTCCTTGAGTTCTTCCTGGGTGCAATCACGCACGCCGGTGGTGACAAACACCTTTCCCGTTTCGCCTTCGAGAGCCTCGGAGGCATTGGTGATGAGGTTCATGACGAGCTGGCGGATTTGCGTGGCGTCGCCTTGGATTGGCGGGAGTTCAGGGGCAAGGCGTAATTCCAGATCGGCTTTTTTGGAGATGGAGGTATGGAGAAGCCCGGTGATTTCTTTAAGCACTTCGTTGAGGTTGATGGGCTCGAGGATGAAGCGCCCCTTGCCTGAGTAGGCCAGCATCTGGCGGCAAAGCTCGGCAGCGCGGCGCGAGGCTTTGTCAACTTCTTCGAGGTTGCGGCGGCAGGGTGAATCGCCCGGGAGGCGGAGGAGGGCAAGTTCGTTGTTCCCCATAATGCCAGTGAGGAGGTTGTTGAAATCGTGGGCGATGCCGCCGGCAAGAACGCCGAGGCTTTCGAGCTTCTGGCTCTGGAGCATCTGGTGTTCCAGGTCGCGGCGCTTTTCTTCCTCCTTTTTGCTTTCGGTGATGTCCCGGGCGATATAGACAGCGCCGAGGAGGGAACCTTCGCGATCGTGCAATGGAGCTGACGTGACGAGGAAGTGGCCGCCGAGGGAATCGATGTATTGTTCTTCGGTATGAGAGTTCCCCGCGTTCGGCGTGCAGGAAAAGGGATGGCCCGATTGGAAACGGACCATGCCCGAGAGTTCTTTGTAAGCGATCCGCCCGAGGAAGTCCTCCTTGGCGGCGCCAAGACGTTCGAGCAAGGCGCGGTTGGCCCTGAGGACGCGGAAATCGCGGTCGAGAATGACAATGAGGTCGGGCACGGAGTCGAAAGTGCGTTCCCATTCATCCCGCGCGCGAATAATTTCTTCTTCGATGCGGCGTCGTTCGATGGCGGAACCGACGATGGCGGCGGCGGAGCGCAGGGTTTCCAGTTCGGCGTGACTCCACTGGCGCTCGTTGACGCAGTCTTCCAGGCCGATGATTCCCCACCAGGATTGTTCGAATAAGATTGGGAAGATCGCGATGGATTTGATCTCCACGCTTTGAAGGAGTTCTTTCTCCTGATCGGGAAAAAGGGAAAGGGGCCCGTGGAGCACTTCGCCGCTCGAGAGGATTTCCGCCCACTTCTCCGAACCAAACTGGCGGCCTATGATACTCTGAGAGCCGGGAGCTTCCGCCAAAGACCTGACTCCCGGGGCGGCCCATTCGTAGCGAGGCTTGAGGCTATGTGATCCCGTGGAGTCGATTTCCGTTTCGCAAATAGAGATGCGGCTGCATGAAGTCGCTTCTCCCAGCGCTTTGAGAGATTTCTGGATTGCGGAGGCGAATTCGCCGGAGCGGATGAGGCCTTCGGTGGTTTCGGCGAGCGCGCTGAGAATGCGCTCGCGATTTTTCAGGTTTTCTTCGGCCCGGCGGCGCTCTGTTACATCTATTCCGAGGGCCCAGTCGTGCCATCCGGGAATCGGGACCTTCCGGGAGATATTCGTCCAGCTGATGACTCGTGCCGAGCCGTCCTTGCAAGTGATCGTCGTCTCCAGGTCGTGATGGTCTCCGGGGCTCTCGTCGATTCGATTTCTGACGTATTGATAATATTGAGTGTCCGGGTAAAGGCGGCGTCCGAAGCGGGGCTCCTCCATGGCTTCTTCGGCTGTATAGCCGGAAATGCGCTCGGCGGCTTTGTTCCAAAGCTTGACGTGCCCTTGGGAATCCAGAGCAACGACGAGCACGGGCATGTTTTCCACGACGGCGCGAAAGCGGCTTTCACTTTCACGGATTTGGATTTCGGCTTTTTTGAGAGGGGTGATGTCCCGGGCGACGGAGAGCACGGTGTCGACGATGCCCTGGCGGTTGACCTCTGGGACAACTTTGACCTGGTAATCGTGTTTGTCGCCATTGTTGGAGATAGAAAACTCGATGGAGCGCTCGGTGCAGCTGCGGCAGACGTCCTCAAGCAGCAAGTTCCATTTCACAACCAGCGAGCGGTCTTCGTAAAGGTCCCAGAGAGGGCGGCCGATAATGTCTTGCTGGGGACGCTGCAGGAGCTTTTCCGCCTCGGGGTTTGCATAGACAGGGCGGCCTTCCCGATTATAGCGAATGATGATATCGGGGGAATTGTGCGCGAGGTTCGCGAATTCCTGTTCGCGGCGGCGAAGCTGTTCTTCGGCGGCTTTCCGCTCGGTGATGTCGCGGGCAAAGGTGCAGTGGAGTTCGCTGTCTTCCGTGAGGATGTGATTGATCACGATTTCGACGGGAAAGGAGTGTCCGAGGCTTGTGGTGAGCTGGGATTCGATTTGATAGGTTTTTCTCTGGCGGGTGCGTTCCCAGTGAGAAGGCCAGCCTTTTTTGTGAAAATTTGGATCGAGGTCCCAGACGTGTTTCCCAATGAGTTCTTTGCGATCATAGCCGAGGCGGCGGCAGACGGCCTCGTTCACATTGATGATTTGCCCGGTGGAGTCGATCCAGAAGACAAGGTCGAGGGTTTGCTCGATGGTGAACTGGCTGAGGCGGAGTTGTTCTTCGACACGTTTTCGCTCGCTGATATCCCGGACGACGGCGAGGACGCGTTGCTCGCCGTCAATGGTAGCGGGACGGAGGCTGACTTCCATCCACATGGGCTGGCCGTTGCGGCGTTTCGCGTGCCATTCGAAGAGGTGCGATCCATCCTGGAGAGCCCGATCGATCATGCGTTTCGCATCGGCGGGCGTATATGCGGAAGTATCAGTCGAAAGGATTTCGATGCCTTTGCCAATGAACTCCATGCGCCTGATTTGAAATAATTCCTCGGCACGATGGTTGACGTCGACGATGGCCCCGTCGTCGATGCGTTGAATCATGACGGCGTCATTCACGGAGTTGTAGATCGTCTGAAACCGTTCCTGGCTTCGGCGGTAGGCTTCTGTTCGGCGGCGAACGAGAGTCTGAAGGCGGCGGTTCCAGACCCAGACGGAGATCAGAGCCAGCAGGCCAAGGCCCACGATGATGAGGATTTCCCGATAGTAGTGGAAGAGAAAGGATTCCCTGGCGGGGAACCGCGTGCCGAGCCATTTGCGGTTGATGTTGTCCAGAACGCCGCTGGCTCTTGCGCGATCGATTCCCTTGTTCAGGATGCCGACGAGGAAAGCGTTGTCCTCCGTGGCGGCCATGCCGTTTTCGCCGACGTAGAGGGGTTCTCCCACCTTTTTGATCTGGTCCGTTAGCCCTTCCTCGTAGATATGATAGATGACGATCTGCTCGTCGCCGATCACCGCATCAGCCTCTCCCTGGGCGACAAGGCGGGTGGCCTGGACAAAGTTTTCGGTTTCCCGGACTTGGAAATCGATGTCCTGGCTTTGGAGGTATTCGAGGGCATAGTCGCCCGCCTGCATGGCGATGCGTTTCCCCTCGAGGCCGGCAAGGCGTTGGATATCGGTGCGCTCGGCGGCAACAAAGATGGATGCGGGCACCTGGAAAATTGCCTGGGTGAACTCGAAATCCTGGTCGCGTTGTTCGCTGTAGAAGAGGCTGGTGATGACATCGGCATCGCCGCTGAGAACGGCCTGCTGGGCTTCCTGAAAGGTCATGTCCTGGAAACGCGCGTTGAAGCCGAGTTCCGTGCTGAGCCAGCGGGCAAGCTCGATGGACATGCCAGCGGGGCGCCCCTCATTATTTACGTATTCAAATGGAGGGTAGTTGCTTTGGCTGACGAAGACGATGGGTTTGTTTTCATCGAGCCAGGCCCGTTCTTCTTCCGTGAGTTCCAGGGCAAGGAGAGGCCCCGGGACGAGGGTGAACGCGAGGAGGAGGAGAAAAATCCTGCACATAGGGATAGCACTTACACAGGAAAAGCCGACGCATGTGGAGCCCTCTTGTTAATGCTCGACTCTGTTCATATATTATTTATTATTCTGATCACATTTTATTTACCAATCGTAAATATCAGACTGAGAGAAATGGAACAAGCGAAAGAAGATAAAAAAAGCTCGAGGGGTTTCAGAAGATCCTTTTACGATCTGGCGCCCATGATAGCGCTCAGTTCGCGAATGAGGCGGCCGGCGTTGGCGAGTTTGCTGTTGGTCTCGTTGAGATCGTCGCTGGTTTTGTCGAGGCGTTTTGCGAGGGTTCGGGCCAGGGCGAGGGCCATCTCGGGCCGGCGCGAGAAGAACTCGGTGAAATCGGATTCGGTAATGCGAAGCAGGATCACATCGTCCCGGGCCACGACGGTGGCCGAGCGGGGCACATCGTTGAGGGGAGACATTTCGCCAATGAAGCTTCCTGGCTCTTCGAGTTCGGCGATGCGGCGGCCGGACTTGATGATCTCGACAGCGCCGGACATGAGGACGTAGCATTCCCGGCTGTTGTCGTCTTCGTAGAAGAGCACTTCTCCAGGCCGGAGAAAAATGGGAACGGTTTCAAGTTGCTCGTCGCCGGTCATTGTGTCCAAAACAAAATTTCCAACAGGAACCTGGCTTTTCGAAACGGGGCGCAGGGGAGCGAGGGCGTTTTTTGCCTCGGGGATGATGTCGCTGGTGGTGAGTTCGCCACGTTCCAGCTGGCCCAGGAGAGTGAGAGCCTTCTCGGGCGTTTCCGGGCGGTCCATGCGGTCTCGTGCGCTCAGCTTGCGAATCAGGTACGCCAGAGGCGGGCTGATATTCTGGTCGATGGTGCGGGCATCGGGGAGATCGTCGGTGATCTTGCGCGTGAGCAGGAGGGAGGTGTTCAGTTCGGTAAAGGGCGGACGGCCGGTGGCGAGGTGAAACAGGGTGACGCCGAGAGAGTAGAGGTCTGTTTGAACGGTCAGCACGGTTTCGCCGGCGGCTTGCTCGGGGCTGACGTAGATCGGCGTGCCGACAATGGCGCCGGTGGTGGTCATGCCCGCGTCATCTTTGAACTTGGCCAGGCCGTAGTCCATCACCTTGATCGTGTCATCGTTGGTCCAAAGGAGGTTCGCCGGCTTGATATCGCGGTGGAGAATGCCCAGTTCTTGTCCGGCGCACAGGGCTTCCAATACGGTGCGGGCGACGTGATAGACTTCCTTTTCCTTGAGTTGGCCTTTGCGCTGAAGACGATCCATGAGCGTCTCGCCCTGGAGGAATTCCATGACGAGGAATGGGCGCCCTTCGACGACGCCGTGGCGGTAGCCGCGCACGATGTTCGGATGGTCGAGCTGGATCAGGACGCTGACTTCGCGGTCCCATCGTTTGCGCGGCGCCTCCTGCATGACAAGGAAGGGGGAGAGGATTTTGACCGCGTATTTCTTTTTCGGGTCTTGTTCGTCGTGGGCGAGAAAGACCGAGGACGTGGCGCCCGATCCGATCTGGCGATCGAGGCGAATGCCCGAGATCATGTCGGCTTTGAGATAGGAAGGCGTCGCCGCCTGGTCCAGTGCGGCCGTGGTATCGAGCATCCGGAGTTTCTCCGCTGGTTGGCTTGCCTCACAGATTAGCGGTCAAGAGTGCGGGCCACGTCAAGAAGTAGGGCGCCGGGTTTTTTCCACTGGCAGCGTGCCCGGGGAGAAAGCCATGCTCTGCGGCCCATGTCGCTTCACGAAAAAACATACCGCCATCACGTGAAATACATGGCCCTGCGCGGGCCGGCGATCGCGCTGTCCATGCAATTCGCATCGTTCATCGCGGTGAAATCGCTGGGCGCGCCGGAGGAACAGGCGATCCTGATCATGCTGGCGATGCCCATGGGCAATCTGCTGGCCTTTCTTTATCCCAAGCTGCTGGGCCGGCGGGCGCGTGTGCCTTTTGCTTTCTGGCCCGATTTCGTGGGATTTCTGATTCTGCTGCCCATGGTATTCGTCACCCGCCCCGAGGTCTTTATCGGGATGATCTTCGCTACGGTACTGTTGCGGGCCTCGACGATTGTCGCCCTGAGCGGGATCATGCGGGAGAACTACGCCCCGGCGACGCGGGCGGCCACCATGGGCAAGGTGCAGTCGGCTTCGCTGGGCGTGATGGCGGGCAGCGGGGTGCTCTTCGGGTGGATTCTCGAGCAGGACCACATGGCCTACCGCTATCTTTTTCCCCTCTGCTCGGTGGCGGGGATGTTCGCTCTCTGGCAGTTGCGGAAAATCCCCGAGGAGGACCCAGCCGCTCGCCCGACAGGGAGCGCGCCGCGGTTTCGCGATTTCTTTCAAATCCTTCGCAGCAACGGCCACTTTCGCCGCTATCAGATTTCCTTTTTCGTTTTCGGGTTCGCGGCCTGGATGTTCAACACACTGCTGCCCCTTTATCTGGCCCAGGATCTGAAGGCGGACTATCGCTCGGGGGCGTTGATCCTGGTGGTGATCAACTTCGGGCTGCCGTTTCTGACCAGTCCCTTCTGGGGGCGGGTGATCGACAGGACGAACCTGCTGCTCATGCGGGGAGCTTTCAACCTGGCTTGGTCTTTCGCGCCGCTGCTGGTTTTTCTGACGCATTCGGTGGCGGGTGTGATCGTGGCGCAGCTCATCGCGGGATTCATTCTGGGCGGATCGCGGCTGATCTGGAACCTGGGGGTGAATATCTTCGCCAAGCGCGACGAGGTGCCGACGTATATGGGCTTGCACCAGTCACTGACGGGGATCCGGGGCCTGCTTGCGCCGATCATCGGGCTGCAGCTGGCGGAGTTGTTTGCGGCTCCGGGAGCAGTGCCGAATTACCGGGCCGTGTTTCTCATCTGTTGGGGCCTGACGATCGTCGCGGGCGGTTTTATGATCTGGGAGGCCTTTTCCATGCAGCGACGCGGCGTGGCGACCACGTTTGCGCAGGCCGAGCGGGAGGAGGGATAGGTTTGCCGGAGGATGGAGGTTGGGAAGTGGATTCGGGGAATCGGCCAGAACTGTCTACACGGCCCGGTGGCCGTATAGACGATGCAGCTCATGGTGGAGTCAGCCCTTTTTGCTGGCGGCCGCTTTTTTCTCTTCGTTTTTGTTTTCGCGCGAGCCGGTGAATTGCTCGGTTGGGATGTCGGCAATGGAGTGTGCGGCGGTTTGATTGTCCGTTTCCCCGCTGTAAGCGTTGAGCTGTTCGATGGCACGGTGGAGGAGTTCCACCTTGTCTTTGTGGTGGAGGAAGGAGGACTTCAGGCTGTAGATGATGAGGTCCTTGATGCCTTCCAGTGTGAAGTTGAGTTTTTCGTGGGCGATCAAGAGTTCGTCGGTGACGGTGGTTCCGCTGATGAGGCGGTTGTCGGTGCAGATGCAGCAGCGCAGTCCGAAGTCGTAATACATGAGCAGCGGGTGGAGGCTGAGGTCTTTGATCGCTCCGGTTTGGAGGTTCGAGGTGAGGTTGATTTCCAGGGGAATGCGGTGGTCGCAGCAGTAATTGAGGAGATCGCCGTCTTCTTTGAGGCGGACGGCGTGTCCGAGGCGATGGGAGCCGCAGTCGTGGAGGGCCTGGCTGATGGATTCTGGTCCGTAGGCTTCTCCGGCGTGGATGGTGATGTTGATGTTGTTTTTGAGGATGAGTTCGAAGGCGTCCTTGTGGCGGCTTGCGGGGTAGTTGGCTTCGGCTCCGGCCAGGTCGAAGCCGACAACGCCGCGGTGCTTGTACATGACGCAGAGTTCGGCGCTCTGGATGGTGTATTTCGGATCGGAATGCCTCATGCCGCAGATGATGAGCCCCCATTTGACGCCGAAGTCGCGTTCGCCGGCGCGGAGCCCATCAAGCACGGCATCGACAATCTGGGTGAGGCGCATGCCGTTGCGCTGGTGGAGGATCGGTGCATAGCGCACTTCGATATAGACCATGTTCTCTTTCGACACATCCTCGATGAGTTCGTAGGCGGTGCGAAAGAGGGCCTCATAGTCTTGAAGGACGCTGAGGGTGATGTCGAAGGCCTTGAGGTATTCGACCAGGTCGGCGGCTTCTTCCTGGACGAGAAGCTGGCGCAGCTTGTCGGGCTTGTCATGGGGGAGCCGGACGTCGCGCTCCTTGGCCAGTTCGATGATGGTTTCGACGCGCATGGAGCCGTCGAGGTGGCAGTGCAGATCCGCTTTGGGGAGTTTGTATAGCAGATCGCGTGTGAGTTTGTCGGTCATGTAAGACCTCCCTTATTGAACCCTTCATCGGAACAGAAGGATGGAAGGATGTCCAGAGACAATTTGATGGAATTTTAGGGGAATTGGCAGGGGCCGGTGGAAGCCTTTTAGTGTGTGGGGGGGTCTGATTGCTCTTCGTCGGTGCCGATAACGAAGGGGCTTTCCTCGCCGGGCGCGGACGGGCTGGTGTCGGATGCGAGTTCATCGGCCAGGACGAGTTCGTAGTATTTGCCTTTTCCGGCGAGGAGTTCTTCGTGGGTGCCCGTCTCAACGATGCGGCCGGCATGGAGGACGACGATCTGGTCGGCCTGGCGGACGGTGGAGAGGCGATGGGCAATGACGAGGACCGTGCGGTTCTGGATGAGGCGTTCGATGGCGGCCTGTACGATGGCTTCCGATTCGTTATCGAGGGCGCTGGTGGCTTCGTCGAGGATGAGGATGGGGGTGTTGGCGAGGAGGGCGCGGGCGATGGCGAGGCGCTGGCGCTGGCCGCCGGAGAGCTGGCCGCCGCGTTCGCCGATCATGGTATCATAGCCGCGGGGAAGCTGCTCGATGAATTCGTGGGCATAGGCTGCGCGGGCGGCTTGTTCAGTTTCCTCGCGGGTGGCGCCGGGCCGTGCATAGCGGATATTATTGAGAATCGTGTCGTTGAAGAGGATGGTTTCCTGGGACACGACGGCCATGAGATCGCGCAGGGAATGGAGTGTGACGTCGCGGATATCGATTCCATCGATTTTGATGCTGCCATCCTGGATATCGAAAAAGCGGGGGAGAAGGCGGGCGACGGTGGATTTGCCGGCGCCGGTGCGACCGACCAGGGCAACGCGCTTGCCCTTGGGGATTTCGAGAGAGAAATCGATGAGGGCGGGGGCGTTCTCGGTGTTGTAGGCGAAGAGGACGTTCTGGAACTCGATCCTGTCGCGGAATTCCTGGAGTTCGATGGCGTCGGGCTTCTCCGCGATGGTGGGTTTGAGGTCGATGATGTCGAAGATGCGCTCGGCGCTGGCGAGGGATTTCTGCATCTTAATGAAGGTGTTGGAAACGCGTTTGAGCGGGGGATAGAAGCGCGTGAGGATAAAGAGGTAAGCAATGAACTCCGCGGGGTTCATATCGGCGTTGTCGCTTTTGAGGATGAGGTAGGCGCCGACGCAGAGCACGCCCGCGATGGCGATGGAAGCGGTGACTTCAACGAAGGGTTCGCTGTAGAGGCGGTATTTTTCGCGGCGAATCTGGCGCTGGGCGATTTCGCGGCTCAATTTGCGGAATCGCTTCATCTCGCCTTGTTCGCGGTTGAAGGCCTTCACGATCATAAGGCCCTGGATGATTTCCTGTGTGTAGCTGAGGAGCTTGGCGTCCTCTTCCTCGTCCCGCTTGCCCATAGTGCGGAGCTTCTTACCGAGGAGGCTGATGGGGAGCACAACGGCGGGAACACCAACGATGGCGATCAGTGTCATCTGCCAGTTGAGGACCATCATGACGACAAAGAGGAAGATCACCGTGAAGGGCTGGAGCACGATGTTGCTGATCATGTTGGTGAAAACGACGCGCACGGCGCGCATGTCGTTGTTCATGCGGGCGATGAGGTCGCCGCTGGTGATTTTCTGGAACTCAGGAAGCTCCATGAGAAGGCATTTTCGATAGAGATCGTTTCGCAGCCGGAGGGTGGAGAGATAGAAGCATTTCTGGAGGATATACTTGGAAACGAAGGTCAGGAGGCTTTTCAACAGCTGTGCGCAGACGAGGGCAATCGCGAGGATATAGATCGCCTTTTCCATGCGATCCATGACCCACACGTTCCACTTATAGCGGATGATGCTCTTCTGTGTTTCGAGCCAGGGATCGATGCGGGCGAACACGTTGGGGGCCTGGGCGAGTTCGAGCTGGTGCTCGTCGATGTTTTCCTGGATTTCCTCGAGCTTGTCCTCGGAGCGCTCCTCGAAAAGGATTTCGAGGACGGGAATCAGGGCGACGAGGTTGATGGCGGTCAGGATTCCGGCGAAAACTCCGATAAAGACAGCGACACCGATCTGGCCACGAAAAGGCCGGGCGTAGGCGAGTACGCGCCCGATGATGCGGAGGTCATCGAGTTTGAAGCCTTTCGTTTTCTTTTTGCGTCTGGTGTTGGCCAAGTCGGTGGTCCGTATTCCCTTGCGCAGACTGAGAAAATTCCCGTGCCGGAAGGCGCGACAGCATAGCCGGGGGCGCGGGAAAGGCGTCAAGCCGGGTCATGGAAATTATCTGAAAAGGGGGCGGGCCGGGAGTGGAAGTCCCGGCCCAAAGGAGAAATCAAAGGGTTGCCACTGATTGAGTTTCTACTGATTGGGTGGCTGAGGGGGACGGTAGCGGGGTGGCGGCTCAGGGGGGCGATCGTTGATTCCGCGTTCCTGGATCGGCGGGGTACGAAGGCCGTGGTCCTTCAGTTCATCCTGGGAGCTTGTGCGGGTTGACTGGGATTTCTTGTGCTTGCGTTCTTCGGAGTCGGCATGGGCGGTGGCCATGCGATGTTCGTCGGAGACGACGTTGCCGGTCATGATGGACTGGCGGACCTGGTCGCTGAGGTCGGAGAGGGTTCCCGGCGTGTGCGGCATCAGGATGGTGGTTGCGCGGCTGGCCACACCAATGTCCTTGAGGGTGTCAAAGTACTGGGTCATGAGGACGAGCTGCATGACATCGTTGCTGGTGGCTCCGGGCACGCCTTTCTGGAATTCCTCGACGCTTTCCCGGAGCCCGTCGACGATGGCCTTGCGCTGCCCGGCGATGCCCTTGCCCTGGAGGATCTTGGATTCCGCTTCGCCCTGGGCCTGTTTGACTTTGAGGATGCGCTCCGCCTCGCCCCGTTCTTCCGCGGCCTTGCGCAGGCGCTGGGCCGCATTGATCTCGTTCATCGCCGTTTTGACCTTCGGGTCGGGGTCGATGTCGTTCACCAGCGAGCGGACAATCCCATAGCCGTATTGCGTCATCGTTTCCTCCAGGCCGCCCTTGACGGCATCGGCGATGGTTTCTTTTTCCTCGAAGACCTCGTCGAGCTTCATGCGGGGGACGGTGGAGCGCACTTCGTCGAAGACGTAGGATTCGATTTGAAGATGAGGATTCGAGAGGCGGTAGAAGGCTTCCCGGACGCGGTCGGGCATGACGAAGTACTGAACGGCGATGAGGAGGCGCACGAAGACGTCGTCATTGGTCTTCGTTTCGACGCTGACCTGAAGCTCCTGGATCCGCAGTGAGAGGCGTCCGGCGACGCGTTCCCATGGCATCTTGAAATGCAGGCCGGAGCTGCAGATGCGGTTGAAGCGGCCAAAGCTCTCGACCAGTGCGGCTGTTTGCTCTCGCACGATAAAGAAGAAGATCATCCGAGTGCCCTCCTCGGTGGAATGGTTGTTTCCTGGTTTCTATCTAACGTCTTTACGAGGGGGCTGCAAATGGATTCGAAAGAATCTGCGTCGGGCGGGGCCGTTTACAGTCCGGTAAACCAGAGGATGATACTGGTGAGAAAATAGTCGAAAATGAGGATCAGAACGAGGGTAGTGACGACGCTGTTGGTGGTGGCTTTGCCGACGCCGGCGGCGCTGCCCGAAGTGGAAAAGCCGTAGTAACAGCCCGTAAGAGCGATGATCAGCCCGAAAAAGACGGTTTTCGCCAGGCCGCCATAGACATCGGAGAGGGCGGCGAATTTCAGCGTTGTATGGTAATAAGCGTGAGGATCGATGTTGAGCGAAGAGTTGCCCACGACCATGCCGCCCAGATAGCCGGTCACAAGGCAGACGCCGCAGATCAAGGGAAGCATGAATGTCATGGCGATGACGCGGGGGACGGCGAGGTATTTGAGCGGGTCGACGTTGAGGATATCCATGGCGTCGATCTGCTCGGTGACGCGCATGGTTCCAACTTCTGCGGTAATCGAGGCGGCGACGCGGGCGCCGACAACGATGGCGATGAAGGCGGGGACCATTTCCCGCGCGTTGGCGATGAAAGAAATGCCAGGGACGTAGGTTTTGGACCCAAACTTAGAGAGCTGGACACCGGTTTGGAGAACCATGACCATGCCGACAAAGACGCTGGTGAGCGCGGCAATGGGGAAGGACTTGATGCCGATGGAATTGCATTGCTCGAGGATGAGCTTGAGACGCCACGGCGGGGTCAGGATCCGGCGGAACACACTGCCCATGAACGTGGCATAGCGGCCATTGAAGGCGAGAAATTCCAACACCATACGGCCGACCGTAGCGACCATGTTGGGAGCCAGATTTCCTAACTGCGCAGTTTTTTTCATTCCGTGTGTTCCCCGGCCATTATTCTTTCCTTAGGAAACAATTGACAGCCTCTTCCAGGCAACCATGATTTCACTGTATGACTGCAGTGGGGCAGAAGAAGATTCTTTCAATCCGAGCGCTGATGCAGAGAAACAAGGCAATCCTGGCCAAAAGGACCGGAAAGAGATCGAAGGGGATGACCCTTTTCGAACTGGCGGTGGTCGTTCTGATCTCCGTTGTTCTGATCGGTTTGGCG
>CAYFUR010000012.1:28766-52690 GCA_964346275.1 uncultured Candidatus Sumerlaeota bacterium
TCGAATGAAGTGGCAGCGGTTCTGATCAGCCCCGGTCCCGATGGGGATTTTGATCTGCCGCCAGAGCTTTGGCGCTTTGCCGCCCGCAAAGGGGTGAATTCGGACCTGATTCCCTGGAAGCCTTCCCGCCTCAATGAAATGACGGGGATGGCCTGGAATGCGAAAGCGGCGCCTCCTACCTATGCGATGGATAAATCGGACGAGGCCATCCTTTCCACGTATTTCCGGCTTGGCCAGTACGATCCCGAAAAGGGTGAAGACGGCGATATCATCACCATGATCCGCTATTAGATCCAGGCCGCTGCCGCGGGCTGAACCGGGCCACCTTCCTCTTCCATTGCCAACGATCCACAAGAGGTAATAAAAAAGAGTAAAATTCCCTTCGAGACCGAGGGCATGGCTCACGTTTTTAAAGCACAATGGAGAGTGGCGCCAACGGGAGCCCGGACGCCCGCCTTGCGTTCGCTGGATATTCCCGCACTGCTGGCGAGCCTCTACGCGCTGGTCTCCCTGCTGCCGGTGGAGCCCTTCACCCCGGCTCTGATCGCCTTGGTGGGTCTTTTGATGATCCCCGGCCTGTATGTGGGCCGGTGGAGGCAGCCGGCCGCCTATCGCCGGGCCTGGAATGTGGCTTCGTGTGCTTTCATTTTCCTGATGCTCGGGGTGCGGTTTTTTCTGGCAACGCCGTCCTCGGTGGTTCTGATTTTCATCTGCCTCTTTCTTCTTCTTCACAAATGGTTTAACGAGCGAGGCCTGCGCGAGTACCTGGAGATTTGGGCGCTTTCGGCGCTGGTGCTCATGGTGGGGGCCATGAGGGGAGAGGGGTTCTTTGGCCTGCTGGTTGTCTGCGGGTGGGGGATCGCCTCGATGCAGATTTTGAATCTGATGGCGGTGCTGCGCAGCCAGAGCAGGCTGAATGCGAAAACCACCTCGCCGTATCGAGTGGCGGGCCATTCGATGCGGATTATCTGGATGCTGCTGCCGCTGACGCTCCTGGTGGCCGCGGGCTTCTTCACGGTGGCTCCGCGGACCCGACTTGCGGCGTATGACGAAGAACCCATGAAAGGGCTGACTCCGGTTGAGCGCCACGTGGTTCAGACCGGCTATTCCGACGACGTGAATCTGCGCGGTCTGACGGCTATCAAGCAAACCGAGGGAACGGCTTTTCGAGTCATGGACGCCCCGGTGAATATGGCGGGCGGAGCGACTCGGTTTCGGGTCGGTGTTTTGGACGACTTCGACGGCTGGGATTGGAGCCGGGCCCATCGCGAACCGGCCGCATGGGTGGAATCGGGCAAGTTGCCTTACTGGTTTGGAAAGGTTGCGGATGATCGTTCGGATCTGGTGCCGGAGTCAGGGGAAGGCCGCCACGACCTGATTCGCATCCGGCTGGTGGATTATCCGAATCGCTCGCTGCCTCTGCCAGAAGCGGCTATTTCGGTGGTTTCGCTTTCTCCGGCAAGCGGGTTGGAAGTGGGATCTGGAGGAAGAATTTCGGTGAGTGAAGCGCCTCCGCCGCGCCAGTTCGAGGTGATGGCGCGGCCGCCAAAGCGCCAGGGAGCCTCGCTGCCGCTGCTTGGCGGGCCGGTGCTCCGGAGTCATCTGGAGGTGCCGGGATCTCTCCAAGAAGCCGTTGCCGCCGCCAGTGCAATGGCTGTTTCACGGTCCGAGGCGGGCCCTGCGGAAAGGGCGCGGCAGGCAAGCGCCTACTTGAGGCGGAAGGGGAGCTATACGCTGGACCTCACGCACCTGGACGATGGACCCCAAGCCATACGAGGGTTTCTTGAGAATGGGATGAAAGGGCATTGCGAGTTGTTTGCAACGAGCCTGGCTCTGATCCTGAGAGAACAGGGAATCCCGAGCCGTCTGATCACGGGCTTTTCCGTCCCCGGGCAACCGGATGATCCGCCGGGGTCCGACCTGGTTGTGGGCCACAGGCATGCCCATGCCTGGGTGGAAGCCTATCTGCCGGAGAGTGGCTGGACGGTTTTTGATCCGACACCGCCGCTTCCGCTGACGACTGCGCCCAAGATGACGGAAATGGGGGTCGCTTCTTTTCTGCTGGCCCAGGTCCAGAACCTGGCGAGCCTCGTCGAGGATTACGACCGGCATGACCAGAAGCGTCTCTGGAAGGAAGTGAAAGGGGGCGTGGTGGGCGCAATTGAGGAATGGGAGCATGGGGCTTTGCCGCGAGCCTGGACCCGGATGCGCCAGAATCTGCGAGAGCCATTCATTCTGCAGTTAGCTGGGTTTTTGGTATTTCTCAATTTGGCGGCGATTTGGGCTTATTATCGTTACTGGCCTTTTGAAGGAAGAAGGGGAGCCCATCGCCGCCTGCGCCGCGGCAGCCAGGCCTCTTTCGCGGGCCTCTACGGAGAGATTCTGGATACCTTGCGCGTTGATGGGACGGAAGGGGTGGCGTGTTTTACGCCCACGGAAACGATTCAGAGAGCGGCGCCGCGGCGGGGGATCTCCGAGGAGTCCGCGCGCCGGCTGGCGGTGCTCTATACATCCTGGCGCTATCGTGACCGGGATGCGGGGATCGAAAAGCGGATTCGGCTTTTATTGAAGGAAATCCGGCGCGAGAAGCGCGGCATCTAAGCGATTCAGGTGCTATTCGGAGTTTCGTCTTTTTCTTTCACGGCAAACCAGCGGGGATTGCGGTTCATCCAGCGGGGAACGGGATTGAAACCGCCTTTGCAGAGGGGCTGGCAGCGCAGCAGGCGCCAGAGGATGAGCCCAATGGCGGGGACGAGGGGGCCGCGCTGGAGCGCTTCTTCGGCATAGTGGGAACAAGTCGGCACGAACCGGCACTGGCCGCCCAGGAGCCAGCCGAGATAACGCTGGTAGCCATGAACCGCGGCGAGAAGCAGGCGGCGCAGGAAGCGGTCGATGACCCAGAGGATTTCGAACAGGCGTTTCATGGAGGAGAGGATCCAGGGTGCTGTTGCGAGGTTTCCACGAAACAGGGAAGAGTGGCAACGGCTTAATCAAATAGCGGAAGGAATGGGTTTTCTCGCACCGCCCTGTGGGGGAATGTGGCATAACGCGCCATGAATCTGAAGGAGAATCCAATAAATTCAGCAATAGCAATAAATGACATACGGTTTAAGATTTGCAATACACTCGGGAGACCATCCCAAAAGGGAAATGTGTATGAGCGCGAAGGACCAGGAACAATTCGATAAAGAAAAAGAAATCCTTGAAGAAAACGCCGGGGAACCGGAAGAGGTTTACCTGGATGAAAAAGGCGAACCGATCGAGCCGCCCGAGAACCACGAGGAAGACCTGGAGGAGACTCGGGCTGAGGAAAGCGAGTTTCAGCAGCGTTACTTGAGGCTCTATGCGGAGTATGAGAATTTCCGCAAACGCTCGGCGCGCGAGAAGTCCCAGGAGCGCCAGCGCGGGCGGCGGGACGCAGCGGAAAAGCTGATGCCGGTCTATGATTCCCTGGCCATGGGGCTGATAAAACTCCCGGAGGACGACCCCTCGCGCGAGGGGCTGAAAGCTGTGGAGCGCCAGCTGATGGCAAGCTTGGAGGATCTTGGGATTCAGAAGGTGGGGACGATAGGAGAGAAATTTAATCCCGAGTTCCACGAGGCAATCGCCAATATGCCGAGCGATGAGTATGAAGAAGGCGTTGTGTGCGAAGAGTCCCGCGCGGGTTTTCAGGATGAGTTGGGACTCATCCGGGCGGCCCAGGTGCTTGTGAGCAGCGGCCCGGCTGGATAATCCAAAGCCTTGCGAGGAGTGAAGTGAAGACAACATGGCGGTGAAATATAAAGACTATTACGAGCTGCTGGGTGTTTCGCGCGGCGCGAGCGCGGAGGAAATCCGCCGCGCTTATCGGCAGCTTGCGCGAAAATATCACCCCGACACGAACAAGGACGACCCGAAGGCCGAGGATAAGTTCAAAGAGATCAATGAGGCCTATGAGGTTCTGAAGGATCCGGAAAAGCGGAAATTGTATGATTCCCTGGGCGAGAACTGGAAAGAGGGCCAGAACTTCCGTCCGCCTCCCGGGGGGCAGCATCAGTGGTCCGGAGGCTTTCATTCCGGCGCCGAGGGATTCAATTTTGGCGATTTCAGCGATTTCTTCGAGGCGCTGTTTGGCGGTGGATTTGCCGGAGCGAGTGGCGGCGGTGGCCGTGGCGGTCCGCGTGTGGATTTCCGGACCGCGGGCGGACGTCCCGGTGGTTTTGCCGGCGGCGGAGATCCTTTCTTCGGCGATTTAGGCGGGCAGGGGGCCTCGCCGCCCTCGGAAGCGGAAATCGATGTGCCCATCGAGACGGTGTTGAAGGGCGGCACTCACAAGGTGACGCTGAGCATTCCGGGGAAGGGCCAGCGGACCTTTGACCTGAAGATTCCCAAGGGCATCGGTGAAGGTAAGAAGATCCGTCTGTCGGGAGAGGGGCCGGATGGCGGTGATATCCACCTGAAGGTTCGCTATAGTGCGAACGGCCGTTATCAGCTTGAGGGAGAGAACGTCGTAGCGGAAGCGAGTGTCTCCCCGGCGACGGCGGCGCTCGGGGGGAAAGTGCCGGTGGAAACTCCCGAGGGAACGATCAAGCTCTCGATTCCCGCTGGAAGCAGCTCAGGCCGGCGGCTTCGGCTCCGCGGCAAGGGCCTTCCAAAGGTCGGCGGAGGGTATGGAGATTTGCTGGTGCGGGTGATGATTGCCCTGCCGGAAGAACTGGGTCCGAAGGAAAAGAAACTTTACGAGCAACTGAAAGAAGTGGAGAGCGGGAAATGAGCGGCCCGGCAGTTGACGTGAGCTTTGATCGCCCCCAGCTCCTCTCGCCTCGGGAGGAGTTGGTTCGTTTCACGGAGGATTTGCTGGCGTACTGTCTGGAAGACCTCGGGTTTTCCCAGGGGGAAGTGAGCGTGCGCTATACATCGAAGGCGGGGATGCGCCGCCTGAACCGGGATTTTCTGGGCGAGGACCGGCCGACGGATGTTTTGAGTTTTCCGGCGGAGGAGCCGCGGGGGATCCGGCGGCCAGTGAAGAAGCGGGTTTACCTCGGCGACCTGGCAATCTGTCTTCCGGTTTGCGCGGCCCAGGCTCCAAGCTACCAGCGGACGGCCGGGGAGGAAGTGGCCCTGATGCTCGTGCATGGGTTGCTGCATTTGCTGGGGCACGACCACGATTCGAAGAAGAGGGAAGAGCTGATGTGGGGGGAGACGGACCGGCTTTTGCTCGCTTCGGCGTCTATACGCCGTCCCAGGCTCCAGGTGCGGGGAGTGAAGACGTGAGCGGGGCGGAATTCCGGGCGGGTTTTGCGGCTTTGCTGGGCAAGCCGAACGCGGGCAAGTCGACGCTGTTGAACCGGATTGTCGGGGCGAAGCTGGCGGCGGTGTCCGCGCTGCCGCAAACGACGCGGGACCGCTTTTCCGGTATATACAGTGACGAGGCGCGGCAGATTATCTTTGTCGATCTTCCCGGCATGATCGGGGCGACGGACCGGCTCAACGAGTGTCTGCGGGGGAATGTGCTGGAGAGCCTGGATGATGTGGACGTGGTGGTTCACCTGGCGGACGTGGGAGATCCGGAGCCATATAACGAGGATATTCGGGAGGCCTTGAGGAGAACCAGCCGACCGGTGGTGCTTGCGGTGAACAAGGTCGACGGGAAGCGGGCGAAAACCGATGCGGGATCGTGGGCGGGGGAGAACTGTCCTGAAGACTTGATGGGGCGTTATGCGCGGGTGGTTGGGGTGTCGGCGCTGCAAGGCGGGGGCGTGGAGGATCTGCTCGGCGCGATTGCGGGGCATCTTCCGAAGAGCCCTCCCCTCTACGATCCCGAGATGATGACGGACCGCGATCTGAGATATCTGTCGCAGGAAATGATCCGGGAGAAGCTGTTTAAGCACTTGCACGAGGAGCTGCCTTATTCGACGGCGGTGGAGGTGGACGAATTTCACGAGCGCGAGACGGGGAAGTGGTATATACGCGCGACGATCCACGTCGAACGGGATTCGCAAAAGGGGATGGTGATCGGCAAGGGCGGGGCGATGCTGCGGCGGATCAGCACGGAGGCGCGCGGCGAGATCGAGGCTCTTTGCGATACACCGGTTTTTCTGGAGCTTTGGGTGAAGGTGAGGCCGAAGTGGCGCAAGCGGGATGCGGACCTGCGGCGCTTTGGTTTCAAGCCGCCGAAGCGGGGATGAGGATGATGGGGGCGGGATCTATTCGGTGGATTTGATCCGGCGGAGGAGGGATTTGGCGCCGGTGTCGTTGGGGTGGTCGGAGATCATTTTTTCCAGATGGCGCATGGAGCGCTCTTTTTCTCCGAGGGTGAGCAGCCAGTTGGCCACGTGGCCGCGAAACACGTGGAGGGTGGGGTGGCGGTCGAGCAGCTCCTCTCCTTGCTCGACGGCTTTCTCCATATCTCCGGCGACGGCTTCGAGGAGGATCAGGTTCGCCTCGTGGCCGGGGTGGTTTTTTTCCATGACGACGTCGCGATACCAGGCGAGTTCTTCTTTGAGGAAGGAGTGGGGCTCGTGCTGGGGGAGGAGTCCGGGGAAAGCAGCGCGAAGCATATCCCAGTCGCGCGCATAGACAACATTATCGAGCCACTCGGGCCGCGCGAGGGATTCCTGGGTGATGGGACGGCCGGATTCCATTTCCATTCCCGTGTAGCCGTGATGGGCGATGAGAGCATGGAGGTTGAATCCCGTGTAGCCATTACGGAGGAGGAGCGGTTCGTTTTTTTCCAGAATCAGAAAGTCGGCTTTTTGCTGGGCGAGATATTCCTGAAAGCCTTTCAGCACCTGGGGTTCATGGCCTTCCACGTCGATCTTGAGAAGGCGGATTTGCCGGATGCCGAGGCGGTTCAGTTCTTCGTCGAGGGAGACCGTCCGGATAGTCGCGGGGCGCTCGTTTCTGGCGACATTGGTGATTCGGGTGATGCTGGACTGGCCGATGGTGGAGGAGAGATTGAATTCGATCTGGCCGGTGCGATCGGAGCAGGCTTTTTCGATGAGGTCGGTCTGGGGCATACGCGAGGCCGGAGCCGCACGCAGGGCGGGGCGCAAGCGCTCGAGGGCGCGGTGGTCGGGTTCGAAGAGAACCATGCGGCCATCGGGGCCGATCTGGGCGGCGGCGAGGCCCGCCGTGAAGCCAAGCTGGGCGCCGATATCGATATAGACATCGCCGGGGCGGAGAACGCGGGCATAGAACTCTTCGATCTCTTCTTCGTAAAGGCCGAGAGCCATGACGCTCTGCCAGAAGTCTCGCGGGTCGAGGCTGAGCGTGACGGGCCCCTTGGCCAGTTGGAGGCTCCGGCCGGTGAAGAGGCGGGCGAGAAGGCGAAAGAGGCGGATGCGGTGTTCGGGGCTGCGCGGGAACCGGCGGATGCGAAACCAGGAGGCGAGGGCGGTAAGAGCTGGGGAGTGTTTAAGCGGTGGCGTGGTCATGGCGGCTCCTGTGAATGCGGCGCCATGATCGGCGAGAGACCGTGTTGGACAAGGTGAAATTTTCGCAGGCGTGGGTCAGAAAAAGGCGGCGGGGGAAAATCCCCGCCGCCGGAGTTGGCGAATGATGGCTGGATTGGCAGCCGGTTATTCGTATTTGTCCCACTTTTCCGAAGCGTTGGTCTGCTGGATATCAAAGACAAGGCGGTAGGTGGGCTGGCCGACGCGCTGGGGCCGGGCCCGGAACGAGGAACTGGACGAGGTCCAGGCCGCGTTCGTCAGCGTGGAGTTGTTGATGGAAAAGACCGATCCCTGGACAGGATCGAGGCCTTTTCCTTCGGTGGCCTCCTCGACGATTTCGCCCGCGGAGACGGCGCCTCCGATGGCGAGCCCACCAGCCAGGACCAGCAGAGCGATTCGCTTTGCGGGGGAGGACAGGGCTTTTTTCAACATAGTGTCGTCCTTCCTAAAGGCGTTGGTGTGCATTACGGGGTTTTGACGGCGAGGAGAGTCTGGAAGCCGGGAATGTTGGCCGGGTTGTTTATGACGGTGCCGGTCCATGCGTTGGAGCCAGTGCCGAGGCAGTTGGAAACAACGCTGCCCACGGCGGGGTCTGGCAAAGTCAGCGGGTTATTGCTCGAGTCGACAAAGTTGGACAGGGATGCCTGGAGCACCGTATCGGTGTCGTAGTTGATCGCATTAATGATCGAGACATTGCTGATCCCGAGAATCCCCGGCGTGCCGCTGCCGGCGGGCTGGAAGTCGATGCCGCCGATCGTGGACATGTTGGAGAAGGAAAGGAACTCGTTTCCGCTGGTACCGACGGTGCCCGTGGATGTGACCGTGCCGAGGATGAAGCCATCGGTAAAGGTCGTCTGGGAACCATAGCCCTGGATGTTGACATCACCATAGATTTCGAAATCGCGGAAGGCGAGGGAGATGCCCGAAGTGGAGGGAAGGTTGAGGCTGATGAGGGTTCCCTGGGTGGGACCGGCGCTGCTGGGGCGATTGAAGACGCAATTGCGGACCCGGCCGCCGGCAAGAGCTTCGAGTGCGGTGTTGGAGGCGCCGGAGGGGCGGATGTTGAGGTTATACATCCAGGCGCCGGAGGTGCCCGCGGTGTAGCGGATCATGGGATCGGCGGTGCCGCGGATAAAGGCTTGCTGGTTCCCAAAGCCAACGAGATCGATGCCGACGGTGTCCATGTTGAGCGGACTGTCGAGGACATGCTCGCCGGGCATGAGGTAGATGGCGATCCGCTGAAAGAAATTTCCGGCATCGGGAAGCGTCTTAGCGTAATTATAGGCGTCGGGGATATTGTCGAAGGGATTATCGAGGGTGCCGGTGGGCGGGCTGCTGTCGAGAGGCGTGGTGCTGACGACTTCCATGGGGATTTCGAAAAGCATGCCCTCGTCGCTGGTGTTGGCCGCGCTGGTGATGGCACCGGCGATGTTGAGGCGGCCGCCGCCTGCGTTTGTGGTGATGAGCTGTTCGAACTGGATTGGGGATCCGGAGACATTGGCGGCGCTGCCCGTGGGCTGAACGTCCAGTTCGTTGAAAAAGACGGAGAAGGCGATGCCGCCGATGTCCTGGTTGAGGACGTTATTGGTCAACTGGACCTGGAGATTGAAGGTGCTGCCGGGGCTGAGAGCGTCGCCATCCACGGTGTAGCGGACCTCGGCGACGCCGGCGGTTGTGGGGACGGTGCCCCCGACGAAGACATGGTCAACCGATGTGTTGATGGTGTTGAATTCGATGATATGGGGCGGGGTGACGTCGGGGTTGTCACCGACGACGAGGCCATCGGGGATCTGTGCCGTGCCCTGGTTCTGATCGGCGTCGGGATTGACAAAGAGAACGCGGTTGAAGTTTCCAAGGGCGCTCAGATCGGCGACGCCGCCACCACCATTGAGGTTCAATGCGGCGATCTGAGCGTCCGTGTAATCCTTGGCGTCCTGAAGGGCCTGGTCTGCTTCGGTTGCGGCGGCGTTGTCGGCATAGGCGCGGACAGCGGCGAGGGAATCGCCTTCAAGGGTGGCCGCGTTGAGGGCGAAGAGGACGCTGTTGACTTTCTGCCGCGGCGAGAGTGTCTCGGCGGGCTGGCTGTCGGTGTTATCATCGACGGTGACCTCGACGTAAACGTCGCCATTGAGGTTCAAGCCGGAGGAATCAAGGGAGAGGTTGACGTAACCGCCGGAGCTCGAGAGGTCGAGGTTGGAGAAGTTGATGGTCTTGAGAGGAATGCTGGCGGTTGCGCTGGGATAGAGGCGGAGGGTGATGGTGACATCGGTGGAGTTGATCGGGTTACCGGTGGTGCTGTCGATGATCTGTGCCTGGTAATCAAAATCGGGAGGCACGGCGTCGGCGGGCTGCTGGGCCGTGGGGGCACAGAGGATCGCCGCGGCTATCAGTGTGGCGGTTACAGCGCCGCGCGCGGCAGCGATCAGATGCTTCTTGGCGGGCAATACCATTGGGTTCTCTCCTTCATTAAAGAGAATAATACTTGAATAGAGTGGCGTTTTTCGGGCCTGGCAGGTGGGTGGAGTCTCGTGTGGGGCCGCCCGGGATCCGCCTGAATCGATTTCCCATGAGAGGGATTCTTTCCCCAGAAACCTAGGGCGGGCAAGAGGAACCCGGCAATAAGAAATCCGGGTTTGCCCGGGTAATGGGCAGATAACGCTCTGAGGGATTGAAAGAATGGCGACTCATTGGGGAGAAGGGCGAGGGCGGGGATGGGTCTCGGGGATATGGATCGGTGTGCGGGTCTTGTCTTGCCCGGACGGGCCTGAAGGCTCACGTTAATCTGCGGACGGAGGCAGGAGATTCCGTAAGAGAATGAAAGGTTCCATGGAAAAGAAACTCGATTCCGACGCCCTGTTTATCGGCGCCCACCCCGATGACGGAGAAATTTTGGCCGGAGGTTTGATGGCGTCCCTGGCGGAAAAAGGGCGGCGGGTGATTCTGGCTGATGCGACACGCGGTGAGATGGGAACTCGCGGCACGGCGGAAGAACGGCGCGAGGAGGCGGCGGAGGCGGCGCGGATTCTGGGCGTAGAGCGCACGAATCTTGAATTGCCCGATGGCGGGATCGGCCGCGACATGGAGGCCTCCACCCGCGCCGTGGTGCGTGCGATCCGGGAATTTCGTCCGCGGCTTGTCTTTACACACACCGGCACGGACCATCACCCGGACCATAATGCGATTCATCTCGCCGTCAAACGCGCTGTCTTTTTCTCCAACGCCTTGAAATACGACACCGGCCAGGAGCGCCACCTGGCATCGAGGCTGTTTTACTTCTGGTCGCACCGCCAGGAGTTGCCGTCGAGGGTGGACTTCATTGCCGATATCTCCCACACCTGGGAGAAGAAAGTTTCCGCCCTGAAGGCCCACAAGTCCCAGGTGGCGGGAACAGGTTACGAAGGCCCGAAGACCTACCTCACCAGCGATCTTTTCTGGCACCGCATCGAAGGGCGCTTTGCGCATTTTGGATCGCTGATCGGCGTGAAATACGCCGAGCCCTACTTGACGGAGGGATACGTGCGAATAGATGATCCGCTCGAATTCTCCGATTTGCGAGAGGACTAATCCTTGGCAACGCTTCTGGCGATTCGGGGGCCGCTCACCGGCGCCCGCATCGAACTCCTGGAAGAGGAAAACCTGCTCGGCCGATCTTCGGACTGCACCGTGGAACTGGCCGACAGCACGGTTTCGCGCCAGCATGCGGTCATTCGCAAGCACCGGCTGGCGTGGTTGCTGGAGGATTGCGATTCCTCGACGGGGACGTTTCTGAACGGGCGGAGTGTCGGGACTCCCGCGGCACTCTCGCCCAATGACGAAATCCGCATCGGCCATTCGATCTTTCTGTTCGATTCGGACTTCGATCTCCAAAACGCCGATTTCACGGACAATAGTGTCTATCTCTCGGCGCCCCACGACGACACGGTGGCTGTCGATCCCGTTGCCGTGCTGGGGCCGGAAAAAGAGACGGAGCCGCCGGACAGCCCGGCACGCCACGGCATGGAATTGCTGACGGAACTGGGCGAACTGTTCGACTCGACGCGGGTGCCCTTTGGCGATGCGCTGCGCCAGACGACGGAGCGTATGAGCCGGATGCTCGAGGCCGACGTGGCGCTCCTGATGCTCTATGACCACGGGGCGGGCCAGCTGCGTCCCTCGGCGGCGATTTCCAAAGAAGGGGATGTGCTCGCCGATCGAACGGTGCTTTCGAAAGTGATGAAGGAACGGCGGGCGCTTTTGCTGTCGGACAAGCCCGAGCTGGCCGGCCATCCGGCGCCGGGCGCCCCCATGGCGCCGATGGTCCGGAGCCTGATCGCCGCGCCCCTGCTGATCGACGATGGCTGCCTGGGCGTGATTTGTTTCGAGCGCCAGGAATTGGATGCCTATACGCTGAAGGATCTGCGGCTGGTGCAATCGCTGGGGAGGCTGCTTGGGATCTTCGTCGAGGCGAGGCAGCGGGCGGAAGCGCTGGCGTTGCGTGTGAACTATCAGAAAATCGACTCGTCGATCGTTGGAGGCAGCCGCGCCTTCAAACAACTTCTGGAGATGGTGCGGCGCGTTGCGGATTCTCCGGTTACCATCATGCTGGTTGGCGAGACGGGCACGGGCAAAGAGATCCTGGCGGCGGAGACGCACCGGCTTTCGGGGCGCGGGCGCACGGGCCAGCCGTTCGTTGCCGTCAATTGCGCGGCGATTCCCGAAACCCTTTTCGAGTCAGAGCTGTTCGGCCACGAGCGCGGCGCTTTCACCGGAGCGCATAGAACGCGCCAGGGCTATATCGAACGGGCCCACGGGGGGACGTTGTTTCTCGACGAGGTGGGGGAGCTGTCGCTGCGGCTCCAGCCAAAGCTGTTGCGGTTTTTGCAGGAACACACGTTCACGCGCGTTGGGGGCAACAGAGTCCTTCGGGCCGACGTGCGGATTCTGGTGGCGACGAATCGGGATCTCTCGCGCGAAGTGCAAGAGGGGCGTTTCCGCGAGGATCTCTTTCACCGGATCAATGTCATGCCGCTGCGCGTGCCTCCGCTTCGCGAGCGGCGCGAGGACATCCGCCCGCTAGCCGAGCATTTCTGCAGCCTCTATGCGCGGCAGATGGGACGAGAGATCCTGGGAATCAGCGACGAGGCGTTGATCCAGCTGGAAAAATACCCGTGGCCGGGGAATGTGCGCGAGTTGTCCAATTGCGTGGAACGGGCGGTTTTGCTGTGCGATGGCCAGGTGCTGCTGCCACGGAATTTCCTGCTCGACTCAGGGACTTTGCCGCTGGAGGAAACGGGAGCGTCTCATTCGAGAACGTCGTTCCAAACAGCAGATCATGGTGAGCCAAAGACGGAGGCGCCCGGCGTTCTCCGGCCCCTGGCGGAAGTGGAAAGAGCTCATATCCATCGCGTGATGGAGGCAACGGGGCAAAATCAAGTGCGCGCTGCGGAGATTCTGGGGATTCACCGCAACACGCTGAGGAAAAAACTGCAGGACTAGTGGAAGCCGCTGGTCACCCGCTGAAGGCAATCTCGAGCAAGGCCAGGTCGTCGGGGAGTTTCAGTTCGTTGGAATATGCAACAAGGCGGCGCTGGAGATTCTCGAAATTGATGGGGGCCTTTGGGAAGTTCTCTTTCTGGAGCAATTTCAGCAATCCGTCAGGCCCGAGGATTTTCCCCTCGCCATTAAAGACTTCCGTGGCGCCATCTGTATAGACAAGAAGCTTGTCTCCGGGCTGGAAGTTCATGACTTCCGGCGGAGAGACGGTGCCGGTTTCGATGCCGAGGGGGACACCTTCGGCGGGCAGGAATTCCACGCGTCCATTGCCCCGGAAGATAAAGCCGGGGGGCAATCCCGCAGGGATGAAGGACAGCGTGTGCTGCCATACGTCGATTTCAAAGAAAGAAGCGCTGGCGAAGGCTTCGTCCTCTTCCATGAGGGAGACGAGGCGGTCGTTGAATTCGGAGAAGAAAAGCTCGGCCTGGTGGAGATTGCACCGGGATTGTTCCCAGACGGAGCGGAGATACATTGTATATAAGGCGGCGGTGACGCCGTGGCCCATGACATCGGCGAGAAGAAAGGCAAATCGCGAGGGGCTGGAACGCTCGGCAACATAGAAATCCCCCCCAACGGTGTCGCGCGGGGCATAGTGGGCATTGAATTCCAGGCCGCCGGCGGAAAGCTGTGGCTGGCCCATGACCTGGACTTGGATTTTCCGGGCCCGGTGAAGATCGGCGAGCTGATTCGTCAAGTCGCGGAAGATTTCGATTCCTCCGACGACCTTCCCCATATTATCCAGAATCGGGGAAACGCTGACCTCCAGGGGAACCCGGTGGCCATTGGCCGTTTTCGCATAGACCATGATGGGCGAACGGCTGGCCTTGTTGGTTGTCATGGCGCGGCGGAGCGGGCAGTTGTCCTCGCCGCAAAGATCTCTTCCGTTGCTGTCTGTATGGCAAAGGACATTATCGCCGCAATGGCGGCCGATCACTTCGTCACGCTGCCAGCCCGTGATGCGCTCTGCGGCATTGTTCCAGAAAAGAATCCTCCTGTTTCGATCGGTGACATAGACGCCATCGCCGAGGGCGGAGAGGACATGAGCCGACTTGATCATTCGAGATAACCGGAAATATATATTACTGTTTCACCATCAGGAAAACCCTTATGCGGAAATTGGCAGGAATGCCAGTGAATTATGTCGTCACGAGCTGGATTTTTGCATGGCAACAAGGATCACCGCCGGCTCATGACTTCCTCGGCGTACAGCTGCACCTCCGGCGAAATCACCTGCGGATCGCCCGGCTGCAGCGTTTTCGCCTCTTTCAACTCCGCCTCCAGCATCCGCGCTGCGGCCTCGTTATCTACTGAAACTAAAAGACTTACTCCCTTCCCCGAGTCCTTTTGGAGGAAGCGGCGAACGGGGAAACGGCCCCCGACGAGTTTTTGAATCTCGGCCCAGAGTTCCTCGGCATCGGAAGGCTCATAATCCCCGCGCGGAAGCACGGGCACCACGTTTAATCCATCAGGGTATTCACCGGCAAAACTCCTTAATTCCCAACCCGTGGGAGGCGGGGAATCGAAAGTTCGCAGGTAGAGATAATAGAGGGCGGCGCCGGTATGGGGCTCGGCGGCCGCAGGCTCCGCCCATTCCTCGAGGGCGGCCCCCAGATGTTCGCGCTCCTCGCCGGTGAACTTGCGAAAGGTGTTGATCAATGCGCCATGGAGCTGGGGCTCGTGATCCGTCAACGCCACGGCCACGAGCCGATCGATGTTTTTCTCCGACTTATCGCCGATCTTCAAAAGGCCATCCTCCACGGCGCGATGGCGCACTTCGCGGGCCGAATCGCCCGCCAGCTTCAGAAGAAGCTCCTCCGCCCGCGCCGGGGCATGCTCCTCTTCCTGGACGAATCGCCGCCCGGCCAGCTCCGCCACCAGGGCCCGCACAGCCGGCTCCTCGTCCTGCGCGGCTTTCTCCATGGGTTGGAGAAAATCCCGGCCGAGCAGAAACCCCGCCCCATTCCGGCGAATCTTCTGAAGCGCCACGAGCCGCTCCGCGCTTGTTCCCTCCTCCAGCGCGCTGCGCCATTCCGGCAGCTCCTGGGCAAACTCCTTCTCCTTTTTTTCCCGTGCGCGGATTCGGGCGACTTCGCCGTAGTCCAACTCCCCCCGAAAATGCCGGATCAGCAAGTCCGCCCGCGTCCGCTCCGCCGCATCCTTGGAAAGCAAATAAGATTCGAAATACGGAATAATCGATTCCTGCTTCTGCCCAAGGCCCCAGGTCATCCGCCGGATTTCTTCCGCGTCGCCCTCCATGGCCAGAGCCGCCAGCGTCCGCAGAATGTTCGCCGTCTTCTCCCTCACCACCGAAAGGCCGAAATAATTCGCGTAATGGGTTTCCAATGGCAAAGCGTGATACATCAGCTCGATGGCGTAAGGATTCTGCGGCTCCTGGTTCCAGATAGAACGGTTTCCAATCCACGCCAGAATCAGGGTACGGTGCTGGGATGTCTGGCGAAATCCCTGGCGCACCGTTTCGAGGATTTCCCGGTCGGAGCGTTGGTTCCGGTCGGGGGCGCTCAAGAGCCGGTCGAGCTGTTTGCCCGCTTGCGAATCGTCGGGAAAGAAGGCCTCCGGGTTTGGAGGAATATAATCTTCGGCCCGCCAGGCGAGGGGCTCCCAGGACTGGAGGCGGGTTGGCGAATCGGGCCGGGCCGGGAGGGGAATCAGGAGCCAGAGTGCGATCAGGTGGGCAAAGAAAAGAAGGGGCGCGGCTTTGTTCATGATTTTGAAGTCTTTTCCGCTCAGAAGAATCGATTGCCGGAGGGCCTTACAATATGCCGCGGCGCGATTGGGATAAAGGGAATTTGGTGGAGAACGGCCATACATGCTTTCATGAAAACCTTCCCGACCGGTCGGCGTCCCCGAGGCTCAGTGCTCCCCGACGAGATCGGGAACGGGCGGCGAGGTGGAAGGCTGATTGTGAGAGGTCCAGATATTACCGAGGGAGATGAGGCCGTTTGTCGGATCATAGAGCAACTGGGCGCTGTTGATGAAACTGTGATCGAACACCTGGTCAGGCCCGACACTGCCAAGCCGCCACTCGCCATAGTATTCACGGGCCTTCGGCCAAAAGGTGGACTCGGGATTCCAGCGCTGGTATTCACTGATCACCTGGTATGTATAGAGCCTTTCATCAAGGGGGGCGTCCGCGTTTTTGAGCATGAATGGATCAAACATCAATGATGTTGATAAATAGGCGACCGGTGTTGTGATGGATTTGCTCAAGACGCCGGAGACAGGGACTCCCATGACAAAATCAAACGCCCGGTCGCCATACTGGCGGCTGGCCATGCGGGGATAAGCGTTGCGGTCCACGTGATACGATTCGATGGCGGTTGCAATGGTTCGATGCTCCGCCAGGACACGGCTGTTCTTGCTTCTGATGGATGCAACAATATAGTTTTCCCAGGCGATTCCGGCAAGAATCAGAATAATACCAATCGAAATCAGGAGTTCGATCAGTGTGAAGCCGGGTTTGAACCCCAGGAATTTTTTCATGTTTCCTTTCATGGTATCTCCTCATAGAACCGCAATGGCAGTTGTTCGGACAGCTTGCCCGTCTCGGAATCAATCACGGCTGCGGCATCCGTTATGATCAGAGGAAGACCGTATGGTTTCCGAGGATCGATGGAACGGGAATCCAGCCAATCCAGAAAACGATCCCAATCATATTCCTTCTCACTATCCCGATCATTCGATCCGTGGAGGTTAATACATCCATTGCTGTCGTGATAGGACCAGTATTGCGTGATCGTGGGATGCAGGTAAGACTCCCGTTTCTGCATATATGTCTGCTCCACCTCGCCGATTTTCACGAAGGGGGTGCCGTGTTCCTTGCGGCCAAGGCTGGCATGGCGGAGGACTTGAGGGGATGAGAGTGCAATGGACCCGTCCGTACGCCCCCAGTCGGAAATCAGAAAGCAGCGGTTCCAGCCATCTCTCCAGACGTCCTCCGTGATTGTATAGACGCCGGGAGGGACGCTCTTGTGCCCGAACAGCCGCTTTCCTTCGGCGGAAGAGGATATTTCCTTCGGCTGGGGAGGGCGTTCATTGGTTGTTGTCGATCTGCAAAGGAGTTCTTCCGTCTGTTTGACCCACGCGTCGTTTCTCTTCTGGTAAAGCGCGATTGGTGAATTGCGGTGAGGCAAGTCGTCGCTTTCATACTTCTTTTCCGGTTTCCGGCCGATCAGAAGCATATAATCCGCCTCCCAGGGCTCCGGGATTCGTTCCGTCAAAACGGCCTCTTCTTTGGATTCAAGATAGACAAGGACTCTTGGGAGGGCAAGAGCCGCCACGGCAACCGGCAGAAGCAGCAGGAACAGCTTGGGAATCCTAGCGAGCCGCCTCACCGCTGTCCTCCTGGCGGGACCCGCTTAACGGCTCCGTTTGTGCCTTGGCCTGCTCATTCTGCACGGCCTTCCTTCTCCACCTCCGGAGAAAGAAGCGCAGCGCAATGAGGAACAAAACAACGCCAAGGGCTGTGATCCAGAGGAGCCTTGGCCCCCTTGTGGGGTCCGGCAACACCACTGCCCCGAATAGCAGAGAACCCTCCAGCATTTCAGGCCATGCGCGACTTTCGGAAAATGACAAAGGCAATTCCCAGAACGATACAGCCAATCCCTCCCCAGATGAGGAAGGGCGCGAAGGATGACCCGCTGGCCCGGCGCTCCTCCACGGGCTGGACCCGCGCATCGATCCGGCGCTGCTGTTCCTCGACCCGCCGTTCCAGGCGCTCATCCATTTCCGGATTCGATGAAATCGCGTCCCGGCTGACCCGGATACTGTCAACGACATCACTTGCCATAAACCAACGGGGAAACAAATGGATCCGGCCTTCCTTTGATTCTACGAGAGGAAACTGGATCAGGTGCTCTTCGCCGTTGAAGGTCAGCACCGCAATGATGAATACGCCCACCCGTGATGCCGTTTCATTCACGATTTCTGGATAGTCTCGCATAAGAATTTCAGCGATTTCCGAATATTCTTCGCTTTCTCGATATTCAGGGAAGGGGAAAACTTCCAGCCTCGATTCGCCCACGGAGACCTGGACCCACCCAATATCCGGGGTCAGTCTTTGTTGGGCTTGTCCACTGAAGTAGATCTTCTGGTCGACCCCTGGCTCCAAACCGAGTGAGACAACATCATCTTTCGTCAGGTCGAAGTTCGAGTTATGAACCAAAGCCTGGCAAATGAGCGGAGCGAGGTTTCGCGCCACTTCCAGAAAAGGGTCTGTCTCCGATACATCTTCCGGACTGAACTCCGCCCACTCGGCGAAGATATCCTTCTCACCGTCGATCGGTATGTAAGTTTCATTCTGAGACAAGGCTGGGGAGCTTGTCCCAACAAACATTAATAGAAAGAGAAGGATTCCTGCCATTCTGCCATATTTCATAAGGCCTCCAACCTTTCTATGATCGATTCGATACATGCCCAGGTGGCTTGAATGCCGTATCGAGGACACCAGCCTCAACATGGTACGGTAATACTGCCCCACACACCTCCTTCGCACCAATCGCGGATTTCCTCTACGTACGGATCGCAATTCGGATACAGGCCTTGGGGAACCTGACACTTTACTGCGTTTGTGTGCGTAAGACATACAGTAACTTCGTCTCCTGGTTCGCAGGGTGAGCATACTTGCTGCGGTCCGCAGTCCTCAGGGACTTCACCGCAGTCTTGCTGGCATCCGCCGGCCGCTACGCCAGCCGACAACTGCACCAATCCTGCACTGATCAAAAAAGCTGCAAGGCGCGTCATTCGCATAGCTGACTCCTTATCTTAGGATATTTTCCTAAACTCTTTGAGCTACGTCTTCAAATCAACATACCCAGGTCGTTTTGTCAATACAATTGAGCCTCGGAAGAAACCTGATTTTGCCCCCCCCCTGTCCCTGAGAAACCATTCAGGCGTTCTGATCGTTCATTATTCTCCGGATGAAAAAGACTCTTTCATGGGTTGAATTTTTCTGGGTGATCTAGATCAGCCTTGGCATCCTTGTGGGATCCCGCAACACCACTGCCCCGAATAGCAGAGAATCCCCCAGCATCTCAGGCCATGCGCGACTTTCGCAAAATGACAAAAGCGATCCCCGCGACTATACAGCCAACCCCTCCCCAGATCAGGTAGGGCACGAAGGACGTTCCGCTCGCCTGGCGCTCCTCGACGGGTTGGACGCGCGCATCGATCCGGCGCTGCTGTTCCTCGACCCGCCGTTCCAGCCGCTCTCTCACATCGGCCGGAACTGCGTCCCGGCTGACCCGGATTCCGCCCTTGGTATGGCCTCCTTCCATGAACCATCTTGGAAACGTATAAATTTCACCGGCTTTGGTCTGAAGAATCGGAAATTCGATGGGGAGCTGATCGCCGCCATAGGTCAGTACCTCGATCGTGAACATGGCAATGCGCACACCGCTTTCAGACATCAAGCCGGGAGCGTCGCCCTCCAGCTTAACGGCAAAATCCGAGTATTTTTCACTCTTCTTAAATTCCGGCAATGGATATATTTCCAATCCTGAGCGCCTGATCGACACCTCGACCCACCCCAGCTCGGGCGCAAGCCGCTGCAAAGACTTGCCGCTGAAGTAACTCTTCTGGTCCTTTGCGGCCAGAATTCCGATGTCCGCAAGCTCATCCCTTGTTAGGTCGAAATCCGTTTCGTGCTGCATGGCGAGGCAGAGAAACGGGCCCAACTCTCTCGCCGATGCCAGGAGCGGACTTGATTCAGGAATTCCTTCCGGACTGAACTCCGCCCACTCGGCGAAGATATCCTTCTCACCGTCGATCGGTATGTAAGTTTCATTCTGAGACAAGGCTGGGGAGCTTGTCCCGACGAAGATCAAGGCAGAAAAAAGGACGACCGCCGCGCTCACACTCTTCATAAAGCCTCCCGTCCTCTCCTGGTCGACTCGTTGTAGAATCCAGATGCCCCAAACCGGAATCGCAAAAACCAGCCGCCGCATGATGGGCTCACACCCACACGCTTTGGGTTTTTGACACCCAATCTCAGTCACGGGAAGAAACAACACGTTTATAACGTTTTGTCAATACAATTGACGCTCGGAAATAACCTGATTTTGCCCCCCGTCCCTGGGAAATCATTCAGGCGCCCTGATCGTTCGTTATCCCCCGGATGAAGAATCCTGTTTCTTGAGTTGAATTCTTCTGAGTGGACTCAGGAAGGGGCTCCGATCTCTTTCCAAGACCGCCTTCGCGCGCATGTGAATCCCGATCGGCAATCCCGCCTCCTGCATTCTTGAAGAATTGGAAAGCCAGTCTCTACTGATGTTCCTCGGAATACGTCGCCTTCTGGCCATCATTCATCGTAGTCTCCTGGCGGCATGGATGGCCCGAAATGCTGACTTATTCAGCGGTGCCGATTTTGGGGAGCCGCTCTCAATGATTCGTGGACGAAGAAATCCTCCGCCTTTGGTAAAAAAAGAGTCCGGGCCGGTATATACCGGCCCGGATTTGAGCACTTAGCCGAGGGAGATCTTTAGCGATACATTTCCCAGTTGTTTACCGAGGTTACGCTTTGGTCCTCCACAAGCAGCCGGACCAAACCGTAGTTGCTGTTGGAAGGGGCGAGGAAGACCTCCGTCTCCGATGAATTGAGCGCGCGTGCCTTCATGCCACGCCAAACGGTGACCTCCAAGGCTCCGCCGCCCAGCGAAGAAGCCACATCGCTGAAGAGGATCTCCAGTGTTTCGGAGCCACCGTCCCAAACGACAACCGCCTCGGCTCTTTCATCGAACCCGAAGACATTTCCGTTTCCATCCACGTCCAAGCCGTGGAGATCCACACGGTCGCCTGTGGGAGTGGCGCTGTCGTCCCACCCCGAAATCTCGATGTCGACCGGGTCGGTGGAGCTGATTCCATCAAGACTGAAGAGTTCAAAGTTGTCGTGAGCGAAGACGTAGACAGTATCATCAGAGGTGTCCACGCCAATTGTCTCCGGCGGCAACTCTCCCGTTATTTGATCGCCGGAACCGGCCTGGGTGGCGTCCTGAAAATCGTCTACATCGAATAAATCAACGAACTCAGGGACGCTTTCGTTAAGATAACCGACCTTCGGTTCGCCGCCGACCAACACTTCGAATTCCTCGCCGAGCGCCCCGACGATGGTGCCGTCGCTCAAGATGTCATGGCTATTCCAGCCCTGAATCGAAGCATCCCGCAGGATGACGCTTGCGGTGTAGGGCGAGGCCGAAGTGTCAATGGCGAACACTGTCCATGGATCACCGGGAGAGACGGCGCCGATATCGCTGGAAAGCACGAGACGGTCGTTTACCGGATCGTAGACGAATTCTCCTGCGGTGAGCGTCAGGTTCCCGGAAAGACTGAGATCGCTTACGATGTCGACTTCCGATTTCGTCCACAATCCAGACTTAGTATCCAGATCGATCTGACCCACAGTCAGGTCGCCGGCATTTTCATGAATCAGATAGACGCTGTTGGCGGGCCCCAGGGCAACGCCGGGGATGGAGCTGGTTCCCGTGACCGACAGAGCACTTTCGATTTCGGCAACGGTGAGAATTTCTTCCTCGACTTCCAGGCTGAATTGCGCGTTAGCGGGGACGCTGGCGGCCAGAAGGGTGGCGGCGAACGCGGATAGAGCTAGTTGTTTCATGCTGGGACTGACTCCTTTTCATGATAATGAGAATTACTCTCAAATTCGACCAAGCGACTTCTAGGCTTGACGGCCAGCGTTCGTCAATGAAAATGATTTTCATTGTTGAACGTTTTTACTAGGAGCCCATACAACCTATGCGCCTGCGCCAAGCATTTACCCTCATCGAATTGCTCATTGTCGTCGCCATCGTCGCCATTCTCGCGGCCATTGCCGTCCCCAATTTCCTCGAGGCGCAAGTTCGGAGCAAAGTTTCTCGCGTTCAATCCGACATGCGCTCTCTTTCTACTGCCATGGAGTCCTACCGGGTGGACAACAATCGCTACGCCCTCCCCTCGAATGCTATCGGCGAAGGCATCGAGGATCCGGCCGACGATAACACCGTTTCCCCCTTCGAAACAAAGATTCCCATATTGCTCACCACACCGATCGCTTATATTTCCTCACGCCCGACAGACCCCTTCGTTAAGGTTCGAAACAGCGCTGAGCCGCCTCTCTATCACACCGTTACCCGGGATTTTGTGGATCTTAAGCACGAAACAAGCTCCATCAACTGGAAGCTTTCCTGGTCGATTTTCTTTCTCGAAACCTTCAACGGCGAAGACCGATCGGACAACATTCAATACTGGTTTGGAAGCTTCGGGCCCGACCGGCAGCACAACGCCAACATCCCCCACGCTGCGGGGGCGCCGGACCTCGGTCCGCACATCCATGGAACCGGTGCCCTCTACGACCCTACCAACGGCACCATTTCCTCGGGGGATATTTTCTATTTCGGTCCGGGTTATGGCTTCCCTTTCAAGTGACCGTATCCGGGAGTGGAAAGGGTAACAAAGCGGCCTCCTTAATCCTCGCTCCCGCATTCTTCAAGACCCAGGGGACCATTTCCAATTCTCCGCGATCCTCCGCCCACCGGGGTTGCGCGGGGACCGCTAAGAGAGAGCGCCGCTTTGTTCATGGCGGGCGTGGAATCCTTTTCCCCTTTGAAAAATGGTTTTTCGGAGAGGTGCGTCGTATGCTGGCTAACGAATGGGATAACGCCAATTTGGCGGAGAACGGCCGGGAATGTCATCGCGAAGATTTCAAAGCCTCGATCACAGACGCGCGACGTTGTGGGCAGCCCTGTCCGATCTGGCCATGCTGTCGGCGGCCCTGCTCTTCGCGATTCACCCGGTGGTCCACGCCGATCATCATTCCCATGAGGAATGTGCGGTCTGCCATCTGCTGAAGGAATCCGGTGGCCAGGCCGCCCAGATTCCTGACAACTCTCTTTCCTCTTTGCCGGTTTTCTCGCTGGGCCCTGAAGCCGCCAGCGAGCCGATCCTCCAGCGCATTCCCCCGCGCGTCTCGCGGCCGCGCGGCCCGCCCGTCCTCCTCTCCTCCGCATCCTAAATCTCTGAATCCGAATGGCCCAATCACCCGCACGGCGCCTCGATACGCCGAAGCGGGCCTATTGGGGCATGCCGACCGTTTCTCAACGAGAGGAGAACACCCTCATGCAAATCAGACCAAGCACCCCGCGTGCTTTCACCCTCATCGAATTGCTGATTGTTGTGGCGATCATCGCGATTCTCGCGGCCATCGCCGTGCCGAACTTTCTGGAGGCACAAACCCGCGCGAAGGTCAGCCGTTCCAAAGCCGACATGCGCTCGACCGCGACCGCCGTCGAGTCCTATCGGGTCGACAACAATCGATACCCGATTCCCTCAAACAAATTTGGCGAACAAGTACCGATTGATTCGCCCGATGCAACCCCGGTGTTCACGACAAAAACGTCGATCTTTCTCACGACGCCAATCGCGTACATCACCACCCGATTCAACGAACCATTCCCGGCGCTGAACGAATCGGCAGAGGATGCCCAATACCACCTTGGGACGCTGTTCTATTACCTGGAAACGACCCCCGGGCTTTATCCAGGGAACTTGCCGTCGGGATTCGATAACGGTTACGATGCCTACATGGCCTCGCTGAGTGGGAATGAAGGACTCAACGCCCCGTTTTATATGCTCGGTCATGGCCCGGACAGTACTCACAACGGACCAGGTAAAGCGACCCAGGAGCTTTACGATCCAACGAATGGCACCATTTCGAATGGGGACATCGTTTACTTTGGCTCCGGCACCGGCTTTCTCAACTGATCAACGCCGCGCCGGTGCATCACCAGCAAAGGGGCCGGAGCGGGGGAATTCCGGCCCCTTTTTCTCTTGACCAGGGTCCCCTGGATGGGTTGTCTTTCCCGGCCTTGCAAAGGACGGGGGCTTGCCGTGCCCCATCGTCCGGCGACGCAAATACCTGCTGGAGTAGTCCATGCCCACGATTAATCAGTT
>CAYFUR010000013.1:0-4076 GCA_964346275.1 uncultured Candidatus Sumerlaeota bacterium
AAAGCGCGGCGCGGTATTGGGATTCTTTTTCCCCGGGGGGGGGGGGGGGGTCAACCGGCTCGGGGAAGACCTGCTCGCGCAGCATATCGAAGAAGTGGGCGCGCGGCACGTCGGTGGAATTCGTCGAATTCCAGGCGTAGAGATTGATGCCATCGGCGCCATTCTTGAGGGCATAGCGAATCTGGTCGAAGGTATCCTCGGGCGAATTGAGATAGGCTCCCGGGCCGATGACCGCGTGGCGATCGAAGCGCGTGCGGAGGGCGAGATCGGTCCAGTCGGGGAAGCGCTCGGGCTGGGTTTCCGCGCGGGAATAATTCATGAGGGTGTTCATATCGAGGGAGCCTTCCTTCATGAAGCGGACCCAGTCCTGGTGGGCCTGGGTGCGGGGGCTGGAGGTCTGCCAGTCCCAGACATCCATTTCGAGAGCCCAGTTAAGCGTCGCGGCGCTGACGACGCAGCCGGGGTTGACTTCCATGACTTCCGCATAGACACGGCGCACCGCATTGGCGACCTGGTCGCGGCGCCAGGCCATCCAGGCGGGATTGTCCGGCTCGGGCGTGCCTTCAAAGCCGGTCAGCTCGCGGAAGCGGGCGAGGCTCGTCGGGTTGTGGCCCCAATCGCCGTCGTATTCAGGATAGCGGACGTAGTCGTGGTGGATTCCGTCTATATCGTAGCGATCGGCGACGTCGCGGAAGACGCGGGCGGTCCAGTCTTCCGTGATCGGGTGGCCGGGATCGGCAAACATGGAGGAGCCGCCGACGTTCTCTCCCGCCGCGTTGGTCATGATGGTTTCCGGATGCTCGGCAAAGAGGTGTCCGGGAGGCGGATCGCCGAGGTCCTGGTTCCAGAGGCGGAAGGTAACGAGCCAGGCATGGACCTCGATGTATTCCTTGCCGCCGGAGGTGTCGTGGCACAGTTCGATGAGATAGCCGAGGGGATCGAAATCGTCATCGCCCTTGATGTTGGAGGCGCGGGGTTCGAGGCCGTCCAGGTAGTAGGCATCGCCGACTTTGCGCACTTCGGGAAAGATGGCGTTGAGGTTGGCGTCGCGCACCTGGGCGACGAGTTCTTCGCATTGTTCGCGGTCCAGGATGCCATCACCCCAGGAGGCGATCCAGATGCCGCGGAGCTGGGGCTTTTGCTCGGGGATGAGGGACTGGGTTTCGCGGACCATGGATTCAGCGGCCTGCATATCCATGCCGCCGTCCTTGGCACATCCGGCCATGATTCCGGCCAGCGCCAGCAGACTGAGAAGCGATCGTTTCACAATGAAACCTTTCTGGCAGATTGTATTCGCTGGACCGATAGGAGCGCGAATTTCGGAACGGTCCAATCAAAAACTTGCGAAACGGCCAAAAATCGGATCAGGGATGGTCCCAGCCGGCGAACTGCAGAAAAGGACCGGCTTTCTGGTAGCCTTTGAAGATATACAATTCCTCTTTTGGCGGCAGGTTTTGTGGATCGAAGGAGCCCGGGAACATGACAAAGAGGGGCGTGGCATCCTCGCCGTTGAAATACCGGTTCCTGAGAAGCCAGGAGAGCCGATGGTGGGCTTGCTCCACGGCGTCCCAGCTCGATTCCTGGGAGACTTCATAGATGAAGCGCATGGCCTCGCTGCGCTCGGCGTTGTCTTCGAGGAGCGCGATGCCCTGGGGCGTGGAGACGAGTGGCTCGTTGCGGACCAGGCCGACGGCTTCGGGAAACGGCTCCCCGGCGGCGGCCATGCCAGTGGCGGCGACGAGCTGGTGGCGCGCCCGCTGCTCGGTGACCGCCATGGTGGTAAAAAGAAAGCGCACGCGGATGCGGCCTTCCTCGATAGCGGGCAAGAGATCAGGGAGGGTTCTTTGCTCGAAACGCTCGCACACCCCGCAGTTCATGTCGGACAGGACGACCAGTTCGTGGGGCGCCTCGGGGCTGCCGATGGTGGCGAGGCTGAGGGCCTGGCGAACGAGCGGATCCTGGGGAAACTGGGCGCCTGATTCGGGGGCGGTTTCTTCCTGGACGGCGGTGGCGGTTTCGTTTCCGGGCGGCTTGAGTCCCTCGAAGCGGGGCCAGGCGACGCCGACGGCAAGTGCTCCGATGAGGGCGGACTGGGCGGCGCTGAGGAGGAAAAAGGGCGCATGGACGGCGTATAGACGCCAGGCGGCGCCGGCCACGGCGAAGGAAAACAGGCTGGCGAGAAGGCAAAGGGGGCAGGGCGCCGCCAGGCCGAGGAGCTGGCTCGCGGCAAAGGCGGCGGAACCACCGGCGTGGAGCAATGCGGCGGACAGGGCGGCGAAGGGCCAGGGAGACGGGGCGGCGCGGGCAGCCTTCCAAGCCAGGGCCAGGACGGCGCCCATGAGGGCGATGCCGTAGATTTCGACTGGGATGTCAAAGAGCGCGACGCCGCCGCAATCGGTCTGGCAGAGGGCGCCAATGGCGGAATCCTTGCCCGCCGATCCCGCGAGAAGGAGCAGGGCGTCGAGGATGTAGAGACATCCCGCTCCATAAAGGAGGCGCGCGGGCCAGGGCGATCGCGGGGCCTTTTCGGGGCTCTCCGGCGCGCGGGCCTGCGGGGATGACTGGGTGTGCTGGCGTTTTCGTCTGGCCATGGGTAAACGGGTCGGCAATCTCCGTGGGGTTCAATGGTAAGCAGGGTGGAGATTCCATGGCCGTGTGTCACGCGTTTCCTGGCTTCAGGTGGCTTCGATGTGGATTCCCTCGGGCGGCCGGAAACGGAGGCCGGGAAGGATTTCCTCGATCAGCGCACGGGGATCGGCTTCGTCCCAGGGTGCGCCGGGAGGGGGGATCAGGTGGATCGTTCCCCCGGCGCCGATCCAGAGCCGCAGCGCGGCGACGAAACGCACGTGGGCGGCGAGAAGCGACAAAATGGCCTCGCGGGGTGATTGCGGCCGGAGCGGCGGAGTGGAAAGATCGAACGTTTCTCCGGCGAGTACCAGGGCCGGGCGCTTTTTCCGGCGCGAGAGATGGCGCTTGAGGAGCGTTTCGATCTGTTGGTCGAAGAGAGCCAGGGGCGCATCGGCGGGCGTGGCGTCGAAAGAGGGCAGGACACGGCCGCCGGGCGGATCGAGGCGCAGCCCGAGGTGGGTGATGATCAGGGCCTGCATGGATTGGTTGCCTCCGCATGAAATAATGCGGAAAGGTTGGGCGCGGGGCATCTGGAGTGTCTCTTGAGGAGGTCTGGATTGTTTTTGGATTTCGAGCCGAGAGGGGAATTAAAGAGACCCGTTTTCACTTGGCTTCACAATAGAGGTATTTTATTTCAGCGGGCGGCAGACTCAAGTGTCAGACTCTTGTAATTAGGCTGGAAAGCATGGTGGACGGAGAATCTTCCTCCAACGGGCAGGACGCGGAAGAAGCGGAAAAAAATTCTCAGCACGAGCCGATCGCCTCGCCAACGCGCCGGGATAAAACACTCTATTTCACAACGATCATCCTGCTGCTGATCAATTTAGGTCTTCATTTCTTCCAGGGGAGGACGGCGTGGACGTTTGTTCTCTTCGGGGCGGCATTGATTTCCGGAATTCCAGTGGTCTTGAAGTCTATCGGGTATCTCTCGCTCCAGGGAATACAGGATGTCTATTCCATAGACCCTGCCAAGAGGCAGCACCTTAAGCTCTCCGTCCCGATCTTGCTGATGTTTGTTCTGTCGTCTTTTTCGCTGCTGGGAAGTAAATCCTCTTTGCTGGATACGTCTCGTGAGATACTCAGTCATCAGCAGCCGGTATCGGTCCGGGAACTGGAGGACCTGCAGGCAGCCCTGGAAGAATTCCAGGGGGCACTCATCCAGGAATTCCAGTCGTCCTATGCAAACGCGAACCGTGAGGAACGATTGGAGGCGTTGCACCTGCTGGAGGAGGAAGAAAGCGCGGAGTTGGCCCTGATGCTTCTGGCGGTTGTTCTTCCGGAAGAGGGGGATCCGGACCTGATCCGCGAAATCAAGGAGATCGCGGAAGAGCAGGCCGGCATCACGATTGAGTTAAACAGTGAAGGGGGTTTTGAGGACCGGGAGAAGGCTGTGGGGAAGATCGAGGGTTGGCTGGAAGAGTATGGGGAGAATTGATCAAACATAAAGA
>CAYFUR010000013.1:4176-7997 GCA_964346275.1 uncultured Candidatus Sumerlaeota bacterium
TTGCGCAAGTCATGCCGCGGCCGGCACAGAGTCTTTTTAACAATGAGAGAATGTGAAAATGAGTTCTTTGTTCCTGTATATACTAAGGTCGAGCAGAAATTGCAGTATAGGGACAGGCCAGATCAATACACTTTTATCCGTGTCAATCATGGCCCTCCCCCCCGCTTATGGACTCGTTCGAGCTACTGTGTTTCGCGGAGGGCGGCGACGCGCTCGATGGTTTCGCCGATGGCGCGGTTGGGGGTGCTGGCTCCGGCGGTGAGGCCGATGGTGAGGGGCCCCCGGGGGAGCCAGTCGTGGGAGACGATGGGCTCTTCGCCGAAGGGCTTGTGGCGGATTTCCTGGGCGGAGTGGATTTCCGCGGCGTCGCAGATGTGGTAGGCGGGGATGCGCTCGGCGACGATTTCGCGGAGGTGGCCGGTGTTGGAGGAATTATATCCGCCGATAATCAGCATCATGCCCAGCTCGCCGCTGTCGAGCAGTTCCATGATGGCGTCCTGGCGCTCTTGCGTGGCGGAGCAGATGGTGTCGAAGCTGCGGAAATGATCGGCGAGGTGGCCGGCGCCGTGGCGATCCCCGAGGGCCTGGCGGACCATGCCGGCGATTTCCAGGGATTCGCTGGCCAGCATGGTGGTCTGGTTGGCGACGCCGATGCGCTCGAGATCGCGCGAGGGATCAAATTCGGGGCTGAGGGCATCGGGGCCGAGCGTATAGACCTCCTCCGCGGGCCGCTTGCCCCGGATCACGTCGCAGACGAGTTGGGCTTCTTCCTTGTTGCGAACGACGATCCAGTGGCCGCCGAGCTTTTGCGCCTGGCTGACGGTGGCGCGGGTTTCCGCGTGGCGGGCCGTTCCGTGAACGAGGGCGGTGAAGCCGGTCTTGGCGTATTTTTCGACGCGCTTCCAGACGGCCACGACGGACCCGCAGGTGGTGTCGACGAGGATGCAGTTTTTTTCGCGGAGCCGTTCCAGGTCCTGGGCGGGAACACCGAAGGCGGGAAGGAGCACGACATCGTCGGATGTGATATCGTCCATGGTGGCGCCGCCGGCGAGAGAGCCGGAGAGGAAGATGATGCCCATTTCCTCGAGGCGGCGATTCACGCGGGGATTGTGGATGATTTCGTAAGTGAGGAAGATGCGCTTGTTGGGAAATTTCGCGCGGGCCTCGTAGGCCATGTCCACGGCCTTGTCCACGCCATAGCAAAAACCGAATTCCTTGGCGAGAACAAAGGTGGTGTCGCCGATCTGGAGGTGGTTGCCTTCCTCGCGGAGGCGATTGACCAGTTGGCTGTGATAATCACCGGCGACTTCCGGGGCGATGGCTTGCTTGAGCCCGAGGCTGGAACGGTAGTAGTTCGGCTGGTTGCGCAGAGACATAGTTTCTTCCCGAGGAAATCCCCCTTTCACGGAAGGGATTGACTAGCGGAGCAACCCGCGCGCCCGGCAATGGGAATCTGGATCAATACATCATGTTATCGCGCTTATCGCGGTATTTCTCGACGGCCTGATCCTTGTTCCTGGCCTCGATTTCTCCCACCGGGTCACCCGAGATTTCGGGGTGGGAGCTTGGGATGAAGATGCCATTCTTGATCTCGTCATGGGGAATGGCGATGTAGTTTTTTTTGATTTCTCCGCCTTCATCGACCGTGTTGATGGAGAGAGATTGTTTTTCGTAGATCTGAAAGTTTTTCATGGAATGAGGCCCCCTTTCTCAGGGCATAGCCATTAAGCGCGGCGGGGCCCATAATGGCAATGTAATTCGGTGGCGGAGCGCAAATTTCGCCTTGATTTCGCCTTTCGCTAAAAATACGCTTTTCTCGATTCGAGCGAAATTTTGGTGAAAGCGAGGCACACCATGATCCGCCACTTGCATGTCCGCCATCTCGCCCTGATTGACGAGCTTTCCGTGGATTTCGACCGGGGGCTGAGCGCCCTGACCGGGGAGACGGGGGCGGGGAAAACGATGGTTCTGGAGGCGCTGGGCCTGCTGGCGGGTCTGCGGGCTTCGCCTTCGCTGGTGCGATCGGGGGAAGATCGGGCAACGGTGGATGCGGTAATCGAGATCGCGCGGGAGGGACGCCTGGCCGCGCGGCTGAAGGAGATGGGGCTGGAGCCGGAAGCGGAGGGGGAAATCATCCTGCGGCGCGAGGTGTTGGCGTCGGGGCGCAGCCGGGCTTCGATCAATGGGCGGCTGGTGCCGATCGGCCAACTGGCGGAAATTGCCTCGCATGTGCTGGAAATCAGCAGCCAGCACGAGCAGCAGCGGCTGGTGCAGGGGGCGGTGCAGCGGGATTTCTTCGACGAGTTCGCGGGGCTACTCCCCCGGCGCGGGAAGGTGAAGGAGGCTTACGAGCGGCTGGCGGAGGCGGAAAAGGAGTTGGAGCGGCTGCGGACGGACGACCGCGACCGCGAGCAGCGGCGGGATTTTCTGCGGTTCCAGGTGGACGAATTGGAAGAGCTGGGGCTGCGGGACGGCGAACTGGATGAGCTGGAGGGGGAATGCAGGCGGCTGGAACACATGGAGGAGTTGCGCGAGCAAGGGGGAGTAGCGGTGGCCGCGCTGGCGGATCACCCGGAGGGGGAGGCGTGCGGCCTGGATCTGATGGGGCGGACGCTGGCGGCGGTGGAGGATATGGCCGGGCGCGATCCGGCGCTGGGGCCCCTGGCGGAGCGGCTGGTGGATCTGTATGACCAGTTGTCGGACGCGGGATTTGAGCTTTCCCGGTACGTGGAGATGCTGGAGGCGGAGCCGGACCGGCTGAATGAGCTGAACCGGCGGATCGATGCGATCGGCAAGGCGCTGCGCAAGCATGGGCCGACGGAGGCGGATGCCCTGGGGCGGCTGGAGGAGATGAAGCGGGAATTGGAGGGGTTGGAGAATTGGGACGCCTGTCTTGAGGAAGCGGAGAAGAAGGTGGAAAAGGCGCGGGAACGATTGCTGGCCGCAGCCCGGGATCTTTCCGCGGCGCGGGAGAAGGCCGGGCCGAAGTTTCTCCGCCCGTTGAAGGCGTTGCTGAAGGATTTTTCCATGCCGAAGGTGCGGCTCGATCTGGCGCGCGAGCCCGTGTCGTCGGGCCTTGCCGTTGACGAGAAGGGGACGCTGTGCGGTCCGGCGGGGCTGGAGAACGTGGAACTGCTGTTTACGGCAAACGAGGGGGAAGCGTTGCGGCCGCTGAGCCGTGTTGCGTCGGGGGGCGAGTTGAGCCGCATCATGCTGGCGTTGCGGACGCTGAGCGCGGAGTGGCAGGCGGCGCCGGTGATGATCTTTGACGAAGTGGATGCGGGAATCTCGGGCACGGCGGCGCGGCGCGTGGCGGAGCGGCTGGCAGCGTTGGGCGAGCGGTTTCAAATTCTTTGCGTGACGCATAATCCGTCGGTGGCGTCAGCGGCGCGGCATCATTTCCTGGTGGAGAAAAGGGAAAAGAACGGGCGGACGTATTCGACGCTGAGCCTTGCGGAGGGTATCCGGCGGCAGGGCGAGCTGGCGCGTTTGCTGGACGGGGGCAAGCGATCGGACCGTAGCATGGCGCTGGCGGCGGAGTTGCTGGAGACGGCGTAGGAGGAATCAGTCATTACGTGCGTGTGATCGGGATGAAGGCGACTTTGTCTTCCTCGTTATCATGAGAGGAGGGGTGCGGCCACGGATTGAACGGATGGGGACGGATGATTGGCCTCCCCTCTTAATCTTGCTGCTGATCGTAATCGTAATCAATTTTCGACTCTTGTCTATACAAGAGATGATCAAGATTAAGATCAAGAGCAGGATCAGGACATGGCCTTTCCCTCATACTTCACCCCTGTTGTCCGCGGCGTTCGCGGCCG
>CAYFUR010000013.1:8097-24444 GCA_964346275.1 uncultured Candidatus Sumerlaeota bacterium
AGGACATGGCCTTTCCCTCATACTTCACCCCTGTTGTCCGCGGCGTTCGCGGCCGAAACGCACAGGCCCGTTTTCTCTTTCCATCATTGTCCATGAGAAAGGATTAACGCGCACCCATATGTCTAGACAACATCAGCCGATGCGGAACCAGAGGCAGGTGGGGTTCTGCCTCCGAAGGGTTTCGGGCATGGCGGCGTCGAATTCGCCCGCATGATTTTCCGCCATCCAGCGGCCCGCGAAGAGGATATCCGTCTTGGGATGCTCGCGGAGGAAGCGGAGCAGGTGTTCCTGCTCGTTATGGTGCTGCTCGAGGGCCTGGCGGGGATAATTCCACGGAAGATGGATTCCATGATAGCCCACGATGACACCGGAATTGAGAGCTGGGAGCACTTCGTCGATGAGGTATTGGGCGTCGCTGCCTTCTGTATAGACGCGGGTGCTGTTGACCAGGACCATTTCGCCTTCCAGCATGAGGCGAAAGTCGTCGACGGGGACCTCGCGAACCGGGGAGGCCAGATGGGCGTCCACCAGCTCGCCGATGTCGAGACGTGGATTGGCGTCCACGGAGATCAATTCGCCGGGGAGCATGCGGGCTTCCTTGGCGCGGCGGGCGGCGAGGGTGGTCCAGCCGGCGCCGACTTCCATGATGCGGCCGGGTTCAAAGTGCGCCATGAGGGCATAAAGGATGGCGGCGTCGACGGGCGAACGTCCGGGATCCTGCTGGAACTGGTCTTCCTGGAGGAGGGAGAGGATCCGGTCGTCGATCTCCGGGGCGATGGCCTCGCGCAACAGGCGAAGCTGCTCGTCCTCGTTCCATTGGATGCCTGTGCAATCCACGGGCTGGTCCGCCGCCTCCAGGTCCACCTCGGGGAGGGGCGCGGGGACGGGCCCTTCCGGCGCGGACGCCTCCTCGCCTTGAGGCTCCGGCTCTTTATTCATTCCAAAAAGTTTTTTCAGAAACGACACAGGCGCGCCTCCCTTAGTCGGCCAACTCGTGCAGAGTTTCCCAGAGTCCTTCGACCGATTCGCGCCAGCCGCCGGCCTGCTCGGCGAGAAGCTGATAGGACTTCTCGATCTCGCCCTGGAGCAGGATGGCGGATTCGCGGGTTCGGTCGGGGTGGGGGTTGCCGGGTTGGTTGCGGAGCTGAAGCAGGCCGCGCGGATTCTCAAGCGGTGCCCATTCTTCCGCGTTGAAGGGGTCGATGCTCTCGGTTGAGAGGACTTCGTTGACCTTTTCGCGGACGAGGCGGCCTTCGCTTTCGCAGGCCTTCACGGCAGGGCCGATGACGCGGTAGCAGTGGCGGAAAGGGAGCCGCCGAGCGCGGGCAATATAGTCGGCCACGTCGGTGGCGTTGAGGAAGCCGACCTGGCAGGCGGCCTTCATGGCATCGCGGTTGACATGGAGGCGAGCGAAGACCCCGGCAAACAAATCCGCCGCGCCGTCGGCGTTGTCCATGGCGTCGAAGGCGAGATACTTGGTCCATTGCGTATCGCGGTTATAGCCGGAAGGCAGGGCCGTTCCGATGCCGGCGAGGGACTGGGCAATTCCGAGGCCGTGGGCGGCGCGGGCGCGGGTGACCTCGGCGAAGTCGGGATTGCGCTTTTGCGGCATGATGCTGCTGCCGGTGACGTGTTCATCGGCGAGGCGCAGCCAGTCGCGGGGCGGGGTGCTGAGAAGGATCAGGTCCTGGCCAATGCCGGCCAGATGGGCCAGCAGCCCGGAAAGAAGAAAGGCAAAGCGCCCCTCCGTTTCGCCGCGGGCCCAGATGGTGTCGGCACCGGAGGGCGAAGGGCGAAGAAAGCCAAGCAGCCCGGCGGTGCGGTGGCGGTTGATGGGCCACCCGGTGCCGAAGCTGGCGGCAGCGCCGAGAGGACAGTCGGCGAGATCGTCGAGGAGGGGTCCCAGGGCGCGTATATCGCGCAGAAGGCGCGGGAGGTAGCTCATCACCCAGTGGCCCCAACTGGTGACCATGGCGGGCTGGCCGTGGGTGAAGCCGGGGCAGACGGTGTCGAGGTGCGTTTCCGCGTGCTCGGCCAGGATGCGGGAAAGATTGAGCAGCGACGCGGCCACGCGGATGATTTCCTCGCGCAGCCAAAGACGCATATCGGTCGCGACCTGGTCGTTGCGGGACCGGGCGGTATGGAGGTGCCCGGCGTTGTCCTGGCCGATGATTTCGCCGAGCTGGGTTTCGAGGGACATGTGGATGTCCTCGCAGCTTGGACGAAGGAGGTTTTCTCCGTCGAGATCGCGCTGGCGGAGTTTGAGCAGGCCGCCGGCGATGGCCGATCCGGCTTCCGCGGGAATGATGGATTCCTCGACCAGCATGACCACATGGGCGGCGTTGGTCTGGAGATCGAAGGGGGCGAGGCGCAGGTCGGCGGGCGGGCGGCCGACGACGTCGAAGCCCGCGCAATAGTTGACGTTTGCCGCCGCAACGGCTGCATCGCCGACCCGCTTGCTCCAAACGGGACCACCCTGGCCCTGCTGGGAACTCGCCATGCCCTCCGTTTCCTTTCTCAGCCTTCGAAGAACGCCGGTTCCTGGAGGATGGGCACCTGCTCTTCGATGTGGGCGCGCGCGTGCTTGATGAACTCTTCGATGTCGTTGGCCGATAGATCGTAGGAATCTTCGGGCAGTGTGTTGATGTCGACTTCGACGCCCATGGCCATGTCGGTGCGGCGTTCGTCGTTCGAGCGCAGGGGCTTGACGCGGACCCAGCGGTTCACAACGCGATCGCCATAGAGCGTGGGGCGCGCGAGGGCCTGGATCTGGAGTTCCTGGAGCCGGTCGCCAAAGTGGTTGGCGGAGGCGAGCAGGGTCTGCTGCATGCGCTGGTTGGCCGATCCGCCGAGCTGGGAAAAGAGTTCGGTGACGAGGCCGATGCGCGTGGCGGTGGCGCCGTAATGCTCGCTGAAGACGGAGTGCACTTTGGAGGCCAGGGGCTGGAAGGCTTCGAAGGATTCCGCGAGGCCGAGGGGTTTGAGGCCCTTGCGCTGGCCTTCGTTGTCGACGATGTCGCCCGGGAGCATGCGGAACTGGAGCTTGGCCGGAGCGACTTCGAGGATTTTGCGGCCATCGGCGGAGGTGAAACGGGCGCGGGGGGATTCCGCCGAGGCGTCCCGGGGGATGTCCTTGGCAATCTGGGGCTTGCCGTCAAACTCGGGGAGGCGCCAGGGAAGGGACTCGGCCAACTTCTTGTAGTCTGTCACCTCGAGCTTGCGCAGGAACAGCCCGAGGAAAATCTGGGGAACGACATATTTGGAGAGCATAGGTCCTCGCCATTTCTTGGTTAAATCGATCCGGCGCGGGGCGTGCCGCGGCGGATTTGCCTCAAAAGGGGAGGTAGGACAACGGAGCGGCGCGTGGTACGCAACCCGAATATCCGGGGGCGGCGCATGGCAGGAGGCCACCGCGCGCCCGGCGATAAAGATGACGAGGACGAGGATGATTATGAGTATGAGTATGAGGATGAGGATGAGGATGAGGATGAGGATGAGGATGGGGATGGGGATGGGGATGGGTTTTTGAATTTCTGCTTATCCCCCACCGGGCATGCCGGCTTCGGGGTCGGTGCCGATGAGGAGTTTCTGGAGCACGATGCGATTGCCGAGGCTGCCGGGAGGACGGCCGATGACTTCGAGATAAATCCAGCCATCACGGCTGGGCACCGGGGACGCGACCCATGTCCATTGAGGGAAGGCGCGGGGCTCGGTCATGAAGAGGTCCTGGACGGCGAGGAGGCGGCCCTCGCAATCGCGGATGGCGACCGTGCCGCAGAAAGGGCCATAGCCGAATTCGAAGCCGAAGAAGCGCTCGCCGATGATCCGCTCGTCGTGGATGGCGATGCGCGCCCCGATGTGTTCGGAGCGAAACTCGAAGGAATGGGATGGCTTGAGGGTGCCATCGCGCCGGGGTTCCTCGGCGAGGCGCCAGACCATCGGCCCGGATTCGATGTTTTCAAGGAATCCGGCGCGGCGGAAATGGGGGTTGATGCCTTCGGCGGGGGTTCCGGAGACGACGCGGATTTTTTCGCGCAAGTCGTTCTTCGCGACGAGGGCCTTGTGGCGCGGAAGATGGAAGCGTTCTTTCGGCGATTCGATGTAGGGGAGGCGGCGGCTCCAGCCTTCGGGCTCGGGGTGCGGGGGGCGGCGATGAAGGCGGGCTTCCAGCACCTTGATCCCGGCGTCCTGGAGGGATGGAATGGAGAAGGCGATGCGGCGGGGCTTGCCGATCCAACTGGGATAGGACCCCACGCGAAAGGACGCCCAGCCGCCTTCGGCGCGAGTGGGAATTTGTGCATGGACAATCCCATCCGGGGGAAGGGAGGCGGCGGCTTTCTCCCAATATCCGCGCTGGTTTTCAAAGCCCGCCGGTTCGAAGGTGAGGGTGGCCGTCGTGGCTTCCCGTTTCGCGGGCGTTTGAACGCGGGAATGGACGGAAAGGACGTCGCCGGGGTTCGGGCGGAAGCCTTCGGGAAGGTGGAAGACGGTTTCGCCGGGCTGTGTTTGGAAGTCTTTTCCGCTCCATTTCAGGACAGGCTCTCCGGCGGGCGGCAGGTTGATCTCAACCGGCGACCGGGCCGTATAGACGAGCGACCCTTCGGCATAGGCCTCGGCGCGGAGCTGGGCCAGGAAGGCTCCGGCGGGATGGATGTCCGGCGGCGTGGCGGACCAATCGAATTCCAGCATTCCGGCGGGCGGGTTTTCGAAATCAAACCAGGGCCACCCAATGTCGTAGACTTCCGTTTCGCGCCCGGCACCGGACAGGGTGCCCGTCCACCCGGAGGGCAAATCGAGGGCAACGCGAAGGCGGTCGATGCCTTCTGACCGCACCTGGAGTTCAAAGGTGCCGGAGGTGGCCTCGTCCCCAGCGGCCCAACTGGCGCGGGGCAGGGCGCTTCCGGAGATCGGCGGAATGGCCTCTGTATAGACCGGCAGGGGGTGACCCTCGTCCAGCGTGCGGCGTGTGCCGAGGAGGGTGGCATCGAGTGCGGGCTCCCGCAGGGCCGGCGGCGGGGAGGGGGCCTGGGGGCCAAAGCGTTGTCCGATGATCAGGCCATGGAACCGGGTGGTTTTGGGCGGGTTTTCCAGCTCAAAATGGGCCGATTGGGAGAAGGGGAGGCCCGTGGGAAGAAAACTGCCGTGGGCGGACAAAAGGTTCTCCCGGGGTTGAAAATCCAAGCGGGAAAACGCATTTGCGCGGCTGCCCGGATCCGGCTCGCGGGGGGCATCGAAAAGATCGCCGAGGGACGTGCCGCGCCAGGACGGATCGCGTTCGCCTTCGAAGAAGATCCTGGCATCGGTGCCGAGAAAGGCTGAGTCGATTTCATCGGCGGCTCGCATATTCAAGGCGAGGAGCCGTCCGCGGCCGGAGAGAGCGGCCCGGGAAGAGTCCAACTGGTTAAGCAAAAGGCGCGGGCGCGGAGAATCGGCATCGAGGGGCGCTGTATGGACCCGGGCGCTGCCGATGGCTTCGCCGGGAGCATCGCCCTGCCAGAAGAAGCGGATCTGTTCTCCCTCTTCCAGAATGAACGGGACGCGAAAATAGGTGCGGTTGCCATCGCGCCCCGAGAGGAGGCTCGGCGCGGCGCGCGCGGTATCGGAGCCCGTGAGTTCCCGCCAGGGGACGCGCAGCGTTTCATCGCCTTGTTCGATTGCGACAAAGAGGGATGGAGGGAGGGGTTTTGCGCCTGCCTGAAGAAAGGAAAGCCCTGATACCATTGTGGGCCGGGTTGCCGTATAGACGAGGGGGGCGCTTTCCGCGAAGAGGGATGTTTCTCCGAGACGGACAGGATCTCCGGGAACAGGTGCGGCCGCGGGTTGGCCGAGCACCGCGACCGCGCGTGTATAGGCGTCGAGGGTCTCGCCGGAGGGCTTGAGGGCGGGCCACCAGGACTCGACCTCCGTCCCGGGGTGAAAGCAGGCGTAGTCCGCGGCGAAGTCTCCATGGGTTTGTCCGGAGACCGTGATCTTCAAGCCATCCTGGAACGGGAGGGGAAAGCGCAGGGAAGCCCCATCGCCGTGGCGCACGAGAAATGGCTCTTCGAGAGGAGGGACATCGCCTCGGGCGAGTTCCCGCCAGAGGACGCTAAACTGGGGCTCATCGGCGCCGTCCCAGTAGAAGCGCAGATAGCCCATGGGCTGGGACGTCCAGAGGCGGGTGAGGACGCCGGGGCCGCGAACGTCGAGAAGGACCGCTTCCTCGCCGTCCATCCGGAGGTGGTTTCCCTGGTCGTGGGGGCCGCCGGTGCGGTCCCAGCTCGATGTTCTGCCGGCGCGGCGGGGCGGATCGGCGGGCGATTGGTAATGGGTGAGGCCGGACACCTCTTTCAGGGCGCTGGCGAGCGTATAGACGTTGTTTTCGGCGGAAAGGGGGGCACTGAGGATGGCGCCGAAGGCCAGGATGGCGAGGAGGCGAAAAAGCATGGATGTCCTATCGCCTCCGCTGGCGCTCGCGTTCCTCCACGTCATAGTCCGGATCCGAGTTGCCGTAGATCTCGCTTCCTTCAATCCATTCGGTTGTCTCAAAGGACCATTCGTAGGGGGTATTCTCCACGCGATGCCCTGTCACGGTGCGCACTCCCCTGCCGATTTCCACAGTGTATTCCTCATCCGGCTCGCCAAAGACACGGATATAAAGGATGCTCCAGCCGGTCTGCTCGTCCCTTCGAAAGTAGATATCGGGCTGGCCGGTGATGCTGGGGCGGATGCGCACATCGTCCGCCGTCAGCGTGGACTCGTCGATCGGGGCATTGAAGGACACGGACATCGGGACATCGGGATAAAGGCGGGCGCCTTCGGCTCCGTCCCTGGGCTCGGTGGCGATGATCATGGCGTCGCCCGTGGAAAATTCGAATTCGTAGTCCTCTTCCATGGCCACGCCGACACCATTCCTGGCCGACCCGCCGACCGTTACGGAGTATTCCGTGTCATAGCGAAGGATCTCTCCGGACCTCCCGGGCAGGGCGTTCAAGGCAATGGTCAGGGAGTCCTGGTTTCCGCGCCCGCCAGAGTCGACCTGGTAGCCGACTTCCGGCTCGATGCTCAGGGCGTCCAGAACGGAAGGAATGTCCATCTTCTGCGAGAACTGAATCGTCACGAGCGTGGGCTGTTTGATGGGGACATCGCTGGCGCCATCGGCAGGGCGAGTATAGACAACGCTGGGCCGGTCGACTTTCTTTTCGAGGGTGACCTCTCCCACGTCGAGGGGCTCGGGCCCCTGGACTTCGATGCCGTCGACATAGCCGGGCTCGTAGCCTTCAAAGCTGGCCACGAGGTCGTAGGTGCCTTGATCCAGGTTCATGATCTCGAAGTCGCCCCGCTGGTCGGTAAAGACAACGTGGTTGGTTCCGGAAAGGGAGACGGCCACACCGTTGGCGCGGTCGGCGTCCTCCAGGTTTACCGTGCCATAGATGGAACCGGTGTCCGCGACGCCGGTGGTGTCCTCGACAAGGGAGAGTTCCACATCGGCGGCGGGGACGGCATCGAGGTTGACCTCATATTTTTGTTCGAGGATGTATCCCGGGGCACTGGCGCTGACGGTATAGACGTCTGGGGGCACATTGCGAAAGGTGAACTGGCCCTGGTTATCCGGCGTGGTGATATAGCTGGTTCCTTCGAGCATCACGCGCACGGAGCTGTAATCCGTGACTTCCGAGCCATCGGCGGGAAGCAGGGCCACCGTGCCAAAGATGGTGCGCTCGCCTCCCTGGCCCCGCGCCGACATGCCGCGGCTGAAATCCAGTTCCACGGCGGGCACATTGACTTCCTGGCCGGCGCGGACGGTCACCGACTCGCGGGCCGTTTCCAGGCCGGGTTTTTCAAAGACGAGAGTATAGTCGCCGGGCTTGATATTCAGGATATCATAGGCGCCGCCTTCGACGGTGACGGTGCGGTGGCGCGTGTTTTCGACGTTGACGACAACGCCTTCGCTGGCGCGGGGGATGATCGTTTCCACGCGGCCGGTGAGGCTGCCGAAATCCCGCGCCCGTGAGCCGGAGGCCTGGTCGTCCTGGCGGTCCATGATCACGCGAAGCATGGTTTCGAAAGGTTGTTCTTTTTGCAGGTCGTTTTCGGTGACGCTGACCTCTCCGACCACGACGTTTTCCAGGTCGGGACGGGTGGCGCGAAGCGTATATTCGCCGGGCGAAAGCCCGCTGAGGGTATAACTGCCCTCGTCATCGGTGTAGGCGGAAATGGAGGTTCCCTGTGCATAGACGACGATGCCAAAGGGCTCGACACCCTGGGGGACCCCGATTTCGCCGGCGATCGAGGCGGCCTGGTTCCGGGCAGAGGGAGTGGGAGTGGGAGAGGAGGAGGCGGATGGGGAGGAATCGCCGTTTTCCGCCGCGCCGCGCGGTTCGCACGCGGCAAGAAGCAACACGCAGGAGGCGAGTGCCAGGAAATAGCCGAGGAATGAAGGAATGGGCTTCATGGGTCGTAGTGCCGTGCCTGTTCCCTCCAGAGGAGGTAAGTCTCGTTGTCGCGCGCCGCGCGTATGCGCCGGATAATCTGATCCGCATCCAATTGGCGGCGAATCAGGCGGAAGACATCTTCGCTGCCATAGAGACCCCCGCCGGTTGGAATCGGATTGCTCGCGGGATCGGGCATCGCTGCGAAATGCAAAGTGAGCCCGAGAGCGAGCGGGTCGGGGAAGGCTTCTCCGTTGGCGGCAAGCACCAGTCCGGGGGCCGTCTCTTTGCCGAGTGTGAGCGTTTCCACCGTCATGTCAACGCCGGGCGGGTCGTATCGGCCGAAGTTTTCCAGCACCGCCTGGGGCTCCCGGGCGGCGGGGAGCAGCTCGATGCGCTCGCGCCCGAGGCGCCAGCGGTCCCAGGCATTTTCTCCGGCGAGGCGGGCAGCGGCATGGAGAGGGACGCTTCCCTGGGCATAGAGGGCGGACTCGCGGAGTTCTTCGAAAGCGGCTGTTCCGCGGGCGGTTGTGTTGGGAGCCGGGCCGGCCGCGAGCCAGCCGTTTCCGTCGGAGCGGCGCCACTCCTTCATCCAGTGAACGACCAGGTCGGCCTGAACGCCGTATTGCACGTTGAAGTAGGAGGCGACCTCGCCCGCCGTGAGGCCGGGAAAAAGAGGCATGGGGATATAGGCTTCGAGGCTTCCATAGTAATCTTCGGAGGAAACGGGCCCCATGTGGTATTCGGGGTTGGTGACCGGGGGGCGGTCGAAGAGGATGAACCGTTTGCCCTGGAGGGAGGCCTGTTCGAGGGCGGAACAGAGGATGGCGAAATCGGGGGTAAAGCGGGGCCCGCGCAGGGCGGCATCGAAGACGACGAAATCCACCTCGTCGAAAGATTCATCAGAGAGTTGATAGTTTTCGGCGGAGAGGGTGGTGGTTTTCAGGTCCGGTTTGAGGGAGCGAGCGCTTTCGAGGGTGGCTGTGGGGCTGGAAAAGCCGTCGTCGATGAGAAACAGCTCGCCAAATGTAAAGCGGCGGGCCTTGGCAAAATGTTCGATGGTGTGGATGCCCTGGCGATCAATGGCGGTGCTGTCGGTGATGAGGGCGACGCGGCGCTCGTAAAGGCCGGGAAACCCCTCGTCGCGGCGCTGGTCGATGCCGAGCTGGAATCCGCCGAGAGGAGCGAGCTGGGCGGCGTCTTCCTCGGAAATGGCGAGAGGCTGCGCGGTGGGGGTGGCTTCGTCCTGAGGGAAAGCCATGGGGACAAGCAGGAGGGTGAGACAGGCGGCGGCGACCGCCTGGCAGATTCGGAAGTTGGGGAAGTTGAAGGGCATGCGGCTCATAATCGTTCAGTCAAGGGAGCAGGGTTAATGCCGACACGGTTGGGAAAGCTTCGCCAAAGGGCAAGGCATTTGGGAGGGGGGGTGGAACTTCGGGGAGGAATGTGATGATGATAATGAGGATGAGGATGAGTATGAGAGAAGGGGGACAATGGGCCTTGCAGCGAGGAGGCGGGATGGGCTCCAATCGGGCGAGGCGGTGATCCGCCCTTTTCATTCCGTGCACAGAGCCGCTCATGAACCCCGACGAACTAGACGATCGACTGGAACAGCTTTACCAGATGGCGAAGTCCGCCAGCAGCGAAGGCCTGGTGGACGAGGCGGTGCGGCGGTGCGAAGAGGCGCTGGAGCTGATGGAGAGTTTCGGCGAGGACACGGACCGGCATACGTATTCGGACTTCGTGATGCTGACCGGCGACGTGCATTGGGCCGCGGGCGACTGGGAGGGGGCTTTCCAGTCTTACGAACGGGTGGCGCTGAACGATCCGGAGCGGCACGACGCGCACCTCGCCATGGGGGTGTCGCTCTATCATCTTTGCCGGTTTCATTCGGCCCAGGCGGTGCTCGAGCGCTCGAGCCTGAAGGACCCGGACGATCCCGAGGCGTGGTATTACCTGGGGCTTCTGGCGCTGCGCCAGGAAAAGACGGGCCTGGCCATGATCTTTTTCGAAAACGCCAACGAGCTGCAGGAGGAGCGGTTTCCCGTGCCGGTGGAGATTTCCGACGAGGAGATCGTGGAAATCGTGGAGAAGATGATCGAGGAGATTCCGGAGGATCTGCGCAAGTCGCTGGACAATGTGCCGATCCTTCTGCAGAAGCGGCCGGACGAGGCGTTTCTGTTTTCTTCCGATCCGCCGATGGACCCGACGATCCTGGGGGTTTTCGACGGAATTCCCGCGCCGGACATGGGCTCCTCGATGATTGTGACGGCGCCCTCGCGGATCGTGCTGTTTGCCGAGAATATCTGGCTGCTGGCGAGCGACCGGGACAAGCTGGAGGAAGAACTCTGGATTACGCTGAAGCACGAGATCGGGCATTTCCTGGGGCTGTCCGAAGAAGACCTGGCGGACCGGGGATTGAGCTGAGGCCGAACCCGGCCCTTGCCTTTTCCACTCCGCCCCCGCATTCTTTGTCCCATGCTTGAAACTTTTCCGCGCAAACACACCGCCAAGGACCGGACATGGACCCGACCCTGCTGATCGAAGCGGGCAAAGGGGCGATTGTCGGCGGGCTGATCGGCTGGCTGACGAATCGCCTGGCCGTCTGGATGCTCTTTCACCCGAAAAAAGAGCGGCGGGTGTTTGGCAAAAAGGTGCCGCTGACGCCGGGGCTGGTGGTGAAGAACCAGGAGAAGCTGGCGGAAGCGATCGGGCGGGCCGTTTCGCGCGATCTGCTGGATTCGGAAACACTGCTGGAGCATTTTCAGCAACTGAACCTGGCGGCGCCGATCCGCAGCCTTCTGCTGGAGGAGCGCAAGGAGCTGGCCGCGTCGGACCAATCGCTGGCGGATTTGCTGGGGCCGGAACACCGGCCGGGGCTGGAAAAGATTCAAGCCTCCATCGCGGAGGACCTGGCAGGGCGGCTGGAGCTTTTGACGGAAAGCCTGGAGCGGGGCGACCCCACGGCGCGCACGGTGATCCGCGGGGTGCTGGGGGATGCGTTCGAATCGCCGATCGGAGATTATCTGAAGCCAGAGCAGCGGCTGGCGCTGCGGCGCTGGCTCATGGCGCAGGCGCAGACGTATCTTTCGAGCGCATCGGGGGACGAGTTTCTCCAGCGGTCCGTGTCGCGGGTGCTGGATTCGCTGCCTGGGTCGCCGGCGCTGGACGCGCTGGTGGACCTGGCGCAGGAAATCATCGATCCGCTGGTGCCGGATATCACCGAGGCGCTGCAGGGCGGGATGGCGGAATACATCGCGAGCAAGGACTTCGCGGATCTGGCCCGGCCGCGGCTGGCGCGGCGGCTGTACGAGCTGATCATCGACCGCTACCCCATGGCGGCAATGTTTCTTTCGGAAAAGACGATCCGCGAGATGCTCGACCAGCGGTGGGACGCCATCGCGGACGAGGCGGAGGCGCTGCTGCGGCACGAAAAACTGAACGCGCGGATCAGCGAGTATATACGCGAGCATGGGCCGGAGATGCTGGCGAATCTGGGGAATTCCTTTGCGGAGGAGCAGAAGAACGAGCGGCTGGTGCGGTTGATTGCGGACGAGCTGCGCAACCTGGCGCTGAACGCACTGAACGGCGAGCAGTTGGCCCGGGCGGTGGACGAGTTGATGGACCAGGCGGCGGGTTATTCCGCGTCGGACATCGTGGAGCGGAACGAGGCGTGGCTGGATGAGGTGACGCGGCTGGCTTCCGTGCGGCTGGGGGCGTGGCTGCGGAAAGAACGCGGAATGGAAATCGTGCGGAAAACGATGGAAACCTTTATCCACGGGCTGCTTTTCCGCAAACCGGTTTCGGAGATTGTGCGTTTCCTGCCGGAAGAGGAGTGGGAGGCGATGAGCCACGTGCTGGGGCAGATGGTGCAGCGGCGGGCGCTGCGGCTGTTGCCGACGATCCTGCGCGAGCATGTGGACATCGCGGGGCTGGTGACGGCGAAGATCCGCGATTTCGATTCGGAGCAAATCGAGCAGATCATCCTGCGCGTGAGCGGGCGGGAGCTGAAGGGAATCGTGCGCCTGGGCGGTGTGATCGGCCTGGTTGTCGGAGCGGTGATGCAGGTGATTTATCACCTGACGGGGTAGGTGTATAGACGATGGTGGGAGCGCTCAATCGGGATTGCTGGAGCCATGCTTGCCCGCCCTGTCATCTCGAACGCGAAGCGGGCACGCCGAAGTAAAAAGAAAGCAAGGGCCGTTCATTCTCTTCATTATCTTCATCCTCATCCTCAAAATCGGTTTTCCGAGGATGATTATGATGATGAGGATGATCATGATTTTGATGCGGGCGGGGGGGCGAACAATTGCCCTGCCCTATTAATCTTGCTCTTGGCCGTGATCCGAATCCCATTCTTATGCGTCTATACAATAAGGAAAGTGATTAAGAATAAGAGCAGGAGCAAGATCAAGAGCAGGAACAGGAGTGGGAGCTACACGCCCTCCGGCAGTTCGGCGCGGTTGCGGAGGAAATCTTCCATTTCATTGAGAAGCACGCCGGTTTCGCCTTTCTTCACGTTCAGGCCGGGAAGGGAGTGGAGGAAGCGGCGGCCGTAGCGCATCTGGACGACGCGTTTGTCGGCGATGAGGACGGCGCCGCGATCGGTGCGCGAGCGGATCAGGCGGCCGAAGCCCTGCTTGAACCGGATGACGGCGCGGGGGACGACAAGCTGGTCGAAGGGGTCGCGCCCCTGGGCTTTCAGGGCCTCGAATTGCGCTTCCTGGATCGGGTCGGAGGGGACGGCAAAGGGGAGCCGCGCGAGAATCAGGAGTTCCAAGGACCGGCCCTTGACGTCGACGCCTTCCCAGAAGCTGGAGGTGGCGAAGAGGACGCTGGTTTCGTCTTCGCGGAACTGGCGCAGGAGGCGGTCGCGGCTGGCGCTCCCCTGGCGCAGGGCGTCGATGCCGAGGCGCCGCAGGGTGGGCTCGCAGAGCGTATAGACGCGGTTGAGCTGGCCGTAACTGGTGAAGAGCACGAAGGCGCGGCCGCCGCTGGCGGCAACGGCGCGGTTGACCAGGTCGGCGAACTGGTCGTCGAAATTGCCGTCGCGGGGATCGGACAGGTCGGTGGGGACGGCAAAGTAAACCTGGTTTTTGTAGTCAAAGGGCGTGGTGAGGGCGTCCATGCTGACGGGGCGCGCGGAGGCGGGGCTCACGTCGACGATGGGCAGGCCCTCTTCGTCGTATTCGACCTGTTCTTCGGGCTTGATCTCCGGCAGGCCGGTGCGTTCGCGGAAGAAATCAAAGCGATGATCCACGGTGAGCGTCGCGCTGGTGAGCACCTCCGACTTCATTTTGTCGTGGAGGGATTCGCGGAGGAGTTCGCGGACGTCCACCGGGGCGGAGCAGAGCCGCACGTGGATGGCTTTCTGGTCGGTGGGGCGTTTCCACAGTTCGACCCACTTGCAGGTTTTCCGGTCTTCCTGGAGGAAGGAGAGAAGCATGCGGCGGAGGTTGTCGAGGCGGCCGATATACGCCTGCCATTCCATGAGGGGATTGACGAGGGCGTTGGTGACTTTCTCGTCGCGTTCCCAGAGGCCTTCGAGGACGACGCGGTTGAGGTCGAGGAACTTGGCCAGTTCGGAGGCCATGGTGGCGAGGATTTCGTGGCATTCGTCCTGCCAGGCGGGGTTGTTCCAGATGCGGGGGACGAGGCGGATTTTTTCGTCGAGGCGCGGAGCGCGGGAATTGACGCCGGCGATGCGGATAAACTGGTCGGCGAAATCCTGGAAGAGAAAATCGAGGGAATCGCGGACGTCGGCGACGCGGGGCATGAGGTCGAACATGACGCGCTGGATCAGGTCGTCGCTGGCCTCCATGAGGCCCTTCTGGACGACGGTGCCCAGCTCGTCGGCAAGGCTTTGCAGCACGCCGTGGCCCTGTTTGCTGTCTTTCCGGTAGAGGCGCCCCATCATGGTGCGCAGGCCGGGGCGGGTGATCTGCTGGGCGAGGTTCTTGGTGGCGGCTTCTTCCAGGTGGTGGGCTTCGTCGAGGATCACGCGCTTGTAGGGGGGCAGGACGGCGGCCATTGTATAGTTGCCGCTGGCGCGGCGCACGGCGAGGTCGGCCATGAGGAGCGAGTGGTTGACGATGAGAAGCTTGGCGCGGGCGGCGCGGCGGCGCGAGTTGTAGAAGAAGCATTCCTCGTAGAAGGGGCAGCGAACGCGGAGGCAATTGTCCGCCTCGCTCTGGACGCGCTCCCAGACATCGTGGCGGGGCGTGATGGGAAGGTCCTGGCGGTCGCCGGTGGAGGACTCTTTTGCCCATTCGAGGACGTCCTTCAGCTCGCGGATGAAATCGTCTTCGAGGAGGGTCTGGGCCTCGGCGCGGGCGTATTGCGCCTTGCGCTTGCAGACGTAATTGTTCCGGCCCTTGACGAGTTCCACCTCGATTTCCTCGCCGAGGGCGCGTTCGAGCTCCGGGATGTCTTTGTGGAGGAGCTGTTCCTGGAGGTTGATGGTGTTGGTGCTGACGACAACGCGGTCGCCGTTTTTCAATCCATAGAGAATCGAGGGGAGGAGATAGGCGAAGGATTTGCCCGTGCCGGTGCCCGCTTCGACGACGGCGATGCCGTCGTGGTTGAGGGCCTGGAGGACCGCCGCGGCCATCTCGCGCTGCTGAGGCCGGTCCTCATATTGGGCGACGACGTGGGAGAGTTTTCCGCCGCCGGAGAGGGGCTTGAGCACTTCGTCGTCTTTCACGACGACGCGTTTCTTCGGTTCCTGGGGCCGGACGACGACACGGCATCGCCGGCAGGCATTGTCTATAATATAGCATCCGACGCCGAGATTGCCCATGGAGGAGGCGATGCCGAGATCGGCGTTTGAGGGCATGAGGCCGCCGCCGGGATGGTTGTGGATGATGACGTCGCCGGGCTGGGCGAAAGCGGTGAGGGCGGGGACGCAGTCGTCGGTGCCGTAGGCGTGGGATTCGACTTCGGCGACGAGGCCGGTCTGGTCGCGGCGGCCGATGAAAAAGACTTCGACGCCGCCGGCCTCGGTGATTTCCCGGGCACAGTGGCCGGCGGCTTCGGCGGCGAAATAATGCTCGAAGGAGCCTTCAATGGGAGGGGTGAGAGCTTCAGCGGGCGGGTTGGACATGGGCTCATTCCTTCGCCTTTTCTTCTCATGCGCCGCGGAACGTTTCCAAGCGAAAAACTCCCGGTGACGGTCAAAATGAGGATGACGCGCGGCGGCGCGTTCTCCACACTCCCTGTCGGGCCGTGGGGCCCGGAATCCTCGGAGGCATTGAGCAACGCCCATGCGCCTTTGGTTTGTGCTTTCTCTTTTGATTCTGCTGGGGGGTTTTTGCCGTCCCGCCGCGGCGACCGCCGTGGTGGTGACGCCGCTGGACCGGCCGGTGGACTTGAACACCTCGCCATCGGTCCGCCTGGTGGCTCATGGCGTTCAATCGCCACTGACCTATCGTTACACGGTGGAGATCCAGCACGAATTTACGAGCAAGACGCTGCACCTGGCGCCGGGGGCGGAATCGCTTCGCCAATACACCGATTCCGAAACGGGGAAGCGCGTTTTCGAGGAGGAACCGGGATCGGAAAGCCCGATGTGGGTGATCTATGACGGGGAGCGAAGCAAGCGCTATCCCCTGCGGCGGATGAAGATTGCTTACACCCGGGCAATCAACGGCACGGAGACGGATGTGAATACGAGGCTTCGCTATCGGGAACACGTGCCACTGCGCCCTGGCCTGGTCACGGCGGTGGACCTGGATTTCGACCTGCCCCGGGAAGGAGATGTGCCGCGCCGGGTGGAGCTGAGGATGGATGATGTGGAGCTGGGCGAGGGAATCATGTTCGACGGGCGGGCGGTGGATCCGATCGTGGGTCGGGGTCCGCTGCGCTACCTGAACCAGGTGCTGGGGGCGTGGTATTCGGAGAATCGGCCGGGAGCGGACGGGCAGGCGAGGGAGTAGGG
>CAYFUR010000013.1:24544-52113 GCA_964346275.1 uncultured Candidatus Sumerlaeota bacterium
CGTGGTATTCGGAGAATCGGCCGGGAGCGGACGGGCAGGCGAGGGAGTAGGGGCGACACTCTTGCCCTACATCTCCTGCATCCTCTGATCGACCGATGACGATCAGGAGGACGAGGGGGACTTACTGTTGCATATATTCTTCGGGCGGGCCGCCGTCCGAATCGATTTCTTTCTGGAACTGAAATTCCATCACAACGCCATCGGGAAGAGGCCATGAGCCGTAGCGGATTTCCTGGGGATCGGTCGTTTCACCGGGGATCATGGCAATGCGATAACGGCCGGAGGGGAGGCTGATGGGGCCGGATTCTCCGGCGCCGATTCCTTCCGACGGGGCGAGTTCGTATTGGCGGCTGATAGGGCCGCTGATGAGGACCTCAAGCTTTTCTTCGGTCAGATTGAGGACGCGGATTCGCGCCTGGGGAAGCCCTGTGCGTTCGAGGATGCGTGGGGGATCGAGGTCCTGGTAGGCCTTTTGTGCGGCGATGGTCTCGACTCGCTCGTCGATGGCGCCTTCTCTTTCGGCGACTTCGGGCTCCACCCAACGGTCTTTGAAGAGCACCAGGCCGGCGGCGGCGCGTTCCTGCTCGCGGCGTTCCGCGGCTTCCTGGGGCGGCATCCACTCTCCCTGGTATTCAACGAGGCCCTGGTCGCGGCGGCGCTGGCGTTCGGCCTGTTCCTGGGTCATGATGACGGCTTGATACTCGACGAGGCCCATCTCTTCGGGATCGACCCATTCACCTTCGTAATAGACGAGTCCCTGATCGCGCAGGCGCTGTGTGCGGGCATCGGGAAGCTCGGCGAGTTCGAATTCCAACTCTTCCTTTTTGAGGGGATAGAGCTGGACAACCTTGGGGAGGGGGCGGCGGTATCCCTCCTTTTCCACGGTCACAAAGAAGGTGTCGCCGAACATGCCGACGGTGCTGAGGGGGGTCTGGTTCTCTCCGTTGGTGCTGTCCATTTCCCAGGAATTGGCGGGCCAGGGGCGGAAGGGTTCGAGCCCGTCATGAGACCAGACGACGCGGGCACCAGGGGGATTGGATTTCACCTGGAGGGATGAACAACCGCCCGTTGCCAGGAGTGCAACGAGCGGAGAAATGCGGAGAGAGAGGCGAAAAAGCATGGGGTGGAAACCCGGAAATTCTTAGCTGCGGGCGCCGGAGGGTTCTTCCTCTGGCTGGTAATCGAGATCGTGGGAGAGGATGCGCCCGCAGTTGGGGCAGTGGACGAGGCGTTCGTCGCGATGGACCTGGACGAGGTCGTTGGGGAGGAGTCCGAAATTGCAGCCGCTGCAACTTCCCTGGCGGACGGGAACCGCGGCGGAGCCGGGATGCATGAGGGCGAGCCTCTCGTAGTCTGTGCGTACGGTGTCAGGGGTTTTGTTGAGAACCTTGTCACGCTCTTTTTGCAGCTGCTCCACGCGGCGTTTCTTTTCATTGAACTGGCCGCGGATGCGTTCCTTTTCAGCCTTGTAAAATTCCTCGGCTTCCTTGAGTTCGGCCTCGGCTTTCTCAAGGTCCTCGTCGATGGATTCGGTTTTCCCGATCAACTCCATGCCCAGTTCTTCCTGGGAGTTGATCTTCTCCTTCAGGCTTTCGATCTGCTTGCTGATGGCCTCGTATTCCTTCTGGGTTTTCACGGAGTGTTGTTGTGCCTGGTAGCGCCGCAGATCTTCGGAGAAGACACGAATCTTTTGTTCGACCCGCCGGCGGTCTTTCGCGTGGCGTTCTTTCGCTTTCGCGGCCTTGTCGTATGCTTCCTTCTTCGCGGCAAAATTCTTCTTTACCTCTTCCCAGATGAGCGGATATTTGCCGATCTGGGAGTTCAGATCGATGATTTCGTTGTCCAGCTCCTGAACATCGAGGAGGGTTTTTACTTCGGGAAGCATAGGTTGAATTCCTTTTCGGCCTGAGTCGCAGAGTCCACGGAAACGATGCAATCGGGAGTTCCGCGGGTGGAGGTGGAGGTATGGGTCGCCAACAGGATTTTTTTCCGCGCGGTGCGCGGAAAAGGAAATTGTAGTCCGTGGCTAAGGGCACAGTTCAATCGAATTTTTCCCTCTCTCACTTCAAATCGAGGAGATTCAATTATTTCCGGGGTTTTGAGGCCTTCATGGCGCGGCCCAGAGCCTCGATGAAGTGCATGGGCTTGACGCCGGTGGCGTCTTTCACCTGGTGGCGGCAGGAAAACCCGTTTGAAATGACGGGAACGCCTTCGCCGCGTTCGCGGACGGCGGGGAAAAGGCGCGATTCGCCAATTCTTTGCGAGAGATCGTAGTGCTCCTGCTCGTAGCCAAAGCTGCCGGCCATTCCGCAACAGCCGCTGTCGACTTCGTAGAGGCGCGAGCTGCCGTCGGAATCGCCCATGAGGCTCTTGAGATGGCCGGTGCCAAAGAGGGCTTTCTGGTGGCAGTGTCCGTGGAGCAGATACTTTTCCGCTGCATTGGGCAGCTCGATCTTGATGCGGCCGGCTTGGACTTCTTTGGCCAGGAATTCCTCGATGGGCATCACGGCCTGGGCCACGCGTTTGCCGAGGTCCTCGTCGTCCATAAGGTCTGCGAGGTCGCCCCGGAGCGAGCTGACGCAACTGGGTTCGAGCCCGACGATGGGCAATCCGCGCCGGGCGTAGGCGTCGAGATTATCGAGGGTTCGTTCACCGCGTTTCTTTGCTTCGTCCAGGAAGCCCTTGCTGATGAAGGTGCGGCAGCAACAGCCAGCCTTGGCGACGATGACGCGATAGCCCAGTTGCTCGAGGACGCGGACGGCCCATTTGCCGATGTTGGGCTCGTGGTAGCGGACGTAAGTATCGTCGAAGAGCACGACTTCCGGAGCATCCTCGGGGAGTTCGGGCTTCCGGCGGTTGTCGAACCAGGTTTGAAAACGCTGCCTTGTATAGGTTGGCAACTCGCGTTCGACGGCCACGCCGAGCATTTTGTTGAAGGTTTTCCGGATCAAAGGCACGGCAAATACGGAATTCACAATCGGCGCAAGGAGGCCGGAATTGAGTTTCGCAGTTTCGGGTGAGAAGGCAAAGATCTTCTCGCGGAGCTTTGTGCCATGCTTCTGGTGATATGCGTGAAGGAATTCGGATTTCATCCGCGACATATCGACGTTGGAGGGGCACTCGGTGCGGCAGGCTTTGCACTCCAGGCAGAGGTCCAGGACGTCGTAGAGGGCCTTGCTGGTGAAGGCGTCGGGGCCGAGCTGGCCGCTGAGGGCGAGGCGCAGGCCATTGGCGCGGCCTCGGGTTGAATCCTTTTCTTCGCGGGTGGCCATGAAGGACGGGCACATGGTGCCGGAATCGATTTTCCGGCAGGCGCCAACGCCATTGCACATTTCGACAGCGCCCTGGAGTCCGCCCTCCTCGCGAAAGTGGAACATACTTTCGTATTCGGATTTCAAGTAGCTGTCGCGATAGCGAAGGGGTTCCATGACCGGCGGGGTGTCGAAAATCTTGCCGGGATTCATGACACCCTTTGGATCGAAGATTCGCTTCACCTGGCGAAAGACCTCGATCATGTCGGCTCCCCAGAAGAGTTCGTTCTGGGCGCCCCGGGCGATGCCGTCGCCATGTTCACCGGACCAGGCGCCGTTATATTTCTTGCAAAGCTCCATGACGCGCTGGGAAAGGCGCGCGCATTTCTCGCGGTCTTCCTGGGTCTTGAGGTTCACCACGGGTTTGAGGTGGAGAACACCGACGCTGGCGTGGCCGTAGGACATGATTTTGAGGCCCTCCTCGGCGGCCAGGTCGATGACGCCCTGGGCATAGTCGGCGAGGTTTTCCACGGGAACGCAGGCGTCTTCTATAAAGCTGATGGGCTTCCAGTCGCCGACCATTTTGAGCATGACACCGAGGCCGGCCTTGCGCGTCTCGAGGATGCTGAGACGTTCCTGGGGATCGAGGAGCTTGACGTATTCATAGCCATAGCCCTCTTTTTTCAAATCTTCGACGAGGGCATCGATTTTGGCTTCGCACTCCTCGACGGATTCGCCATCAAACTCGACGGGGATGATGGCTTCCGGGTCGCCGCGATACCAGGACATGAGGGGGGCGGTTGTGGGATTCCTGGCGGACATGCGCAGGAGCGGCCCGTCCATGAATTCCGCGCTGAGGGGGTTGTGCTTGACCATGGTGGGGACGGCGCGGAGCGATTCGATGAGATCGGCGAAGTGGCAGGCCACGGCGCAGATGACCTTGGGCTTTTCGACGAGATTGAGCCGGGCCTTGGTGATAAATCCGAGGGTTCCTTCGCTGCCGACCATGATCTTGGCGAGGTTGGGATCATCGCCAAGGAAGGCATCGAGAGAATAGCCACCCACGCGGCGGAGGACTTTGGGGAAGCGCTCTTCGATCAGCGGGCGGTTACCCTCGACGATTTTCAGAAGCTGGTCGAGGATTTTGTTCCCCGTCTCGTCCATTTCGTGGCGGGGGCCGAACCAGGTCTGGGTGCCGTCGGCGAGCATGACTTCGCAGCCCTCGACGTGGGAAATCGTCGTGCCATAGCGGATAGACATCATGCCGCTGGAGTTGTTGCCAATCATGCCGGCGATGTTGGCGCGGTTGCTGGTGGAGGTTTCCGGGGCGAACATGAGGTCCTGCGCGGCGAGAAGGCTGTTGAGGCGGTCGCGGATCATGCCCGGCTCGACCATGGCCCATCGCTCGGCGGCGTTCACCTCCAGCAGGTGGTCCATGTATTGGCTGATATCGAGGACGAGGGCGTCCTCGCCGGTGGTCTGTCCGGCAAGGCTGGTGCCTCCGGCGCGGGGAAGAACGGGGATTTCGAATTCGTGGGCGAGGCGCATGGCGCGTTTGAGTTCGCTGTCGTCCCTGGGGGCAAGGACGGCGAGGGGCGTTTGCTGATAGATGCTGGCGTCGGTGGCAAAGAGGCCGCGGGACATGCGGTCGCTGTGGGCCGAGCTGTCAAACTCGGCTTTCAATTCGCGGAGAAACTTCTGCTGCTGATCGGTGATTTCGTTGGCCATGCGTTACCCTTTTCCTCTGGGGGCGTAGAGATGCCGGAGGATAAGGGCGAACGGGCGGTGCAGGCAAGCGCTAAGGAGACGCGGGGGGGCGGCGGGGTGGGTCACTCCTGCGTCCGGGGACTGTCTTCGATGCTCTGCTGGGTTTTGCGGGCTTTTTCCAGGGCTTCCTCGAGATGCTGGAGGCGACGGCGGGGTTCGTCGAAGGCCTCGCCGGAGAGGCGTGGAATTTCGACGGAGATTTCCTCGAGGAGGCAGATGAGTTCGTCGAGGTGGGCGGTCATGCGGGCGCGCTGGTCGCGGAGCAGGGAAATGCGGGCCTCGAACATCTCGCCGTGGCGGATGCCTTCGTCCACGAGGCGGGAGAGATGTTCCTGGGTATAGACAAGCTGGTTGAAGAGTGCTCCGGCGGTGAGGTCGTTTTCGCGTAGAATAGGGGCGAAAAGATTGCGGACGCCGGGAGGCGTTTCGGGGCGATTCAAGGCGGAGCGGACCTCGTGGCTGATGAGCTCGAATCGATCGTGGAGTTCCACGAGGTCGTCGGCGTGGCCGGCGCGCTCGAGGGCGCGGCGGAGGGCGGGGCCCTGGAGCTTGCCCGCGGGGAGAACCGTTTGGCTGGCGGGCGGGATTTTCTTTCCGGCTGTTTCCTCGATGGGCACCAACCGGTCGAAAAGGATATTATAGACGAGCCCGAGGGCGGAGAGAAGGAGCCCGGCAATGACGAGGGCCGGGCCATAGCCGCGCAGCGCGGGGAGCGCGACGAGGCAGAGACAGGCAAAGATGAAGGGGTAAAGCGTGAAGGGGTCGCGGAGCAGCTCGCCCAGGGAGCGGCGGCGGGGTTTCTCTTCAGGGCTTTGATCCTTGGATTCTTCCAGCGTTGGTTTCATATCGTGAGCCTCTCGCATTCTCCTACCATCGAGAGCCGATTTTATTCCAGGCAAATTACGCGGATTTGGCGGGACGGGCGACGGGGTAAGCTTCCAGGTCGAGGTGGAGGAGGTTTCTTCTGGCGCGGATGGAATGAAAAAGAAGCCAGATCGTCCCGGCGATGATGCCTCCCAGTTGGACGCTGGTAGCCACTTGATGGCGATGTGGAAAACCATCGAATAAAATCAAGCCGATGGAATAGGTGCCGAGCGTGATGATGAGGAACCAGACAAACCAAATCCGGATGACTTCTTTGCGAAACCGCCGATACCTTACCGGCAATTGGAGAGTTCGAAAGATGGCATGGATGTGGGCCCAGAGAATAAACCCGCAGGTCAATGCCAGGTAGTCTGCGTGTAATGGGAGTTCATCCAAATACTCAACGGGAAAGCCGGTGTAAGGCTGGCGGGTGGGGAGGAGCATCTGGAGAAGGCAGAACCAGTAGGCCGCGGAGTAGAAATAATAAGGCACGTCCGCGGCGAAAAGAACCTGGCGGCGGGAGAGGGGGAGGAGGCGCATTTCATCGCTGAAGGGATGATACCATTTTTTCTTCCGTTCATGAGGATGGAATAGGATGGCGAGGAGAATCCCGACGATCAAAAGGAGAAGGATGACGAGTTGTGCGACACACGAGGCCATTTCTACCAGAGTGGGCAAGGAGCCGTCAGAGATTTCACCGAGTTGGTTCAGGCCAAGAACCTTGTATTCTTCATCCCGCATGCTTTCGGGAAGGGAATTGGCAAAACGCGCGGCGATCGAATAGGCCCGGACGCGGAGCCAGGTGCAGAACGTATAGACGCCCAGAAGGAGAGCGACAATCCAGAGACCAAGGCTGGAATAGGCGTTTCCGCGCTGGAAGGCGTGGAGCAGGAGCGGGTTCTTCCAAAGCAACTGGCGGGCGGAATCGAGGAGGCGCTTCATTGAGTGTTCTCCTCGGCGGGCAGTTTGGCGGGGTATTCGATTTCCTTGCCGCTCAGAATGTCGTCGAGGGGAACGATCTGATCGATCTGTTCCTGGGATGTCTGGCGATGGTAAATATGAGTCTCCGTGCCCGTGTGCCAAACAAGCCGGACTTTATCCGGGGCCACGAAGTGGACGAAGATGAGACGATCATCGGTGAAGCGGCGGATGATCTCCTCGTTTTCGAGATCGAAAAAGACGAAGGAGCGCTCGCTCGGGCCCTGCTGGTTTTGGCTCCATGGATCAAGAATCAAGATGTTTTCTTCGACGGAGAAGCGGGCGGACGTAAGCCGGTTCACATTATATACTTTTGAATCGCCGGGGAACTCATACTGCTTACTATCCAGCGAACCATCGAGGGAGAGGCGGAGGAGGGAATCGCCTTTTCCCAGGTTGGGATTATAAACCGGAATATAGAGGGCTCGCGGGCTTTGTCTCACTTCCGCATGCTGGGTTTCATAGCGGGGAAAACGCTTTTCGCGGTCGAGAGGAAGGAAGGGGCCTTCGATTTCGCCGCTATCCAGATGATAGCGGAGGAAAGAAAACTGCCGGACGGCGATGACCGTGTCGTTGTCTTCGAAGACGATCCTGCTGCACAGAAAGGGAGTCTTATAGACATCGCCGGTTTCCCTGTCCATGACAAGGCCCTGCATGAGGGGGGCGTTTTGAATCATGAGGGCCGGATATCCGCTTCCAGCTCCTTGTGGACGGCTGCTGTAGATTCGTTGATTCAGCGGGGTGTCGGCCATGCCGGAGACGAGCGTGCCATCAGGTGAAATATCCACGGGATCAAAGGCGGCCTGAAATTCTGTATAGCCGGAATGAGAGCCATCCACGGCAGAAAATGAATGGATCCGGGTGGCCGTTTTTTCGGGGGTCATCATGAGGAAAAGGGCATGAGAGTAACGGATGCGTTGCCAGAGGGTGTCCTCGATAGCGCGCTGGATGACGAGGAAGCGCTGGTGTTGCTTGTCGTATAGAATCCCGCCGCCTGTATACCGCGTCATGTCGAGATGGAGTATGGGGGTGGCCCCGAGCATGGACGAAGGTTCGCCGGGCCGAGTGGAGTTCCAGGTCCCATGCTCGCCGGTCCAGAGCGTATAGGCGCGCGATTCTTCGGGAATGCCATCGGCGGCGGGATCCCAGCCGGTGGCGGGGGTGGCGGTGATGGGGCCGAATTGCATCGGCTCGGGGATGGGCGGCAGGTGATACAGATATCTTGCGGCAAGACCCAGCAACGCGGCGATGAGAAGGAAGACGGCCCACCCGCCTCGCCGGAGGAACCACAGAAAGTTCTTCCATGCGAAGGGGTTAGAGGTTTCGCGAAAGGAAATGGGCCGGGCGATGATGCTCCCTCCAGAGGAAATTCAGGGATAAGTCAATTGCGGGAGGCTTTTCGGAACAACAGGAAAGGTGGAGGAGAGGCCTTGGCGATGAAGATCCTCCTTTGCGGAAAACTCTTGAAGGACCAGACGTTGGGAAAGGCGAGGACGAGGAAGAGTCAGGTGCCTTCGGGGATGAAGCGGGCTTTGCTGGTCAAAGGCATGATAAAGAGAGATGGGGGCGAAAGGAGGACCTGCGCAGTGCCTCGCTTTTCCATCTCTCCGGCTGTCGGTCAAAGGATTCCACGTATTCTGGAGTGCTGGAGCCATACTCCAGCCTTCACCCCGGGCAAGCCATGCTTGCCCGCAAGCAGGGAAGGCGGGGTGCCGAAGCATGGCTTCGGCGGAACAGGGCGCAAGCATGGCTTGCGCAGTCCAAACCGGCGGATTCCGTGCTCGATCCACCCCCTCATCTGGAAGTGCTCCATTTTGGGGGAAGTCCTGGGGCGAAAGGGGTTGAATCGGCGCGGATCATGCCGTGAATTGAGGCGTCTGTTGTGGCCACAGTGCCCCCATCCCGCCGTTTTCGGATCCGCCCTCATGCCCCGCCCCGGCCAGGTGACATTTTCCCGCGTTCATCTGGAGCGCGATCTGCGCGCCGCTGGCGTGGAGGCGGGCGATGTGCTGGTGGTGCATTCCTCCCTGGGGCGCATTGGATGGATTATGAGCGGGCCAAGGGAAATGATCGCCGCCTTGCAGGGGGTGCTTGGCGAGGCGGGAACACTGGTCATGCCGACGTTCAGCTTTAACCTGGATGGCTGGGACCTGCCCCCTTTCGATCCCTGGAGCACGGCGAGCCGGGTCGGCCGCCTGACGGAGGTGTTCCGCCGCATGCCGGGAGTGAGCCGCTCGCATCATCCCACGCATAGCGTCGCGGCCTGGGGGCGGCTTGCCGCGGATCTGACCGGCGGGCCGATCGATTACGAACCGCTGGGAAAGGGAAGTCCGCTCGACCGGGCGCGGCTCGCGGGGGCCAAGATCCTTCTGGCGGGAGTTGGGCAGGACCGGAACTCGACAGTTCACCTGGCGGAGTCGCTCGCGGAAATGCCTTATCTGCGCGTTCCGTTTACGCTGGATCGCGATTACGACCAGGCGTGGTACGTGGAGGAGAAGGGCCGGCAGGCGCGCCGCCTGGTCATTCACGAAACGCCGGGTTCCTCGGAAGGGTTCCATGTGCTGGATCGGCGGCTGGTCGAGATGGGGGTCTCGCGGCCGGCGCGCATTGGCCAGGCGGATTCCACGATTATGAAGAGCCAGGATTTGTGCGATGCGGTGGTTTCCATGCTGAACGAAAATCCGCTGACCTTTCTGAACGTGAAAAGCGGGTCGGCGATTACCGAGCGCCGGCGGGAGTTCATGCTGCGCGAAGCGCAGCGCAGGCCGGTGAGCGGATGACGTCTTCGATCACAGAGACTCCTTTTTTAGAAGCTTCGCTGGAAAGCGTGATCCGGCGCTGGCAGGCGACCGATGAGGGCCAGCGCCTGGGCGGCGGCCTGGATGCGGAAGAGATTGCGGCGCGGCTCAAGCGGCGGGCCGATGCTGTGCGGCGTTACTGTGAACTCCCCCGCCGCAAGCCTTTGAATTCACTGCGCAAATGGCGGGCGGAATGGACACCGGAAGAGGCCTGGCACCTGATTGCCGGTGCCCTCGAGCGTCTGGGTTGGACGAGCCGCCTTGTGGAAGGAGACAGTTTTGCGCCGGAGCTGCTGGCGAGCGCCCAGCCGGGCGAGGAAGACGTCGCGCTGGTGGAGAAATGGATCGCCGAGCGCCAGGCCCAGCGTTTTCGCGATGCCGGGCTGCTGGTGCGGTTCGGTTGGAAGGACGCGGCGGTGCAGCTTCTCTGTGATGAACTATACGATATCGCGGCGATGAAGATGGGGCGGGCACCGGCCTTGCCGTGGCTCGATGAATACGCGCGGCATCCCTTCTGCCGCGAAGTGCTCGGATGGCCCTTCTCGCCCTGGGCCGTGGAACTGCTCGAAGCGGACTGATCTCCCCGCGAGGTATGTTTCTCGCTCCCCCTCAAGTCGTCAGTATTTCAATGCTTCGGGAGCCTCCGTCATGGCGGCGAATCAGGCTGTTTATCTGGACAATCATGCGACGACGCCCACCGATCCCCGGGTGGTGGAGGCCATGCTGCCCTACTTTACGGAGGTTTTCGGCAATCCGGCTTCGAGTCATCACGTGATTGGCTGGAAGGCGGAAGAGGCAGTGGAGGATGCCCGGGAGAGGATCGCCTCGGCCATTGGCGCCAAGAGCCGCGAGATCGTCTTTACCAGCGGCGCGACGGAATCGAACAACCTGGCGATCAAGGGTGTCGCCGCGCGGGCCGCTCCGGATAAGAAGCATATCGTCACTGTCGCAACGGAGCACAAGGCGGTGCTGGACCCTTGCGCGGGGCTGGACCGCGAGGGATTCCGGGTGACTTATCTCCCGGTGGACGAGAGTGGGCTGGTTGATCTGGATCAGCTTGGCGAGAGCATCACCGAGGAAACCTGCCTGGTGTCGGTGATGTATGCGAACAACGAAATCGGGGTGATCCAGCCGATTTCGGAGATCGGCGCGCTTTGCCGCGAGCGAGGGGTCACGTTTCACTGCGACGCGACGCAGGCATTGGGCAAATTGCCCATCGATGTGGAGGAGGAGCAGATCGATCTGCTGTCGCTGTCGGCGCACAAGATTTACGGTCCGAAAGGAATCGGGGCGCTTTTCGTCCGGCGGCGGCGCCCCCGGGTGCGCCTTCTGCCCTTGTTGGAAGGGGGAGGGCACGAGCGAGGCCTGCGGGCGGGGACGCTTAACGTGCCGGGGATTGCCGGATTCGGACGGGCGGTGGAACTCTGCCGGGAAGAGATGGATTCGGAACGGGGCCGGCTGGCGGGGCTGCGGGACAAGCTCCGTAAACGCCTGTTCGCCGAGTTGGAGGATGTGCGGGAGAACGGACATCCGGACCGGAAACTCGCCAACAACCTGAATGTCTCGTTTGCTTACGTGGATGCGCGAAGCTTGATGAACCGGATGGAGGATGTGATCGTGAGTTCGGGTTCGGCCTGCACGAGCCAGAATCCCGAGCCCAGCCACGTTCTTCTGGCGCTGGGCCTGCCGGAAGATCTGGCTCATGGGACGATCCGTTTTGGTCTGGGGCGTTTCACGACGGCGGAGCAGGTGGATTACGCAGCGGAGCGAGTGATCCACTGTGTCCGGGAATTGCGCCAGTTGTCGCCGCTTTCGGGCTGAGGGAGGGGCCGGAGGGGGATGATTTGGCCAGGATCAAAGCTGGCGCAGGATTTGTTTTCTTTTCAATCTGCAAACAGATTAGAGATCGGTTGGAGCAAATGATTGAATTAACGCAAAAGGCTGTGGATGAGGTTCAACGCCTCCTCAAACAGGAACAAAAAGAAGGCTGGGGGCTGCGCGTCGGCGTTGTGGGCGGCGGCTGTTCCGGGCTGAGCTACACGCTTGCTTTTGACGAAAAGCCCAACGAGGACGACTCGGTCGTGGAAGTGAATGGCATCCGGCTGTTTGTTGATCCGAAGTCTTCTTTGTTCCTCAGCGGGATGAAGCTGGATTACTCGACGGAGCTTCTGAGCGGCGGATTCAAGTTCGAGAATCCCAATGCCACGCGAAGTTGTTCGTGCGGGAGTTCGTTTTCCGCCTGATTTGAAACAACTTAGCGACTTTTCCTTTGAGGCGGCCATGTTCTACTGGCCGCTTTCTTTTTTGGGGGAGGATTCTTTTTTGCAGATGAGGAGGATGACCGGCCCGCGTTTCCGGGAAATCCTGTCACTCTATGCTCAAGCGAACGGAACAGGGTTCTGTCCGCCGGCCGCATTCGGCGGGAAATCCTGGGCCAGGCGGGCTGGCAGCCAAAAGCGCCTCCCCCATTTTTCCCAGACGGCGCGCTGGGCGTCCTGGCTCTCTTTGGCAGCAAGCCTCAGCGCCGCCGCCAGGGCCTGGCCATAGACCGCCAAAAAGACAGCTGACGTCCCGCCGCGGCGTATAACGGGAAGCCCGGGCAGGGACATGCCCGCGTGGATGTTCAACTCGCGAAGCAGTTCCTCCGCCGCGGCACGGTCCGTTCCCTCGTCCGTTCCCATGCGTATCCTTGCGGAGAAAAGGAGGGCAAAGGCCAGCACGCGCTGTTTCTCCGGCAATTTCTGATCAAGGAACCGCTCCAGTTTGCGAAGGAGATCCTCGGTTGGGGTGTCGAGCGCCACGACGGAGAAGCGATAAACCTCGAGGGAGTGTTTTGCTTTCGAGGGCAAGGAGGGCTGGACCTGGCGAATTCGCTCAATCGATGATTCCACCCGAGTGCGGTCTCCGGCGGAAAGGGCGGCGTCGATTTCCGCCACAAAGGCGGCATAGTAATGCGCACCATCGCTGCCCAGGCGGCGGAGGGATTCAATAGCCCGGCCGTCATAAGCCTGGAGGGCAAGACGCCGCAGGCGAACAAGCCGAAGACGCGGCCACACCAGCAGGGGCATTCCGACGACAAATATTCCTAAAGGCACGATGGTTTCCCAGGGGCTCTGGTCGATGAAGGAGAGGGCCAGCCAGGTGGCCAGGACGAGCGCGGCGATGCCGATGCTTTCTCTTGGGTGGAGATAATCCGCGGCGATCGGCCGCACCAGCGCCAGCACCAGGAAAAGGAGAATCAGCGTCACCAGGGCGAGATGGACGCCAAGGAGGGCGCTGACAACTTCGTTTACCCGGAAGGCGCCGACGATCAGATTCAGCGGGACGATGAGGGCCATCACCGCGGCGGCGGAATACCAGGGTTTGAATCGCGTGTTGGGAAATGTCACCGTGCGAACAAGAGGAACAATGAAAAGAGCAAGCAAGCAAGCCACGAGGACATTGGTGAGAAACCCAACGATGGGCCGCACGAAGAGATTGGATCCGGTCGCGATATACAAGGCCCAGTTTGTGACCACCAGCAAGGGGGCCGGGTGGAGGCCCGCCAGGAGGTCCTGGCCGGTCCGTTCTTCCGGAAAGAGCACCATGGAGCGCCGGAGGCTTGGGAGGACCCATGTGTCCTCGGTGTTTTCATAGGAGATCGTGGTCATGGAGGAGTAATTCGGATCGTTGACGAGCCATTCCTCCAGGACATCGTCGTATCCGAAGACGACGCGATAATGTCCGCCACGGCCGCCGCTCATTTGCAGCCAGAGAACCGGATAGCCGGCATCGATGAGGGCCTTCCAGGTTTCGTCGGAGCCGGCGAATTCGGCGCTTTCCAGCCCCACGGATTCGGCATAGTGGTGCAGCACCTGGGGCGGGGTGCCTGCAATTCCCGTATAGACGAGGCCGGCGATTTCTTCCTGGCCGCGTTCGATGCCCCAGTGGCGCAGAATGGTCTGCAGCGTGGCCGGGCCGCAGTAGTTGCCCCGCTGTCGCAGGAAATAGCGATTGGGAAGCAACTGAACCTTGTCCTCGGGTGCGGCCATGTTCAGGGAGTAGAGCATCCGGCGGGCGGTTTGATTGCGCCGCACGGCTTCTTTTTCTGAAATCGCTTGCTGGAGAATCTTCACGGCTTCATCCCGGCGCCCGGCATAGTGGAGGAACTCGGCGAGCAGAATGGGCCGGCGGAGAGTGATATACGGCTGGTGTGTGACTTCGCTGAGAGCGCGAATGCGCTCAATCGCTTCATCGAGACGCCCCAGGTCGCGGAGGAGATCGATTTCCTTTTGCAGGAGGTCGCCGTGATTCGGGGCGATCCCGATAAAGCGGCGTGCCGTTTCCAGTGCTTCCCCTTGCCGGCCGAGGGCACGAAGAAAGTCGATTTTTTCGAGGCCCAGTTCGATGGCGTCGGGAAACTCTTCGAGTCCATCCTGGATGATCTCCAGGGCCTCGGCGGGATCGGCCCAAAAGCCCTCCTGTTGAATTTCCGAGGCCCTGACGTATGTCTCGGGCAGCCTGGACGGGGCGTTCATCGCTGTCTCAAGGGCCTGCTTTCTCTTGCCCAGCGAGCCATCCCTTATACTGAGAGCGTTCAAGTAGGAGAGGTGCGCCCGGGGGACATGAGAGTATTCGGCGACGAAGGCCTCGTATTCTCGGAACAATTTGTCTTTTGGATAGGAAGAGTCGCCCCGCTTGCGGATGAGATCGGCCACGGCGACTTCAAAAGGGATCTGCTCCCCGGCTAGCTCCATGGCTTTTTCCAATTCGCGCTCGGCGGCGGAATCATCGCGAACCAGAATGGCAGCCCATCCGCGGGTATATCGCGCGCGAAGCTCTTCCCGCGGGTTGTCCTGTTCCGGTGTGTAGCGGGCCAGCAACCCGTTGAGGCGATCAAGGCGATCAGCGGTGACCACGTGGATACGGAGTGCGGTGAGGCTTTCCGGGTAGGCTTCGACGGCCTCGGTGGAAAGAGTGTGGGCCTTTTCGTAACTTCGCCGCTCAAAGGCGGTTTCGGCCTGCTTGATCAGGGGTAGATCGTCGTCGGGGCCGGGCCGTTTTTCCTGGGAAAAAGCGAGTGAGAAGGAAAGGGCCAGGATTCCCAGAAGAATCCCCGCAGTGATGAAGTCCGGTTTCTTGGGGCACATGGCTTCAGTGAGCTTCTTCGCCAGCGGTCGTCGGAAGAAGCAGGATCTCTCCGCCGTAGCTGGAGACGGCAATTCTTCCGGCGTCGAGGAAGATGGCGTCGAGAACCTGGAATCCTTCCAGTTCGGGGCGTTTGTTAAAGTGGGTTATCAAGTTGGCCTGACTCTCTCCATCTTCGCCGGGCTCGATCTGGAAAAGGCGGGCGCCCGAAACCTCCTCGCCGATGAGCAAACGCCCCTGGGAATCGAAGGCAACGCTGTTGACGATGGGGGGGCGCTGCATGCCGGGGCGATAGAGCCTGGGGATTTGATCAATGACGCGGGGCTTGGCAGGATCGGAGATATCGAAAAGGAGGGTTCCCTGGCGGCGGATGGCCACGGCAGCGAGGTTTCCGTGGACGGCGACGGAATCCGTGAAGCCATAGGAGACGGAAAAAAGATTCACCGGGCGCAGAATATCGTCCACATTGAAAACCTGGAGCCCCGTATCGCGGTTGTCCGCGAGAAGAAGCGTCTGGCCGCTGGGAGAAAGGCTGATCTCCTTGGAGAAATCGACGAAAGGATAGCGCGCGCGGAGCTGGGGCGTGTCCTCTCCGCCTTTCCATTCGTATATCAGCAGGCCGGCGCCGCCGGAGGCGACGTAAAGACGTTTGCCCCGGCGCATCAAGTGGACGGGCAAACCCTCCACGGGCCAGGAAGCCATTTCGCGGTAGTCCGGCGAATCCTCGACGGGCTCGACGAGCGCGAGCTTTCCAAAACGCCTCGCGAGGAGAAAGCGGCCGTCCTCAAGAGGAAGAGCGTAAAGGGTGGGCCAGTCCTCACGAAGCTGAACTTCGGCCAGGCCGTTTCCATTTACTTTCACGAAGGCGATCCCCTGCAGTGCCAGCGGAGCCGCCAGGACCTGGGACGATTGGTTGAACGAGAGAAGCCGGGAGGAGCCCGGGAGCCGGGCCTTTGTGGTTTCCTGGGAGAAGGAGGGAATGGGAACTGTCATGAACACCAGCAACAGCGACAAAATGGCCCAGGTTTTCGATCTCTTGACGAATTGCACGTAATCCTGTCCTCCTGAAAATGATGATGAGGCTTTGCCGTTGACCGAACGGTGGCGGGCCTCTACCCATGATCGGGTTTGCGCTGAACCGCGGCCATCCGCGCCTGTGAGATTGGAATCTCGTGCCAAGTAAAGACCTTCCCAGAACAACTCCCGGTATGGCCATCGCGCTTTGCATCCTGAACTGGTTGATCCCGGGTGCGGGCTTTGCCGCATGCCGTGACTATGCGCGCGGAGCGGCCCTATTTGTCCTCATCAACACAATCTTCGCAATCGGCGTTTTGCTGGGCGGCTACGTGCTCGCTCCCGATTCGCTGGTTCCCATGACACGGGGCTTTAACCTGGTTGGCGCGCTGACCTATCTCGCCGAAGCGTTCCACGGTGGCGGCTGGGTTTTGATCCGGTTTCTGCAAAATGTCTCGGCGGACAATCCCGACGCGTTCTTTCAGATGAAAAATCAGGCGATAAAAACCTACTCGGACCTGGGGGTTTTTCACCTCGTGGTGGCCGGCGGGCTGAACTACTTCGCCACGGTTCGCCTCTACGACTTGCTTGCCGGAAACCCGGAGTTGACCGAGGGGGAAGCCGCGCCGCCGAAAGATTCCGGTGGGGAAGAGCGTGATTCGGCCGGGGGGGAGAGGATATCAAGGTGAGCGGAATAACTTTTGTGGTTTCAACTCTCTACCTGACTTTGGCGGTGTCTTTCGTGATCACGGTGCTGGAGAGGAACTTTGCGCCGGGCCTTATGGGTAAAACTTTACTTAGGTGGGGTAAGTTTTTACTGCTATTGGCCGTTTTGGCCATAGTTATTCAGGTGCTCACGTGGATTCAGGAGAGCTTAGCATAAAAAGAGCATTTTTCCCTTTTCCTTTGAGCTTGACCCTTGAGCAGAGCAGATGCGACGTCTTGTGAACCCTGCACAGGAATGCTCCATGAGCGAGCATAACATCCCAATTTACGGAAAGGAGGGAACGCAGTGAAGAAACTTCGCGGCTTTACCCTCATTGAGCTGCTGATCGTGGTTGCGATTATCGCTATCCTTGCTGCGATCGCAGTTCCCAACTTCCTCGAGGCGCAGACGCGCTCGAAGGTTTCGCGGGTTCGTTCGGACCACCGGTCGCTGGCTACGGCTATCGAGACGTACTACATTGATACCAATGAATACCCGGCCTGCACCACGGATCCCGATCTGTCCTTCGATTCGCAGTTCTACGACGCAGCGCCTTCCGAAGTCGGTGCGACCTTCATGGCGAAGACGAACACCGGCGGAACCGAAACCCTCAACACCATCACCACCCCGATCGCCTATATCAGCTCGATCTTCCCGGACCCGTTTGCCGACACGAAAGGCAAAGGCTTCCTTTACTACTCGGACGGCCGCGGCTGGATTCTTGGCTCCTGGGGCCCCGACGTTGACGAAATCGACGGCGGCGACCTTCTCTGGGACGAGGTTGACGCCTGCGGCGAGCCCGGTGGCGGCACCAAGCAGGATGAAGTCTATTACACCGACGGCGCCGATGGCGTCGAAACCGTCTACAAGAGCACGGTGGCGCAGCCCTCGATTCTGCTCCTCACCGGCGGCAGCAGTGAAGGCTCCTACACCTACGACCCGACCAACGGCACAATCAGCCCGGGCGATGTGTGGCGCGTGAAGCAGTAATCTGCTGGCCCGAATAACGTCCTCACACTTGACCGCCTCCCTCGGGAGGCGGTCTTTTTCATTATGCTCAAGCGCCGGACAGAAATGACCCCTGCGGAAAAACGTGCCTGGACCCGCCGCGCCGTGTTCTATAGCACCTTTGCGGCGTTTCTGGTGGGGCTCCTGCTTGCCATTGCCTGGTTCGGGCTGCAGGGCGCCAGGCGCAATCCGCCGACAGTTCTCGCGCCAGCCATGGCCCCGGACAGCGTTTTGGTTTTCGATGTCGCCAACACACTTGAGGAGATTCAGAGCTGGGAAAGTGAACTGGCCCGGGAACTGGATCCGCAGGTGCGCATGCTGAGGGAAGCTTTCGGTTCAAAAGGGCAGGTGTTCTTCTGGCAGGAATCCACCAGCGCGGAAGCCCGCTGGATGGCTTACGTTCCTCTCAGGAGGCCGCAGCGAGTGTTCACGGAAAAGATCCGGCGGATTCTGGATGGTTCCGGCTATTTCATTCCGGCAAACCAGGAGGCGGATGAAGAGATGGCTGGCCGCTATCGGATTCTGTCCTCGGGGCTTTTGATCTTTTCCAGCGAAGAGGAAATGGAATACGAAATCGAACCGGGCGCCATGGATCATGCCGCTGGCGCAACGAGCCACTATACCAGTGAGAGCGGGGATCTGCCACGCTTGATCGAGCGCCAAATCGCGGAGAAAATCACTCTCCCGGAAAAAGCGGGGTTTCTGGACATTGAATGGGACGCGGACAGCGGGGAGGGGAGCGGCGAGGTGAGGATTTCGTTTCTTGTCGAGGATCCCGAAGGGATCTACAAGGAGAGGAACTGGACAATGGATTTCTTTCATCCTTTCCTTCCATCGGGGGAGGAGAGGGAAGAATGACCGATGAGCCGACTGTCGTGCGTGTGATTACCTGGCTGCCGCTTGGCGGAATCGAGCGCCGCCTGGCCACCGTGGCGCCGAGGTTGGCGGCCATGGGATGGAACGTGCGAATCGTGTGTCTTCGCGAGGAGGGGCCTCTGGCGAAGGAATTCCGCCAGCAGGGGATTCCGGTCGATGTCATCCCCCAGAAGTCGAGGCTGTCTCCCCCGGGGATCCGGCGGCTGGCGCGGTATTTCCGGCAGCACGAAGCCAAGGTGGTGCATGGGCACATGTATCGGTCGAATATTCCCTCGACGATTGCCGGCCGGCTGGCGCGGGTGCCCGCCGTGTTCGGACAGGTTCACAATGTGGATTCCTGGGACAGCGGGCGGCAGGTGCTGGTCGACCGAATTGTCTCGCGGTGGCGAAAGGGCACGATCACGGTGTCGAAAGCCGTGCAAAAGGATGTTATGAAGCGCCTTGGCGTGGCGGAGGAACAAGCGCCGGTCTTATACAATGGGATCGATGTGGAGGCTTTTCGCCCTCAGAGCGAAAAAGGAGACGAGTTGAGAAGGGAGTGGGGGGCAGGGGAAGACCAGGTGGTCTTTGTTGTTCCCGCGCGGCTTCACCCCCAGAAAAACCCGGCCGGTGTGATTGAGGCGATGTCGAGGGTGGCCAGCCAATGGGGGGAGGACGCTCCCCTGCTCTGCTTTGCCGGGGGCGGGAAAATGGCAGAGGAATTGGAGAGTCTGGCGCGGGAAAAAGGATGGGGGGAGCATATCCGTTTTCTGGGTCCGCAGGATGACATGGCACGTATCTATAACGCCGCGGACGCAGTTGTGCTGAGCAGTTTCAAAGAGGGCTTTTCCAACGCCGTTGTCGAGGGTCTGGCGTGCGGCAAACCGGTGATTGCCAGCGACGTGGGGGGAAACGCCGAGGCCATTTCCGGAGAGCGGTTTGGCTGGATTCACCCGGCGGGCGATACGGAAAAGCTGGCAGAGCAAATGCTCCATGCCTGCCACTTGGGCCGGGACGGCCTGGCGGGCATGAGCGCCGATTGCCGCGGCCGGGCAGAGCAATTCAGTGTGGACGCCTTGGTCGAGCAAACGCATGATCTTTATCTTCGGGCGCTCGGCGGGAAACCGTAAGCGGATCATTTCACAGGAAAGCGGACGATTTGACGGCCGAAACCATTCAGAACCCCTCGCGGGAAAGCCGGGCCCAGCAGCAGCCGCCGGTGCCTCCGGAAACCGACCGGTTTCTCCGGTGGTTGTTTTCTTATCATGTGCTGACGATTCGCCAGAAGGTTCTGGCGATTGCGCAGAAGTACTATGTGCGCGACGACCAGGGAATTCCGAGGTTTTTTGTCGTTCGTCCCCCAAAGCTGGGTTTGAACTTTCTGGCGGGCCTGGCCAGCTTCGTTATCCGTATTCTGGCGCTGATTCTGGCGGTCCATTTTATCTTCTTCCGCGGTGATATCGTGGCGGGAGTCGCGTCATTTCTCATTGGCGGCTGGGTCGGCGAAATGGTGGCGGTGCTGCTCCGCCCGTATCGGGATATCGGCGTCTATACGGATGACACGGAGCAGTTCCAGGTCTTGTTCATCACCCAGGACAACAAGTTCGGGCTTTACCACCGCTATACGGTTTACGATCCGCTGGGCCAGCCCGCGGCAACGGCGCGCCGAAACCTGCTGAAATCCCTGGGGAGGCGCCAGTGGGTCGCGGAGTCGCTGGAAGGTCGGCCGCTGTTGAAGGTGAGAGAGGATTCGCTTTTCCTGGCGATTGTGCGGCGCCTCCCGCTCCCATTTGTGGGTTTTCTGCGGACGAATTTCGACTTTGTCCTCCCGGATGGCAAGCGCATCGGAGAATACAACCGGAAGCTGACCCTGACGGACCAGTATATCCTGAATCTCGGCGATGATCCGCACTACCTGGTGGACCGCCGCGTGGCGCTGGCGCTGGCGATTCTTCTGGATACCGCCGAGGGGCGCTGAGGTTAAGGGAACCCTGTTCCGGGCAAGACATGCGCGCTTCCTGGTCCTGCTGCAGTTCTGAGAGCGAGGAAGAGGAGAAGGATGAAGGGGAATATCCGCCAGGCTTGCAGCGTGCTTTTCCGGGCAATGCGATGAAAGGCCGCCCCGGAAAAGGGCGGCCTTCGCATTGAGAGGCTGGTTGTTTTCTACATTCCCATGGCGCCGCGGGCGATGTCGAAGCGCTGGCCCACTCGCTTCCAGTTGATGACCTTCGGGAAGTTATCAACGTAGGCGCCGCGATTATTCTGATAGCGCAGGTAGTAGGCATGCTCCCAGACATCGATCACCAGGAGGGGGATGACGGCCCACTGGGACAGCATCTGGTGGTTAAGGGCCTGGAGAATGATCAGCTTATCGGCGGGAAGAGAATAAGCCATGATCCCCCAGCCGGAGCCTTCGACTGATTTAGAGGCGGCGGTGAAATGAGCCACCATGGCATCGAAGCTTCCGAAATCGCGCTCGATGGCCTTCGCGAAATCGCCAGAGGGGCGGCCGCCCATGCCTTCGGGGCCCATACTGTCCCAGAAGATTGCGTGGAGAAAATGGCCGGCTCCATTGAAAGCGGCCTCGCGGGACCAGTATTCCACGAGGCTGTAGTCACCGCTTTGGCGGGCTTCGGCGAGCTTTTTCTCGGCGTTGATGAGGCCATTGACGTAGCCCTGGTGGTGCTTGTCGTGGTGGAGCCGCATGGTCTGCTCGTCGATGGCGGCGGAAACGGCATCGTAGGGATAGGGGAGCGGGGGAAGGACATAGTTCCCTTGGTCGTCCACGGCGCCGGGGACGAGATCTTTCATGGGACCATGCATCATGCCATGCATGCCATCCATGGGCTTGGTTGACGGGCGGGTGGTTTGAGCCGATGCCATGGAATTCAGGGCCATGGCTCCTCCGAAAGCGGCTCCTGCAGTGAGAAAATCTCGACGAGTGGTATCACTCATGGACAGGCCTCCAAAGGTGGGATAATTATTTGTTTGAGTCATTCTCCGGGTAATGATGAGTGAAGCAAACATTCCGCCTGAATGGCGAATGTGCGGGACAAATCGGAAATCTGGGGGTCAATGCGGATGGATTGGCTGGCGGGTCTGGAGCCATCGCAAGCTCTCGCCTTTGGCGCTGGAGTCCTGTTTCTGGTGGCGGGATGGGGGCTTTACTGGCTTTCCCTGCACGGGGTGGGAGCGGTGATTCTGGGAGGGGCGGGCCTGTTGGCCGCGAACGCGGCGACAAGGGGTTTAGAGCTGTCCGCCGCGCCAGAAATGCTGATCCAGTTGGGTGTGGCTGCGCTGGGTTGTCTCATCGGGTTCTTTCTCGCTCGGATACTCCATGCCGTGGTTTTCTTTTTGATGGGAGCATCCGCCGGCGCGGCATCTTTTTATTCGGTGATGGAAGCGATCCGGCAGGATCCGCCTTACGACTGGATAGGCAATGATGCATTCTTCGCTTTCGGCGTGCCGATCGCGGGGTTGTTGCTGGGAATTGCGGCGGTTCTGCTCTCGAAGTATCTGATCGTGGCTGCGACGGGACTTCTCGGGGCGGGGCTTTTCATGGAGGGCCTGGAGTGGGAGCTTGGGCCGTTCGCGTTTGTTGGACTGGCGTTGCTGGGAGTTGGGATCCAACTGTCGCTATCGCGGCCGTGGAAGGGGAATAAAAAAACCGAGGAGGCGTGAATGCCTGCCCGGTGGATGGTTGGTGATTCCAGGAGGATGCTGAGGGTTACTGGGAGGGGGCGGATGATTCCGCCGGTGTGTTCGTTCCGGGGCCTTCGGTGATCTGGAGGGCTTCGAGTTCTTTTGGAGTCATCCGCAGGAGGATTTTTCCCAAGGCCTTGTTCATGTCGACGAAGGTCGTGTGCCATTCGACGAGCATCTTGTTGCGAGTGGCTTCGGTCATGTCCTTGATTTCCTGGAGGGAGACGGTTTTGGAGAGGATTTCGAGGATATCCATGGGATCGCTCATGAACTCGCCGCACAGCTCTGAAAACTTGTAGTGGTTCAGGGCGATGATGTTCATGATATTCTGGAATTCTGTCTCCATCTCCTGGGTGATCTGCTTCTCCTCCATATCGTCGGCGAAGAATTTAAAATAGTTCTGCCAGAGTTCTGCATACTCGCGGCAGACCTTGTATCGGTTTTCCAGGGTGAGGAAAGTGTTCTTAGCCATATTACGTTAAGAGTCGTTCCAGGGAGTCAAAGGCACACGGCCTTATTTTTCCTTACGGAGAATTCCCAGTGAATAGAAGATATACAAAAGCACCAGGATGATTGAGAGGATCACCAGGATTTCTACGACATAGACGTAGTTGACGCTATCGAGAAAGCCGGTGATCGGACCGAGGATTTGATCCATATTGCTCGCGACCTAGGGTAAAGGATCAGTCGTAGGCGTTGACGATTTCGCCAGCGCCCGAGGAGACGAGGCGGAAGCGAATTTCATCCGACACGACCTTGCGCTGAATGTCTGCGATCATCTCGTTGGAGACCCGGAGGTGATAATAAGCCTGATCGATCAGGGCGAAGGCTTCTTCACGAGCCACCCGGTTCAGGATCACCAGTTTTTCAAAGTTATTGGCGGCGACGCGGCCTTCCGCGAAAGCCTTGATTACGGATTCGTGGAAGTTCTCGATTCCTTTTGGAACCTCGAGCACCAGGGCGCGGGAGAACAGTTCGTCCACGCCAGCGCGGAACTCGTTGGGCGTAATCTGGGAAGAGATCGAGACCATGCGCGAGGATCCGTTGACGCCAACGGCGAGCGCCTTCAGTTCCTGGGGGTTGAGGGTCAGCACATTGGAGAACTGGTCCTGAAGGCGGTCGTAGTCGTCGAATAGCTGCTGTATCTCGCTGGCGTATTCCATCTCGGCCTGGCGTGACTCGATTTTGCGGGTCAGGTCGATGGCGTCATCGAGGTTCGAGTGAGCGGACTTGTAATAATCGCGGCGATAGTCCAGCCGGGCGAGTTCCAGTGACTGGCGGGCGCGGGCGAGTTCCGCCGTGGCGTAATGGACAGCGCCCGCATCCTCGAGGTTGTCCAGCCGCTCTTCCAACTGGGCGGCGACTTGGGTGACGAGGCCATCGGTGCCGTCGAGGGTGATGCGCAGCTTGCCTTCAAGGCGCTCGACTTCGGACATGATGCGCTCGTAGTCGTCCGGCGAATAGTTATCCTGAAGCTCGACGAGGCGGCGGCGCACTTCCTTGGATTCTTCGGGTTGGAAGAAGTTCAAACCCTCCTTCGTTCCGATTTCGAGGTTCTCGCGAATGCGGGCGACACGCTGATCGAAGTTCTTGCGCTTCGCGTTCTGGGTCAGCTTATAGGCCGTCCGTTCAGCTGATTCGGCGAGCTTGGCACTTTCGTCATACTGGCCGTTCTGGATGAGCTGGCGAGCTTCACGAACTTTCGCAATGGCGTTGGCCAGGGAGTCGTAGTTGTAATCCCAGGCGTTGACAGCTTTGGCGTTGGCGATATCGGCCTCGGCCTGGTTGATCTTTTTGTAGAGAGCGTTCTGAGCACGCTGCTGCGAGGACATCGCGAGCTCCTCGGCCCGGACGTATTCGCCGGTTTGAAACAGCGTGCGCGAGGAGGCGAGCAACCGGCGGGAATCTTCCACTTCACGGCTGGCGTAGACCCCGGCGCCGGCATCCTGGGCGCGGGTAATAGCCGAGGCGGCCTCCTGGATCTGCTCGTCGGCGGCTTCCATGTTTGCTTCGCGTTCGGCGTTCAAGGCCAGTTCCGTGGCGCGCTGAGCGGTTTCCAGGGCAATCTTGAGACGTTCTTCCTGCAGGTTTTGTTCTGCCTGCTCGATCAGTTCCTGCACGCGATCAAGCTTCTCGGCGCGGTAGCGGCGCGTTTTTTCCGAGCTTGCGGAGTCCAGCGTGCGGCGCGCTTCGCGGAGGTTCTCCGTGGCGCGTCCGGAAATGCTCTGGGCCATCAGCTCCACGTCGGCCCGGGCTTCCGCGGCCTGCTCCACGGCGGTTTTGTAATTCCCCTGATCGACGGACTGCTTGACTTGTTCGAGCTTCTGCGTCGCGCGCTGCAGTTCTTCCGAGGCGTATTGGCGGGCGCCGTCGCGTTCATACCGCGAGATCAGCTTGGCCAGTTCGATGGACGCATTGTGGGCGACGGTGTGGTAGATTTCCGAGAGCACGTTCTCCGAGGATTGCCGAACCTGGTTGGCCAGTTCGATGGCGCCGCGGAATTCGCCCTGCTGCTGGCGAAGGTCGGCGGTGACCAGGTTATTGTTGGCCTCTTCCAGGCGCTGGCCGAGTTCCACGCGGCGCGTTTCTTTCTGGTTTTCAAAGGCGCGCTGCTCTTCGGACATTTCACCGGAGACGGGCTCGAAGATATCGTCCATGCGATCAAAGACGGCGCGGCTGGTTTCCAGGGAGTTGCGGGCGTCGCGGATGGCATCGAGGGCGAGTTGCTGGAAGCGGTTCCGCTGGCGGTCGTATTCGTCGGCGGCCTCGATGCTGATTTCCTTGATCTGGTCGAAGGCTTCTTCCGTGTCCTGCTGGCGGATTTCACGGGCGCGGGCGAGCTGCTCGCGGAGATCGGCGAGGGCGCCGGGCAGGTATTCCTGGATGCCGCCCTGGTCAAGCTCCTGAATGTTTTCCTGCATCGTGGCGATACGGTCGTCGGAGGCGGCGCGCTTTGTTTCGATGACGAGATTCTGGGAGCGTTCGAGGAGCAGCTTGGAGGCCTCGATCACGGCGTTGTAGCGGCCTTCTCTGTAATCGACCAGGACGCTTTCAAAGAGGCGGTTGGCCGACTGGTAGTCTTCGTTCTTGAATTGCTTGGCGCCTTCGAGAAGAGCCTCGGTGAGGTAGCCTTCGATTTCTTCGATGGATTCGCGGGATTTTTCGCGAAGCACCTCGATGATGCCTTGTTCGGCGCGGTTTTTGGCTTCGGAGAACTTGGTGGCGGCGAGAACGTAGTCGCGGTCCTCATCGGCGATCTGCTCGGCGAGGTCGATCTGGGTGCGGACAGCGATCACGACTTCTGGCGCGTAGATGTTGCCGCCGATTTTGGTCAGGTTGGTGAGGGCCTGATCGGCGTCGATGCTTCGGCGGTCGACGTCATTCCGAAGGCCTGCGAGGCCTGTTTCCACCTCGTCGATAATCTGCTGGCTGAGTTGGATGACTTCATCCCACTCGTTATTGGACTTGGCGGCGTCGGCCTGCGTCTTGAGTTCGCGTATTCGGCTGTAGCGTTCGGGCTCGCGTCTTGGCAGGTCGTTAATATCGGCGACGCGGATTTCATTCTGGGCGGTGGAGAAGAGCTGCTCGGCTTGCTGAGGCTTGACTTCTTCGAGGAGCTGGTCGGCCTGGGCGCTGGCCTGCTTGGCCAGATCGAGTGCGGCACCGGCATCGGTGGTAAGCTGGCCGTTTGCCCGCTCGATGAGCTGCTGGATCTGCTCCATCTGATCGGGGGCGTGTTCATAGCCGCCGTAGTTCAGATCGATGTCGGAGAGTTTCTGCCGGGTTTTCTTGAGCGAGTTTTCCGCTCTCTGGCGCTGGCAGCCGGTGACCGCGAAAATGGCAACCAGCAAAACCACCAGAAAAGATGCGGCGCGAACGTTGACGAACATGCGAAGCTGAGCCTCCGAAATAGTCCTATCAGCCTGAGCGCAAAGGCTTTTTAATCAAGCCGTCTAGCAGACATAGGGTTTTTGGAAATCACATCCACCGGGGGAGGGCAATTGAATAATGAGGGGTTTGCTGGCCCCTTCGATGACCTCTGTCCCGGCATCAAAAACTCCTCAGATCATATTGAGGAAATACAAAATTCCCACGATGCCTCCCGCAAGGGCAATCAGGAAGATGATGGGGACGATTTTTCCGCCCTTCTTCCCTTTTTTGCCTTTCTTCCCTTTGGCGAGACTGGGAGGCACATAGCCTTCGTTGAGAAACTTCAGAGCACCCACGGTCCGGCTCAAGTAGATCACGGAGATGTGGAGTTCTTTGTAAAATCCCTTTTGATCCGCTTCGGGCAAGTTCCGAAAATGCGAGATGGAAATGGCCCCTTTGAGCTGCGCTGAGATTTGGTCCCGGCGAAAGGGAAACTTCTTCTCGTCGATGCGCTGACCCAGCTTGCGGATGTTCTGGGCGATGGCACTGGTGGTTTCAATGAAGTCGGCCTCTTCCTGCTGGTCGATCTCCTCATCGGAGATGCCTTTGAGGAAAAATTGCCGGTAGCGAAGCCACTGGCCGAGAAGAGTTTGAGCCAATTCAAGGTTTTCGACGATTTCCTGTTTTTTCATCGAAGCGATCCTGGAGAGTTAAACAAATGAAGCCTCGCGTCCATATTTGGCCGGAGGCTTCCCGAACACGGATCGGGGGGGAAAGGGAAATTCAGAAATATCGGCTGCTGGCGTTGCCGATCGGTGCCCCCGCCGTTGATCCTTCGAAACCGGCGCCGCCAAAGCCCCGTCCCGCGCCTTCTTCATCTTCGTCGATTTCGTGAGGATAGAAATTTGCCGGCATGGGGACGCGGGGAGCACGCGGCGGAGGTGGCAGGAAGGTTTTGTAAAATGGGCTGGCGAATTCGTCGGGGTTGATACGGTATTCGCGGAGAAAATTCTCTCCCCATTCGCGGAGTTTGCGGTCTTGCTCGCGTTCGAGATCCATGAGGTGGGGAAGTCCCGAGAAGGGATTGGTGGAAGCGACGCGAACCTGAGAGAATTCCATGGGGGTGAGGTTGGCGAAGAAGTCCATGCGCTCGGATTCCCGTGGCTCAAAGAGGTACGTTCGCAGTGAGGCATCGGTCCGGGAAACGATGCCCTGGAGATCGCGAAGAAGCCCCTGCTCGACGTTTTCTCCCTCGACAACGCCATCGGGCGGGGGCGAGACGAATTTGAGTGTCTGAATGATTCGGGTTTTTACATAGTGCGATTCCGGGCTGATAAACTCGTCATCGTTGATGGTGATGTTTGTATAGATGTTGTCATTGGCGACGGCATCGTGGCCGCGCTCGCCATCGTCGTAGTAGTTTCCGGAGGCCGTTGCGAGGATGCTGAGTTCGCGAGCGTCTTTGAGGATCTGGCCGGTGCGGACACCCACGATGCGCTCGCCGCCCCATGCGGTCAGCTTGGCGGGCTCGGCGGGCTGCTGTTGTTGCTGTTGCTGCTGGCCAAAGCCCTGGCCTGGCTGGGCGCCAAAGGGATTTTGTTGGTTAGCGCCTTGGGCGCCGAAGGGATT
>CAYFUR010000014.1:0-24175 GCA_964346275.1 uncultured Candidatus Sumerlaeota bacterium
GGCGAAAAGCGACTTGTGTTTGTGGACAGCAGATCAAGGGCAGAACGATTGGCTTCGCTCCTGCGGGAGAATGACCCTCAGGTTTTTGTTTCCCACAGTTCTCTGGGAATTGAGCAAAGGAAGGCATCCGAAGAAGCCTTTGCAACACGCAGAGATTGTGTCATTGTAGCCACGAGTGCACTAGAGTTGGGGATAGATATTGGTGATCTTGACCGCGTGATTCAAGTGGACTGCCCTTTCACAGTATCTAGTTTTCTCCAGAGAATGGGGCGGACTGGAAGGAGAGAAGATACACAAAGAAACTGCCTCTTCCTCACCACAAGCGACGAAGCATTGGTGCAAGCGACTGGATTAGTTCGTCTTTGGTCAACGGGGTTCGTGGAGGATGTGCTTCCACCTCCTAAGCCATATCGTGTCGTCGCCCAGCAGCTGCTGGCATTAGTCATTCAACAAAAGCGGCTTACACGAAATGGATGGCGCGCATGGCTGCTAAGAATTCTGCCAGCTATGGGCATAGCGGACTTGGAAGTGGAATTGATAATAGACTACATGCTAAATGAGAATATCCTCGTCGAAAGTGATGGACTCCTTTGGCTGGGGGATAAGGGAGAGAAGCTATTCGAGAAGAAGAATTACCTCGAGCTGCTTTCTGTATTCACAAGCCCCCCTTATGTTACTGTCCTCCATGGACGTCATGAGATCGGCTTTCTCGATTTATTGTCCTTTGCTCAACGGTCAGACGGCCCATTGGTTGTTTCGCTCGCAGGACGACCTTGGAACGTCATACATATAGACTGGAAGCGCAAAGTCGCGCAGGTAGAGCCTTCTGAGTTTAGGGGACGTTCGCTGTGGAGTGGACAGACTCGTTCCATGGGAGGCGAGCTATCTGGTGCCATGAGGGACGTACTTTCTAAAAGTGTCGATTCTGAGAAGCTTTCCAAGAGGGCCAAGGAGCGCATTGATTCCTTGCGTGAAGACTTTAAGTCCTTAAGCCAGGATGATTCTACTGTTGTTGCGAAAGTTGAAGAAGGGCATTGGGTCTGGTGGACCTTCGCTGGAACTTCTGCCAATCTTGCTCTTCAGGTCGCTCTCCAGGCAGAAGGCGTAGACTGCCGCAGTACAGCTACGAAGATCCAGTTTGAATGGTGCGGAACATGGGAGGACCTGAAGACCTTGCTCCAAGCTTGTGAATGGGAGAATTTGGGGGCTGCTTTCCTTGTCCAGGATGACGGTGGTGCGAAATTCTCCGAATGCGTTCCAAAGGACATGGCTCGGAGGAGTTTTTTCGCGCGCAATCTCGACACTCGGAGAGCAAAAGACATCGCGACTGCCAAGACAGTTGTGCATCACCTACTTGTGTAGCGACAATGATTCGAGGGAGAAGCGTGCTTCTTCTGGCTAGCCGTGCCCCACATATGCCCCACGGAGGGCGGGAAATGGGGTGAAATCGCGGGAAATCGCCTGTCGAAGAAAAAGCGTAACCCAATTAATTTGAGCAATGTAGGGGAACGCAGGGAAGAGGCTGAGCCGATTGCCAAGGTGGAGGTCGCCGGTTCGAACCCGGTGTCCCGCTCCATTTAAACTCACTCACGCCCCTTTTAAACACATAGCTTATAAACTATGAACGAGTAAGCGGCTATGGTCTCTCTTCGGCGCAAGCTAAGCCATTGGTCTAAGCCGCCTGCTTTTCCTGCCGGATTCAGGCTTTTGCCGCAAGCTTTCTCTGACCCGCTTGAAAGCGCGGCGACAGCGAATACTTGCGGGGGCACAGGTGAAACACGAAGGAGAAGCGGGCGTTTGGTCCGGCTCGTCGATTCACAACGGCAAAGGCGGTTTCATGATCTTCTACACGTCGATCTACGAACACCCCTCCGCCCCGAACATCGAGGTCCCCGTTTTCTTCCCGCTTCAGGGCAAGTGGGTTCTCATCACGACCCCGCCCGGCCTCGGCGAATGGGTCATCGGCGAGTTCGAGCCCAGCACCGGCGTTTTCTCACCGGAAGAAAAGGGGACCATGGATTGAACCGGCCACTTCTTCGCCCCGAATGCCCTCGTCGACCAGCAAGGGCGCCGCGTCATGTGGGGCTGGGTCCGCGGCTTTCCCTCCGACACGGGCTGGAGCGGCACACTGACCCTTCCCCGCGTCCTCGATAGAGACAGCAAGGGCCGCCTGCGCTTCACTCCGCTTCCCGAATTTCAGCAGCTTCGCGGTGACCGGATTTCTGCCCCGGACCTGCAAGTCGACAATCGCCGCCAGCCGATCCTCGAAATGCCCTCCAGCAGTTCGGAATTCTCCTTCCAGGGAACAAACGTTGGCTCAAGCCGCTGGGGGCTGGAACTCCAAGGCGCCAATGGAGAAATCATTCATGTCGAATTCCAGGGCCGGATGCTCCTCGTTGCAGGAGAAACGGCCCTGCTGCCCTTCCATGCAGACCTCGAGCAAGTCCCCGTGCGCATCTTCCTCGACCGCAGCCTCGTCGAGGTTTACGTGGATGGCCACACCGTGGTGACGAAGGTGCTCCCATATATCCAGGGGCCCGTCAGCGTGACGGGCTTCGCGGAGAATGGCTCCGCCCGATTTCAAGAAATAAGTGCCTGGCCCCTCGGTCCCGTCTTCCCCGGAGACGCGAAAAAAGAGATTCGGCGGTTTTCCCAGAATCCCTGAGCGGCTCATTCAACGCAGAATCCGCCAGATCGAATGGATCGGGATGAAAGAAGGCGGCTCGGGGCGGGAGAGAAGGAGGAAAGAGAACGGAAACCCGCAATTCTAATAAAATCAAGACTCTGCGAGAACTTTCCCCTGGCGCCGTGCTGTTTTCAAACCCGGCCGGGACCGCGCAATAAGCGGCTCTGGCGCGGAATCACCGGCGGAAAAAACCCCAATCACGCCTTTCTGAGGTGGATTCCTCTCGCACCAACCCTTTTTCCTCTGTATGGAGTCACCTCACACAAGATACGCGGGGAGGCACCATGCGTCTAAGTGAAGCCCGAATTCGCAAGCTGGCGAAAGCCATGGTCAGGGAAATGACAAGCCGCGGCGCCATCAAAACCCAGGCAGGCCCAGGCAATGCCGCCGATGTGATCGCCAAAACCCTGATCATTGATCAGAGATTGGAAGAGCATATCGAATCGGAAGCCCGGGCCATGCTCGAACGCCAGCGCAACCTTCCCCCGCCGGGAACCGGCGAATACCAGGCGGCCTTTCAGCAGGCAAAGAGGCAGATCGCCAGCCGCCGCGGGTTCCCGCTCTAATCTTCCATCAAATTGGAATAAATTGGGCTCCACGCCCGTAATTGATGCAGAACACGCTCCCCTCAAAGGCAACCTAAGGAGATGACCATGCGATTCCGCAAAACCGCCTCGCCCCTTTCCCTGGCCGGGGCCGTAATCCTCGCCGCGGCCGCTCCCATGCTGGCCCCCGCGGCGACGGACTTTTCCAAGATGATCCCCGACGATGCCATCGTCGCCGGATGGACCGGTGATGTTCCGGCTGTCTCCCAGAGCCTCGAACAAAGCCCTTACGGCCAGCTCTGGAAGGATCAGGCCACCGAGCCCCTGCGCACTTTTGTCACGAAACAGATCGACGAGGCGAACGAAAAAGCCGCCGAAGAAGGCCTTCCCACGATCCGCGAAGCCTGGGATGTCCTGAAGGGGGGCGTGGCCTTCTATTTCACCCTCCCCGGAGAAACCTTCGAACCTTCCTCCTTCGTCCAGACCAGTATCATCGAAATCGACGAGGAAGGACGCGCCTGGTTCGAGGAAAAAGTCCAGCGCATCCCCGAAATGTTCGACAGCCCCAGCAAAGCTTCCTTCGAAACGTCGGGGGTTACTGTCTATCAGGTCAGCGGTGACATGCCCGCCGATCCCCACCAGCCCAATACGCCTCCCGGCAAGTTGACCATTCACTATGCCTATCCCGATGGTTACTTCGTCATCACCGAAGGGGAGACCGACGAAGCGATCAAGGGGGCCATCAACGCCCTGAAGGCCCAGGGCGCGCCGACACCGCTCCGGAACAAGGGCGAAGTCCAGACTTACGCCGAAAAAGTCGACCTCTCGCCGGACAAAGTGCATCTCTACGTCGATTCCGACCGCTTCATCAAGGCGGCCGTCGAAGGAACCAACGTCCAGCCCAAAATCGCCGCCGCCCTGCCGACCACGGGGCTCTACGACCTCGACGCCACCATGGCGACGCTCACCTCCTCCCAGGACGGCGCCAGCATGAACTTCGGCATCGTCTCACCAAGCCAGAAATCCGGCCTCGTCAAAGTCCTGAAAAACTCCGGTCCCGTTGATCTCTCGGTCCTCGAGATGGCTCCAGCCGATGCCATCGGCGTCAGCGCCTTCAGCCTCGATCTTGGCGGATTCTTTGAGGAAGCACTCACCATCCTCAATAACATCGCGCCGCAGATCGCCGGCGGCGTCCAGATGGGCCTCGCCAGCACCCAGATGCAGTTCCAGGTCGATCTCCGCAAGAATATCATCGGAAATATCTCCGGCGATCATCTTGTTGTAAACCGCGAGTTGGACGAGGAAATCGCCTCCCAGATGGGCGAGCAGCAGCGCCTTCTCCAGCAGAGCCAGGCATTCTTCCTGGAATGGAAGAATGGCGATGTCGCCTCCGATACACTGAAGACCCTCTTCGAGAACCTCCAGCAGAATCCCAACATGGGAATCAATGTCACCCTGGAGGAACAGAAGGGCATTACCATCGCCAAGTTCAATCCTCCCGCCGGCATGCCATCGGCCATGAGCTGGGGCGCCGCCTTCAACGAGAACTACCTCGTTTTCGCCAACAATAACGTCCAGCTTCAGCAGGCCGTTCGCTCCCTCTCTGGCGATGTTCCCGAAAACATCACCAGCAAGCCCGCCGTGCAAAAGATCCTGAACCAGATCAGCGCCGAGGACCGCCAGGACCTCCAGGCCTTCACCTACTCGCCTCCCAGGGCGATGGAACAAGGCATCGATGGTTTCCGGCGCCTCATCGAGATGGGCATGTTCTCTGAGTTCGAAGGCCTCACCGCCGAGATGGTGCCACCCGCCGATGCCGTATCAAAATACTTTGGCGAGAGCTTCAGCACCGTCACCTTCGGCGATCGGCTCTTCCTCATGACGTCGTATCTGGAAGCGCCTGAGCGCTGATCCTCGAGGAGCCCCGAGCATGAAAAAGCGCCCTGCCGATTGGCGGGGCGCTTTTGGTTTTCGGTATGGGATGGGCGAGGCGGCTCAGTAAGCCAGGGCGTCGTCCACGCGCGCCAGCAGTGTCTCCAGCCGCTTCACCGCTTCCCTCTCGTTTTCCAAATCGTCGTGGAGGCGCTGGGCATCCTCCAGCATCTCGTCGGCCATGGAGAGTTCGAAAGCATATTGGAAAGCGACCATGGCGGCGACTTTTGCCGGAGACGCCGCTCCGCCCACCTGGTTCTGCAGGCGCTGGATCGACTCGGTCACTTTCTCCGCCGCGCGTTCGACGTGCTTGCGCTCATCCTCTTTCGCCGTCAGGCGGATTTCATGTCCGGCAACTTGGATTTGAACCACTTCTTCACGACTGGCCATGATTGCTCAACTCCATCGTGCCCAGCAGATTCTCCGCTTCTTCAATCCGCTGGATCAGGCTATTGAGACGATCTTTCATCTGGGTCTCACGTCCCACCGCCGCCTCCAGGCGGCTGCGAAGATCTTCCACTTCCGCCCTCAATCCTTCCGCTTCGCCCTGGTTCTCGTTGGACTCTTCCAGTTGCGCGCGAGCCTCGTCCAATTGGGCCCGGAGCTGCTCCGTCTCCGTCGAGCGTTCCTTCAGTTGCTTCTCCATTTCCTCGGCGCGGCTCTTCATGTCGTCCACGCGGCCCTGAAGCTCATCGCGCTGGGCGCGCGCCTCGCCATAGAGCCAATCCAGTTCGGAAACCCGGTCCCTGGCTTTTTTCAGCTCTTCTTCCAGCCCATGGGCCCGGTCGGCCGCGCGATGCGCTTCGTCGCGCTCGGAACGAGTCTGCTCAAGCTGGCCCTCCAGTTCCTGAAGGCGATTGCGCAGGCTTTGGATCTCTTCCTCTTTGGCGGTTGACTGGCCCGCCTGTTGTTCCAACTCATGAACACGCTCTTCCAACCGGTCGCGATCGGCTGCGTGAATCCGCAGGCCGTCGTTTTCCGTCTCCAGCTGGGTGTTCTTGACGCGAAGTTCTTCGAGTGAGGAGATAATGCGGCTGACGCCGGTCTCAAACCGGTCAAGCAGGTCTTTGGTCATGGAACCCTCCGCAGGGCGTAACGAGCCGTCTCGCAACGTGGATCAACAGGCGGCCCGTTCGGCGAAATAGAATGAAAAGGCTTGTTCATAAGCCTTGGGACCAAGTCGCGAGGAATGTGCTACCGTGTCAACTTCAAAGTGTCCCGCATCGAGAAAGTTCTCTCCCGGGGGAAATCTCCGCGCAGCCAAGCCTGCTTGACTTTGCCGACCGCCCCCAGTGACATACACTCACCGGTGCAGGGAATCACATTCTCCGTTCACCCATCCCGCCAGGAGAAGCCGCCCAAGCTGATGCCTCCTTCCGCTCGTCCCACCGAACCCGAAACGGATCAAGGCCCCGGCGGTGCCACCGTCCGCACATTTCTGATCGCCGTCGCCAGCGACAAGGGGCCGCGGCTGCTCGCCTTTCGCATGAGCAATCTGCTCATCGGCCGCCTGCCCGACAACCATCTCTCGCTCAACCATGGCAGCGTCTCCCGCCGCCATGCCAAGATATCCGTTACTCCCAAGGGCGTCTATATCGAAGACATGGGCAGCCAGAACGGGTCGACCATCAATGGCACCCCCATCAAGGGAAGCAACCCGATCCGCCCCGGAGATATTCTCCGCATTGGCCACGTACCGCTCTATTATTTCGGCTTCATGGATCCGGCCAACCCGCCCGCTCCGGAAACCATCGATCAACAGGTTCTCCTGACCCCCGTCACCCCCTCTGTGAGCTGACAGCCAATGTGTGGGATTGTGGGCACGAATCGCCCCGGCGAATGCCCGCCGGAAGCCTTCGACCGCATGGTGGACGCTCTCGCCCACCGGGGGCCCGATGATCGTGGCGTCTATCGCGGCGGCGCCGCCGCCATCGGCCATCGCCGCCTCTCGATCCTCGACCCCACATCCCGCGGCCACCAGCCCATGTCCGCCGCACGCGGCGCCATCCACATTGTCTATAATGGCGAGATCTACAACCACCAGCGACTCAGGCGCCTTCTCCCCGGCGCGCAATGGGAATCAAGCTGTGACACGGAAACGATCCTCCGGCTCTATGAAAAGCAGGGGCCCTCTTTTGTCGAATGGCTCAATGGCATGTTTGCCATGGCGATCCATGACGAACGCATCCAAAAGCTCTTTCTCTTTCGCGACCGCCTCGGCGAAAAGCCCCTCTACTACTTCCAGGAATCCGGCCGTTTTGCTTTCGCCTCCGAGTTGAAGGCCCTTCTCCCCCACCCCCGCTTTTCCCCGCAAATCCGCCCGCGCGCCGTCTCCGAATACTTTCTTTTCAACTATATCCCCGACCCCCTCGCAATATACAAAGGGGTCCGCAAGCTCCCGCCGGGCAACATGCTTGAATTTGATCTCGAAACGGAACGCGCGCGCATCGAGCCCTACTGGACGGTCAAGGACTGCTTCTTCCCCGGCATGCCCTCCGCCACGACCGCCCGCTCCATCGGCGAGGCAGAAGAAGAACTCGAATCTCTTCTCTCCGATTCCGTCCGAATGCGCACCCTGTCCGATGTCCCCCTCGGCTGCTTCCTCAGCGGCGGCGTCGACTCCAGCCTCATTGCATCGGAGTTGGCCCGGCACACCAGCGAGGCCCGCACCTTTACAATCAGTTTCGCCGACGAAGAATACGACGAGGGCCCGCGCGCCCGCGAAACCGCCCGCCTCCTCGAAACCCAACACCAGCAGCACCGCGTCGAAGCCCGCGACCTCCTCGATCTGATCGAAGACCTTCCGCAAATCTGCGACGAACCTTTCGCCGACGCCTCCATCATCCCCACCGCCATCCTCGCCCGCTGGACCCGGCAGCACGTCACCGTCGCCCTTTCCGGCGATGGGGGCGACGAACTCTTCCTCGGCTACGACCGCTACCGCTGGGCCCGGGACGTCTCGCGCACCGCCGCCTGGCTCCCCTCCCCCCTTCGCCGCGCCATGGCCTCTCTGGCCGAACGAATCCCCAACTACCGGCTTCAAACCATCGCCCGGGGGATGCAATTCGCCTCCCGCCGCCAGCTTTATCCCTTTGTCTTTGCAGGATGGAACGCCCCCTTCGTGAAAAACCTTCTCAGCGAGCCCCTCCTCAACGACTTCAACCGCCACCCGATCCATGATCTCGCCAATGCGCCGATGCGCCTCCCCCTCATCCAGAGGGCGGCCCTCACCGATCTGCAGCACTATCTCCCGGCGGACATCCTCGTAAAGATGGATCGCGCGGCCATGGCCTCCAGCCTGGAAACGCGGCCGCCCCTGCTCGACCATCGCATTGTCGAGTTCGCCCTCCGCCTTCCCGCCAGATTCAAAATGCGCGGCGGCGAACAAAAAATCCTCCTCAAACGCCTTCTGCGAAAGCGCCTGCCCGCGAAAATCGTCGACGGGCCCAAGCGCGGCTTCGCCGTCCCGCTCAAGCACTGGTTCCGCGGCGAACTCAAAACCCTGATTACCGACCACCTCGCGCCGGACGCGCTCCGCCACCACGGCTTCTTCGACGAACACGCCGTCCAGAGCCTCCTTGCCCGCCATTTCAGTGGACAATACAACCACGAGCGGCAAATATGGGCTTTATTGATGTTTCAACTCTGGTATCGAAAGTACGTCCTTTGAACAGCGAGGCAATCCCCAAGACCCTCCATCTGCTGGTCCGGTCCACCGGCGGAGGCACCGAGACGAACATCCAGCGTCTTTGCCGGGAGACGCCCAATTTCCATGTCATCACCATGGAAGATCTCGGCGCGTATCCTCTCGGGCCCGCCGGCCTGTGGCGCACCATCCGCCGCCTCAGGCAAGAACCCGCGGAATCCATCTTCTGTTACGGTGTGACGGGCCACCTGGCGGCCTTCCTCGCCTTCCCCTCGGGCAAACGTGCCCTCGTTGGAAACATCCGCTGTGAAAGCGATTTTGAAGGCTGGAAGGGAGCAATCCGCCAGGCCATCGGCTGGCGTTTCAGCCTCTGGCTCAGTAATTCCCGCAAAGCTCTCGGCGATTGGCCCGGCATGGTCATCTATAACGGCGTTCCCGAACCGGGGCGGGAAGCACCCGCCTATCCTGGCCTGCCCGGTCCCGTTTTCGGCCTCGTCGCCCGCGGCCATCCGAAAAAAGGCCACCACTTCTTTCTGCAGCTTTGGGATCAGCTCGGCCGTCCCGGCAGCCTCATCTTCGCCGGCAAGCTCCCCTCCGGCCTCAAGAAAAAGGCCGAATCCATGGGCGCCATCTGTCCCGGATTTGTCGAGCCGGGCCCCATCCTCCAAAGCCTCGACCTCCTGGTCGCCCCAAGCACCGCCGAAGGGGTCCCCACCGTTTTGCTCGAAGCCATGATGCGCGGGGTTCCCTGCCTGGCCACTCCGGCGGGAGGAATCCAGGAACTGATTACGCATCGCGAATCGGGATTCGTGCTCCCCCGCCCGCAATGGAAAGAATTTTTCGAACGCATCGATTGGGATGAAGCTCGCCGCGCCGGCGAAGCCGGCCGGGAAGTCGCCCGCCGGGAATTCTCCTTCGAGCGAATGCAGGAACGATTCATCGAAGCCGCGAGAAAAGCCGCCGGCCTGGATGCGGAGATGAATTCCTCGTCCTCGTTCTCATCATCGAAAACTGAGACAGTCCAGTCTAGTTCCCGCCCAAAGGGCGCATGACCGCGGTGGCCTCTTCCTCGCCCGGCTTGAACTCGATACGCTTCGGTGCGTAGCCCGCCGCCACCGCAAAGAAAATAGTCGGCTGCCCGCGGGCGACGGTGACCTCGCCCTCCCCTGTATAGACATAAGCATCGGAATCCTCGCGAATCACCAGGGAAGGAATGATTTCCCCGCCTTCCTGATCCTCAATGCGAAGAGTCGCCTTTCGCGTCGTCTCCGGCTTGCGCGGCAACAGCGTCACCGTCGGACTCGAAATCGGGTCGAAAGCGGTGGTCCAGTAATCCCGCGCCCAGGCATAGTGCTCGCCCGGCGTATTACGGTTTGGCGCATCCAGAACGATTCGGCCCTCCTGGCTTCCGCGTGCAAACAAATCCTGGCTGCGCTGGCCAAAGTAATAAGGAAACGCCACCGGATTCCCCTTCGGCCCTTCAACGCGCAGCACCCGCACCGTGCCATCCTTTGCCGACTTGCCTGGAAGGCTTTCCGGCCGGAATTGAAGCCCCTCAGATGTATAGACGGTAGCGCCTCCAAGTTCCCGCCAGGCAAGGGTCAGCGTCCCTGTCGACGTTTCCTGAAAGACCTCCGGCACCGGCAATGCGAAAACCAGAGCGATGTCCGGCCGCTTGTAATGCACGTAGACTGGCAGCTCCTCGCCATTCCACCGGACGGCCACGCTGTCGGGATCGATCAGCGGCCCTCCCTTTTTCCGCCCCTCCGGATTCAGAAGCAACGCCTGCAGCGCCTTTCCCGCCTCCACGCGCCGGAGCATTTCCTCCTCCGGCTCATTCCCCGCCGCAAGCCATTGAAAAGACGCGCCAGACGCCGTGGCCCACGCCCCGGCAGAAAACAGCAGCAGAAAACCGAAAAGCCTCAATCCCCTCATTCCACGCCGACCTTCACTTTCACGTCCTGGACGAGCCATTCTTCTCCCTGCCGGAAGAGTTCAATATCCGCCGTAAAGGGGCGGCCGTCCTTCGTCATGTCTCTTGAACGGCTATACATATTAGGATACATGCCATGAGCTGCAAGCCAATGAAAGGGCAGAATCATTTCCGCGTGCCGGCCCGAGGGGTCGAAGGTCACCTCTGGCCGCCCCGGACGCAGGTTGATCATTTCCATCGTGCGAAAAAGCCTCTCGGCGCGCTCTTCCACTTCATCCATCCCGGAAAGCCGTTCCCGCCCCATGAAGTCCACCGAAACATAAGGCGTCAGCCCCGCCAACAACGTGTCCAGCTCTTCTTTCTCCACCGCCTCAATCAATCGGTCGACGTCTTGAATCAACCGTTCTTCTTCCGTCGGCTCTCCTGGAAACAGCAGAATCGCCAGGAGACCAATCGTAGCGAGAAAGGCGGCACCGAGTCCGATCAGCCGATACGGCGGATTCTTGCCTGTCTGGCCTGTGCCACGTTCCATGTGCCGTTATCCGTTGCTGGGCCCGCGATTGATCAGCCCTTTTTCTTCAGCTCTTCGCCGACATATTCGCGCACCTTGTCGATCCCGATGCGCACCTGCTCCATCGAATCGCGGTCGCGCACGGTCACCGCCTGGTCTTCCAGCGAATCCACGTCCACGGTCAGGCAAAAGGGCGTCCCGATTTCGTCCTGGCGTCTATACAGCTTCCCGATCGCTGCCGTATCGTCGTACACCGTCCGGTAGTCCTGGCGCATTTCCGCGGCCAGATTCTTCGCCATCTCCACCAGCTCGGGCCGGTTCTTGAGAAGCGGAAACACGGCCGCTTTCACCGGTGCCAGGCTCGGATGAAGCTTCAGCACCACGCGCTTTTCGTTCTTCACCTGCTCCTCGCGATAAGCATCCGTGATGAAAGCCAGGCAGGAACGATCCACGCCAGCGGACGGTTCGATCACGTAAGGGACGTAATGCTCGCCCAGGTCCTGGTCGAAGTAGCGCAAATCCTTGCCGCTGTGCTCCATGTGCTGCTTCAGATCAAAATCCGTCCGATTCGCAATCCCCTCAAGTTCCTGCCAACCGATGGGAAAAAGATACTCCACATCGTCGCAGGCTTTCGAGTAATGCGCCAGCTCGTCCTCGTCGTGCGGCCTCATCCGCAAATTCTCCTGGCGGATGCCAAAGCGTATATACCAGTTCAGGCGCTCGCGCTTCCAGTGCTCGTGCCATTCCCTGTCAGTCATCTCGCCCTCTTTGCAGAGATGGCCCGGCTTGCAGAAAAACTCGATTTCCATCTGCTCGAATTCACGCGTGCGGAAGATGAAATTACGCGGCGTGATCTCGTTGCGGAAGGACTTCCCCGTCTGCGCGATGCCAAAGGGCACCTTGCGCCTCATCGTTGTCTGGACGTTTTGAAAATTCGTGAAGATGCCCTGAGCCGTTTCCGGGCGCAGATAGACCTTGGAAGCGGAGTCCGCCACCGCCCCCACATTCGTCGCCAGCATCAGGTTGAATTGCCGCGGCTCCGTCAGCCTCCCGCCATCGTCCGGCGAGAACATGCCCTTTCGCGTCGAACCGTCCACTTCCTCCAGCTTGATGCGCTTCCCCTCCAGGTCGAAGGCCTTCTCCCAGTAGTTCTTGAAGAACTCCTTCGCCTTCTTTTTCGTCGGCGCCCAGATCTCGATCTTCTCCACGGGCCTGGGCTGATCCGGATCCTCCATGTCGATCGCGCGATAGGCGGTGCATTCGGTCTCTTCCAGGTGATCCGCCCGGTAGCGCTTTCTCGATGGGCCCAGGCTGTCGCAAAGCGGATCATGGAACGTATCCACGTGGCCCGAAGCCTTCCACACCCGTGGATTCATCAGGATCGCCGCGTCCACTCCCTCGATATCATCCCGTTCGTAGACCATGGCCCGCCACCAGGCATCCTTCACGTTGCGCTTCAGCTCGGCACCCACCGGCCCGTAATCAAACGTCCCCGCAAGCCCTTCGTAGATATCCGATCCCGGGAAAATGATACCCCGGCGCTTGCACAGGGAAACAATCTTGTCCAGCGTGACGTCCGAGCGTTCAGCAGTTGCAGACATGGAATAGTCCTACTTTCTCTTGTTCCAAAAAGTGGCAAGGGGGCGCAGACAAACCAGCGCACCGCAGGCTCGGAAACGTAGCCGTGGCCGCGCCGAGCGTGAAGGGAAAAAGTGCATTGGCAGCAATTCAGGGCCCCCGCATTCAAACCGGGGCTGGAAGCTGGGTGGGCAAGGATGGGAAAGGCTCCGGGCTCGATTCCATCACCCCGCTCCTCTCACTACCCAACCAGGCATTTCGAAAAAGGATTGGCCTTCCGCCCAATATCACCCACAAGTGCGCCCAGTTGTTCTTGATCATTCACCAACGAACCAAGCGCCTTCATGAAACGAACCGCCGTCGTCATCGCCACCTACAACGAAGCGCTCAACGCCCCGGAATTAGTGGGCCAGGTCAAGAAATGGACCCCCGAAGTTATGGTCCTGGTCGTCGACGACAACTCCCCCGACGGCACCGCCAAGTCCGTCCAGGACCTTAATCTCCCGGACGTCCATGTGCTCATACGCCGCAACAGCCGGGGCTATGGCACCGCCGTTCGCGATGGCCTTCTTCGCGCGGTGAAGCTCGGCGCCGACCAGATCATCACCATGGACGCGGATTTCTCGCACGAGCCAAAGGCCCTCCCCGATCTCATCGAGGCTCTGGAACACGCCGACATGGCCGTTGGTTCGCGCTATGCCGGTGGCGTCCGGGTGATCAACTGGCAGATCAAACGCCTCCTCCTCAGCCTCTTCGCGAACCTTTACGTCCGAACCATCCTCGGATTCCCCATCCAGGACTGCACCACCGGTTACCGCGCCTATCGCCGAAACCTCATTCTCCGCATGCGGCTGAAATCCATCAAAAGCAACGGCTACTCGTTTTTGGTCGAAATGGTCTGGCGGGCAATACGCTCCAAAGCACGCATCGTCGAGGTGCCGATCGTATTCGTCGAACGCCGCGAGGGAGAATCGAAAATGAGCGGATCAGTCATCTGGGAGAGTATCTGGATGCCCTGGCGCTTGCGCTTCTTCCAACGCCGTCCGTGAGCCCTTCCGTTTGGAGGGCGATTTTATTTAAATCAGCCCTCTTATTTCTTTGTCAGACTTCTGCTTAATTCTCTTTGCGGTCATTCTCTGTATCCGGTAACACCTTTGTGGTAGAAAAAGAGATAGCCTCGGAATTGTTGCTTTTTTTTCGCCGTGAAATAGGACGCAACCAACGGGAACCCAATTTGACACTTCTCTTTTTCTTTCCAAACCACCACAAGGGAAGATGGAATACTATGGGATTGGACCTCTCCAAATACGGGATCAAAGCGAAAAAGGTGTACCACAATCCGTCCGTCGCCAAGCTCTACGAACTCGGGATGCAGCGCGATGACTGCTTCATCGCCGACAACGGAGCCATGGTCGCCTACTCCGGCGAAAAAACCGGCCGCAGCCCAAAGGAAAAGCGCACCGTCGAGGAAGAAACCTCCAAGGACAACATCTGGTGGGGCGACATCAACATCCCCATCAGCGAGACCAGCAACCAGATCCTCAAAGACCTCACTATCTGTGCCCTCAACGACCGTCAAGATTACATACTTGTCGTCGACGGATTCGCCGGATGGGATCCCAAATATCGCATCAAGTGCCGGATTATCTGCACCCTGCCCTACCATGCCCTCTTCATGTATAACATGCTCATTCGCCCCACGGATAAAGAAATGGCGGACTTCGGCGAGCCCGAATGGATTCTCTTCAATGGCGGCCACATGAAGACCAGCCCCAATATCCCGGGCACCGGCAATGACGTCTCCGTGAATATCAACTACAAAAAGAGAGAACTCATCATTCTCGGTTCCCTCTATGCCGGCGAAATGAAAAAAGGCATCTTCACCGTTATGAACTATGTCCTTCCCCTCCAGGGCGTCTTGGGCATGCACTGCTCCTCCAACGAGGACGACGATGGGAACGTGGCCCTTTTCTTCGGCCTGAGCGGCACCGGTAAGACGACGCTTTCCGCGGATTCAAAGCGCCACCTCATCGGCGATGATGAGCATGGATGGTCTGAGGACGGCGTCTTTAACTTCGAAGGCGGATGCTACGCCAAGACCATCAATCTCTCCGCCGAAAAAGAGCCCCAGATCTACAAGGCCATCAAGTATGGCTCCGTTCTCGAAAATGTCGTTATCGACGAAAAAACTCACGAGGTCGACTGGGACGACAACTCCATCACGGAAAACACCCGCGTTTCCTATCCAGTGGAGTACATTGATAACGCCAAGATCCCCTGCGTCGGAGGGCACCCCACCAACATCATTTTCCTCACTTGTGATGCCTTTGGTGTCTTGCCCCCGATTTCCCGTCTCACCCCCGGCCAGGCCATGTATCACTTTATCAGCGGCTACACAGCCAAGGTCGCTGGCACGGAGGTCGGCGTCACAGAGCCCCAGCCCAATTTCTCCGCCTGTTTCGGCGCCGCCTTCCTTGTCTGGCACCCAACGAAATACGCCGAACTCCTCGCCGAGAAGATGAAACAGCACAAAGCCAACGTCTGGCTTATCAACACCGGCTGGACCGGTGGGTCCTACGGCGAGGGTCATCGCTTCGCTCTCAAATACACCCGCGCCATCGTCGAAGCCGCCCTCAATGGCGATCTCGATAACGTGGAATACGAAATGGACGAGGTGTTTGGCCTTTCCATGCCCAAGGAATGCCCCAACGTTCCCAGCAAGGTCCTCAACCCCAAGAAGACCTGGGCGGACCCGAAAAAGTACGACGACACCGCTGAGAAACTGGCAGGCATGTTCCGCAAGAACTTCGAGAAATATGCCGATCAGGCCTCCAGGGAAATCCTTGAGGGCGGACCCAAAGTCCACGTCTAGCCGCTACTTCGAAAACACTCCACGCCAAAAAAGCCCCGCCGGACGGCGGGGCTTTTCTTCTGCTTGTCAGAGTGATTGCCGGTCAGAAATTCGACCCCAGGCGAAGGTGGAAAAACTGCGGCTCGTCGTCATCCTCTTTCAACACCGGGACAGCGAGATCAATTTCCGCCTTCAACGGCCCGACGTCCAGGATCGCTCCCACACCCGAACCAATCCGCGGCGTCCCCAAAGTGAAGGGCTCTTCCTCGAGAATCGCGAGATCAGTGAAGACACGGCCAATCAGGAAGTCCTCCTGAATGGGAAAATGAAATTCATGCCTCTGGGTGATTCTCGTCGCACCGCCGATGGCCAGGTCATCATCGAGGTCATCCCGCGGGCCCACTTCGCGAGGCCGAAAACCACGCAAGCTCCCCGTGCCACCGACGAAGAAGCGCTCGCTCAATCCAATATCCGTCGCGTCATAGGGCATCAGCCCCACCGTGTGGCCATAGACGTAAACATTGTCCCGCCGAGCGAAGGGCTTCTTGTACCACTCGTAGGTATGCAGCAGCTTCAGCATGAAGCCGTCCGCTGCGCCCGTTTCGAATCCACCACTGATGTAATAGCCCCGCGTCGGATAAATCACACTGTCGCGCCGGTCATAGGCGATCAACGGCCGCACCGCTGCCGTCCAATGATCGTCGAAATCTTCTTCCGTCTCATCGTCATGGCCGCCGTAATCGACATATTCCGTGCGCAGCCGCACAAATCCTCTGAGCCGCTCGGTCAATGGACGACCAAACTCAACCGAGCCGCCGGTCACTTCCTCCCAATACGCCCGGTAACGATCCGTCGAATGATAAAGCCGAACATCCATCGACGTGTCCGAGCCTCCCATGTAACGGTCAAAATAACGAAGCCGGTACGCCACGTTTCGTGTGCCAAACGTCGCCGAAGCGGAAACGATATCCGCACGGCCGCCAAAGTTGGGTTGCTCAAAGCGCAACGTGATCGCCGGGCCAGAGCGCTCGCCGACGCCAGCCGTCGCACCGATAAACGCAGCCGCGGGATCCTCGTCCACAACAACGACCGCATCGCGCACCCGCGGATCGCTCGTCGGTTCACGAACAACCTGCACTTCCCGGAAAATCCCCAGGTTCCGAAGCCGCTCGACCGTTCGCACTTCCTCCGACGTGCGATATTTTTCTCCCGGTTCCAGGCGGATTTCCCGCCTCACCGTCTCTTCTTCCGTGGGCGGCGCCAGTTTATCGATCACTTGATCGACGCCCGTCGGCTCCACATCATACTGGTAATCCTCCATCATCAGGCGAACCTCGCCCACGCGGACCACCGGGCTCTCCTTCACCGACAGCACGATATCCACTGTCCGGCTCTCCGGCTCTTTATCCAGACGGTATCCAAACTCGGTGTCGATATACCCCTGATTTCCGTAAAGCCGCCGCAAGTCATCCAGAACACTTCCAAGCCGCTCGCCCTTGTAGTAGCGATCCGTCAAATCATCCGTGACCCGCCGAACTTCCTCGGGCGTGAAATAGGTAATTCCCTCGGTCCTCACCTCATCCACGCGATAGCGCGGCCCTTCGTCCACATTGATCACGATGGTAATTTCGGAGTTTTCCTCGTCGTAGATCAAATCCTGGCGGCGGACCTCCACGTCCAGAAATCCCGCCTGGCGATAGGTCTCGCGGATAAAAGCCAGGTCATCGTCCATCAGCGCCTCGTCGAAATAGTTGCTGAAGAACAGCAGCCCCGGCGCGTTGGAGATCCTCATTTTGAAATAGAAGTCACTGAAGTGGTCGTTGCCGTTGATGATCAGCTTATCGATTTCGATACGCTGGCCCTCGTCGATCGTAATCACCACATCCACAAGGCCTTCCTCGCCGAAGACTTTCTCCACGTCCACGTTGATCCCCGCGGCCTTGTACCCCCCCTGGCGGTAAAAGCTCCGAAGATTCCGCGCCGTCGCCGCTTCCAGCTCCACCGTCGCCAGGTCACCTTCCTCGAAATCCAGTTGCGAGACAATCTGTTCGCGGCTGAATTCGCTGTTTCCAATCACCTTGATATTGCGGATCACGGAGAGTTCCCGGACGGAGACCGTCAAAATCAGCTCTCCATCCTCGTTTTCCTCCCACAGAATCCGAAGGTCGATGGGATCGATCGTGCCGATATTGCTGATCGATTGCAGGTCCCGCCGATAGGCCGACCGTGTGAAGATTCCCCCTTCCCGCAATTCCATGCGGCGGGTGATCCCTGCCGGAGCGAGACGATTCGTTCCCTCCACGCGAATCTCCGCGATCGGGGTTCCCTCCTCTGGATACACAAGCTGCTGCGCGCTTGCCAGAGACCAGGAGGCCCCTGTCAGGAGGATGAGGCTGAAAAGGAAAAAAGGAATGCGGAAGATCGGCAACGAACAGCTCCTTCCCTTGCCGGGATTTGCCAGTCACCTCCCTTTGCAGCGGCTACCGGCGCAACGGAAAAGCAGGAAAACCCACCGCTTCGCCGATCGAAAAACACAACAGCAACGTCCGATTTGAGACATGGCGCCCCGAGTCCGGACCAAGGCGTTGACACATCACCGGCCACCGCTTTCTATCTGGAGCGTCTCCACTTGCCGTCATTTCTCCAGGAATCCGCGTATGCCGTCCGGGCCGCAAACCTACATCGGAGCCGTCCATGTCCATACGGGCCAAAGCGGCGGGGATGACACCCTGGACCATGTTCTCGAAGCAGCGCATGACGCCCAGATCGATTTTGTCATCATCACGGACCACCATTCCCGCCGAATCGGCCAGGAAAACCTGGAAGGATGGCACGACAAGGTCCTCGTCCTTTGCGGCGAAGAAGTTTCCACAAAGGAAGGCCACTTTCTCGCCTTCGAAACGCGGGAAACCATTGGGGAACGCCCAACACTCAACGAAGCCCTCGACGAAACCCGCCGCCAATACGGCCAGGCCGTCGCCGTCCATCACCAGCTTTTCGACGGCCGTTCTCCCGGCATCGCCCAAATCCCTCCCCCGCTGGATCTTCGCCGCGCCGATTTGCTGGAAATCTGGAGCCTCACCGATGAGTTCCTCTCCATCGCCCCCAGCGAAGAAGTCATCCAGCTCCTCAGCCGTCCCGAACGGGTCGTCCGCGGCCCTTCCAGGCGATTGCTCTGGCAATGGGACCGCCAGCTGGAAAAGCGCCCCCTCCCGATCATTGGAGGCCTGAACGTTCACCAGCGAAAGAGCCCCCTCCTCGAATGGCGCCAGATCTTCCCCTACGAGCTGGCCTTCAGCACCATCTGCACCTGCGTCCAGACGCCGGAACTCCCCGCCGTCTCCCTCCGCGCCCGCGACCTCGTCTGGAATGCCCTCCGCGAAGGGCGCTCCTATATCGTCAATCGCTCCATCGAGCGGGAAAGCCCCTTCCTCTTCGAATACCACCCCCCTGCGGGACGCGTCCGCCCCATGGGCGATGACGTGCCCTACGCCCCGAAGGGACGCTTCCATATGCGCGTGCCCGTCGAGGCGGAAATCGTCCTCCGCCACAACGGCCAGCCCCTTTTCTGGGGAACCGGCGAGGAGATGACTTTTCCCGAGGCGGGCCCCGGATCCTATCGCGTGGAAGCCTACCTCAACCGCCGCCTGTATATTCTCAGCAATCCAATCCGCCTCGTCGACGAAGAGGGCGTTCTGCAGCCAACGGTCAGCGATGTCACCTGACGGCGCCGCTACTTCTTGTTCCGGATAAGCCGCAGCAAGCGCCGCCGCACATTTTTGTGCCGAAGATGGGGGAGAAACTTCTTCATCGCCCAGCGCCGTATAGACGGCCGCATGGCTTCCAGCATTGAAGGATTCCCCAGAACCTCCTCCAGGCGATCGCGCGTTTCCCTGGAATCGTCCGGCTTGACCAGCCAACCGCTCACCCCGTGCTCCAGCGCGTCCGCCGTTCCCCCGGACCGCCCGCCAACGCTCGGCGTTCCCCGCAAGGCCGCCTCGACGAAAACAATCCCGAAGCCTTCCTGCTCGCCACTCTCCAGCCGGCGGTTCGGCATCAGGAAGAGATCCGCCGCTTCGATCAAATCGCGCTTCTCACCCTCCTCCAGCGAGCCGAGAAACGCCACCCGCTCTCCGAGCCCCAGTTCTTCCACCACCTTCCTCAGCCGTGGCTTATCTTCGCCGGTGCCACCGATCAAGTAAACCCAGCCGGCCTTTCCCGATTCCGTTTCTTTCAACTCCGCCAGCGCCCGTAAAACCGTATCGATTCCCTTGCGCTCGGCCAGGCGCGAGATCGTCACGAAAAGGAGCGGCTCTTCCCCGCCCCTCCGCGCGGACAGCCATTGGCGCCTGAGGGTTCCTCGGTCCGGCGCCAGCTCAGCGAAGAACGACCGGTCCGGGCAGGGAAACTCCATCACGATCCGCGAGAGGGGCACGCCAAGGTCCACAACGTGGTCCGCCGTAACCCGGGAAATGGCGAAGACCGTGGAGGCTGTCTTCAGGGAAGTCTTCACCTGGAAGCGCATCGAGGCCGACCGGCGGCCCATCTCGATCTCCTCGCCCAGGGCCCAAACGCAGACAGGACGGCCCAGCAGGCGAAGCACCGGCGTCACAAACGCCAGCGGCACCAGGTGGATCGCCACCAAAGCATCCCACCGCCGGAGACCCAATTCCCACAGCAGCACCGGCGCCGTGAGGATCCGCCCAATCCGCGACCAGCCCGCCCCGGCTCGATTGAGATTCCACACAGAGGACCAGAGCGCCGACCGAATAACCGGATAGGGCTGGCGCGCATCGAATGCCTCGCTTCCAGCCATTTGACGCGCATAGACAACGGGCCGCCAACCCCGCCGGTGCAAGTCCAGCGCAAGGTTGTGGGCCACCCGTTCCGAGCCGCCCGGTGAAGGGAAGAACCATTCCGTAAAGATAAGGACGCGGGGAGCAGGCCGCCGCGTCCTTGAATGACTTTTCATCCTATCGCCGCTCTCAGACGTCATCTTCTGCCGTGGAAGAGATGTCGCGCCCCTCGGGGATCGGCAGGCCAAACGATGCCAGCCAGGCCACCAGCAGGCACACCACCATGCCCACCGTCGTGTCCCAGGGCCAATTGATGCTGAAAGCCGTGTAGGAGCGGAACACATTGTAGATGATCATGAAAATAAACGACGTGATCAGGCCCGCAATGGCGGGTCCCGGATAGCCGCGTTTCGTGATCATGGCGAACACGAAAGCGCCGAGAATTCCGCCACCAGTCAGGCCAACGAGCTTGAATGCCAGGTTCAGCAGCAGTTCCGCCGGGATGCAAAGCAACGCAATAATCATAAGGGCGATGCCCGACATCACGGTTGCCGCCACCGAGATCCCAAGCTCGGACTTGCCTTCGCCCTTCACGCCTTTCAGCGGACGATAGAAGTCCATGATCGAAATACTCGACATTGCGGAAAGCGCGCTTGAAACGCTCGACATCGCCGCCGCCAGAATCCCCGCAACCAGCAAGCCCCGGAAAATCACCGGCACATGCGTCACCATGAACACCGGGAACACATAGTCCCCTTTCGGGTTGCCCATGCCCGTTTCCGCGCTCACGGAAGCCGGATCCCAGGGCATGATCCCGAACTCGAATCCATTCAGTTTGTAGAAAGCAAACAGGCAAACTCCGATCATGAGGAAGAGCAGGAACTGGGGAAAGATCAGGAAGGCGCTCATCAGCATCGCCGCCCGGCCTTCCTTGATGTTTCGGCAGCCCAGAACACGCTGGACATTGAGCTGATCAAAACCGAACGCCAGGATAATCCCGATCGTCTGGGGAAAGATGCCCATGATCAGGTTAAAATCTCCGGCGAAAATTTCCTTGATCTGGACCCAGAGGTATTGGCCGAAACTGAGCCCCCCCCCGCCGGCCGCCGCAACTTGCTCCGGCGATAGAAGGCCCAGGTTGAACGTCTGCAGGTGCCCCGGCGCCACCTCCCGGATCGCCGCCCAGCCTTCCGCACCCGAGGGAGCCGCCAGGTCCCCCGTGAGCAGCGAGGGAATATAAAAGACCGTAAAGAGCCCGCCGCCGATGAAAATGAAATACTGGATCATGTCTGTCCAGACGACCGCCTTGATGCCGCCCAGCGATGTATAGATGAGTGCCGCGACCATGATCACCACCACCGCCAGCCACATCGGAAACTCCGGCCACACCGTCCGCATCACAATCGTCACCGGAATCGCCGTCACCGTGACGCGCACCCCCGCGCCCAGAGACATTCCCACCAGGGAAAGCCCCGCCGCCGCATAGCGCGTCTGGTGGCCGAAAGCGCGCTTCAGCAACTGGAAAGGCGTATAGACGTCCCCGTTGAAATAATAGGGCACGATCTTCCAGGCGATAATAATCCGCCCGATAATGTAGCCGATGACCAGGTTGATGAAATGCATGTTTCCGCCGCTGACGGAAAACGTGCCATCGTCGGAGATACTGAGCGCACCGAAAGCAATGGCCGGGATGCCGATAAAGGTGAGCGCGCTGGTTTCCGTCGCAATGATCGACAGGCCGACCACCCACCAGGGAAGGCGTCTTCCACCCAGGAAATAATCGCGTTTGCTTTTCTGGCTCCGGGAACTCCAGAAGCCAACGCCGATCACCACGGCAAAGTAGATTAAGACAACCAACCAATCGAGCGTGGCGAAATTCGCACTCACCGCAAGCGACATCGAATTCGGCATAACATTGTCTCCAACCCCGGAAAATCGGGCGCAAATGGCTTTGGCGCGCCATCCTTAGACCGCAAAACGCTGTCCGCAAATGAAAAGACAGGCTCCCCCGAAAACAACCGGGGCGCCCCCGCAAAGGGGCGCCCCGATCCATCGCTTGGGGCCTGGCTGCTCAGTCGTCCAGCAGGAGCCAGGCGTCAACGCCGGTGGAGAAGTCGACTCCTCCCCAGCCGCCGAGGTTCTGGCCGTTCGAATCCTGATTCTCGTAAGCCGGATTGGTCACCACGAGATAGTCCGGATTCTGGCCCGCGTTGAACGTCTCCGATTTATACTGCGGATCGTCGTTGATCGTATTCGTTTCCGTAATCGAGCCGGTCTTGCCAAAAGTGCCATCAGGCCCCAGCAGCGCATCGGGACCATTGAGAACCTTCGCCGAGTAATCCAGCGCGATTGTGCCATTGGTCGAGCTGGTGCTGATATTCAGCGCATCGCTCGGCCCCGTGGTGCCATTGCCCGTGACGATGCTGTCGGTCATGGTCAGCGCCGTATCCGTGGCCGCTGCAGAGATCAGCGCCGCATCGCCGGAACCACCCGCGTCATGCACCGTCGACCGCTCGATGGAGACATTCAGCACATCGCCATCCTCGAAGAAAATGTTTGAGTTCGCGTTCTGCGCAAACACGCTGTGGATAATGCGCGAATCGGAGAGCGACGACACGCTGTTGACATATAGCCCGTAGCCGCCGTTTTCCACCGATGCCACATGCTCCAGCTCGAACACGGTGCCGCCACCGGCGAGCCAGATTCCGTTGCCGCCGTTGTTGTGGATCAAGATCGGATTCGACTCAGTGCCAAGCAACCGTCCCCGGCGGAAGTTGAAATAGACGCCTGCGCCCGCGTTATGGCTCGATCGCACGCCCTCGCGCACCGTCGTGCCGAGATCGCCATCGTTATAGAACTCGAAGCCATCGCGGTTGCTGCCCGAGCCTCCGCCGGTCCCGGTCACCGTCACATCCGTCAGAAACGTATTGTTTCCGTAATTGAACCCCGGGCCGGAATACGTCTGCAAGCCACCGCCAAACTGGGTATCCGCTCCAGCGTTCGGGGCTGTCGTGCCGTCGGAAGACGGATTATCCGAGCCGTCGTTGGGCGCGATCAGCAGGTTATTCACCCAGGCGTAATACTTGTCGGTGTCCTCATCGAGAATCACCGCCGTCGTATCGTTGTCGCCAGTGCCGGAGGCCGTATCCGGCAGAAGCGTCATTTGCGCGCTCGGCGAGCCGATTTCCACCAGCCCGTCCGCCGTCATCAGGATTCCCGCATCGCCCGCCACCTGCGGAAGGATCAGCGTCGTGTCCACCGCGGGCCGGATCTTCAGCGCATCCAGATCGCCGGAGTTTTTCCGCACGAGAAGCTGCGAGGGCACCGTATAGCTGCTGTCGATCAGCTCCACCACGTTGGCCTGGCCATTGTCCGCGCCAAAACTGTCGATCGCCGTCTGGATATCCGTAAAGTCCGCGCCGCTGGCGCCCACGGTCACGATGTCCTCGCCTGGCGTATAGGCGAGTTCGTCAAAGTAGATCGTGCTGCTGGCCGTTCCACCACTTGTCTTCAGCAGGATCAGGCTGTCGATCTTGATCGAATCGCCATCGACCACGCCATCGCCGGAACTCAGGATGCCATTCACATTGTCGTTGCCAAGGTCCCAGCTCACCGTCTGCCAGCCCGACCAGTTGATCGTCACCGGATCGCTGCCTTCGATTTCCCCGTCGCCGTCGCGAATGGCAAAGCGGAACTC
>CAYFUR010000014.1:24275-50034 GCA_964346275.1 uncultured Candidatus Sumerlaeota bacterium
TAGCCCAGCGCCCATACTCCGACTCCGGCAATGCCCGTTTCCCGCACCATCTGGCAGCGCAGCTTCCAGCTCACATGATCGCTGCACCACCCCTGGTCCCACACACCGCCACCGAGATCCACCGCGTAGTACGGATCATCGGACGGCCAGTGCCATGTCTTGCCGTGGGACGGCCATTCGGTTGTCAGAAAATCCTGATAGAATTTCGCGCCGCCGTTGGATACCTGGCTGGCGCCGGGGGCCGAGCCATCACTCTCCCACTCGTAGCCATACCATGCGATGCCCGCCACGAGCTTGCTCGGGTCGATTCCGTCGCGGATGTGGGTGCGGATGGTATCGAGGATCGAACCGCCGCCCCAAATGTCGCTCTCCTCCATGGTCGAAACCGGGCCGGGGTTTCCGCCGGAATAATGGAAATTGTAATTCATCATGAAGAGATGATCACAAATTTCCGAAAGGGCCAGTTCGTCGAGGCGGGACGACGGATTCGCATAAGCGGCAATGGAAATATGATAGTCCGGATCGGCCGCGTGAAAGACGGTCTCCAGCTCGTCCATGAAAAGGGTGAAGTCGTCCCGGCTGCCGGTGGGCACAAACTCAAAGTCGATATTGATGCCCTCGGCGCCGCCTGCCTGCACTTCCGCGAGCAGGTTGTTAGCCGCATTGGTCCGCGCCGTGGAATCCGAAAGAAACGTGGCAATATCGGAATCGCCGAACTTGGTCGCGCACAGAATCGTCTGGGTATCGAACTGCTGGGCGTAGGTCTTGATGTTGTTCCACGCCGTGCGGCTCTTCCAGCCATTGGGATCGGAAATCGTTCCGTCGTTGTTGATCGCCACGCTGAAGTAAGCGATATGGGTCAGCAAATCCCATCGATACTGGTCTTCGTCGCCGTCCTGCCAGTAGGGATGATAGCCGAACATCACGTTGCCCGCCGCAGCCATCCGGTTGGCGCTGGTCTGGTTGATCTTGGGAGCGGCCGGAATCTCGGGTGCGGCTTTTTCCTGGCCGAATTGCTCCATCTGCAGCTGGTGCGCGCTCTGCAGAACGGGCTGCGCGCCGAGGGAAGCGGCCAGGGCGAAGGAACTCAAAAAGGCCGTGGCGGTTCCCATTCTCCAGAGAGATTTCCAATCAGATAAGAAACGGGTCATCTTGGGGGACTCCTTCAATAAATTAAAATCGGGGTTGGTACGTTCGGCGAAATCTTTGCGGACACGCCAGCGAGAGGCAAATAAAAACCCCGGGAATTTCTTCCCCGGGGCAGAATTCCCACTCATTTTCGCCGGAAATTTCTGGTCATTCCTTCGTGGGACCCGGCGTTTCCTGGTCGGCCAGCGGAATATCCACCCGGCCATAGTAGGTAAATTCCTCGGCAATCCCGCTCGTTTCGTCCGGGCCTCCGAAATACTCGATGTTTTCGCGGATGCCGTCCGTGCTCGGCTGGGTGGAGAAATACTTCATCCCGCTGATCTCGCCGCTCTCATCGCGCACCCACTCGAGGAAGATCACGCTGTGCCCCGAACCATGGGATTTCTTCTCCTGATCCCAGCGCCGCCAGATTTGCACAAAATCCCCCGGTAAGACCTCCTCCCGGGAAATCTCGCGCCCGAGGCCGAATTCCTCCAGCGCGGCCGAAGGCCCCGGCCCGTTGATTTCCTTCACGAACCACAGGCCCTGAAATTCGCCCCATTCCTCCGCCGAGAGCCGCTTTCCCAGACCATCCCCGTGCTTTTCCAAATACTCTTTATAGGCGTTCAGAAAAACCTCAAGCGTCAGCCCGCAGCAGAAAGTGCGCTGTTCCGGCTCGCCCGAGAGAACTTTGACACCATCGAGAAACAAATCCTGTGTCACCCCGTCGTAGTCGAATTCGCCCGACCGCGGCCACCAGTAATCATGCGTGCCATCGGTGGGATACTGCTCAATCTCCTCGAGAACCAGGCGATTGAATTCAGGGAGTTTCCGGCTCGCGGCTTCTTCCGCCGCAGCAACCGCCGCGGGAGCCACAAGCCCCGCGAAAAGTAACCAAATCAAGAATCTGCGAATCATGCTTTCACGTCCGTATCTGGCTTTCACCGGTCGAAAGACCGGAACCAAAATGATCAGAATGCCTTCCCCCTCCGTTCGCAAGGGACATTTGAAGCCAACCTTTAGCCGGTTTCCTCAGTCCAGTTGACAAGGAACAGAAATCGCTGCTCTATCGTCATATGCAAGAAAGCTGGGAATCAGCTCACGGAGGTTGATCCATGAAGAACACATTCTTTGCCCCCCTCGCACTGCTCCTCGCCGCCGGCCTTGCTACTCCCGCCGCCGCCGACGACTTCTATAAAGAACCCTGGTTCTGGGGCACTACGGGCCTCGTCACTGGCGGCGTCCTTGGCTATGCCATTGGCCACGATGCCAGTCCCCGATCCCACGCTCCCTACCACTCTTCCTATCGGTCCTCTCCCTATCGGGGCGGATATGATTACGACTACGATTACCACGATAAGACCTCGGCGCCCGTACACCTGACCGGGGCCTACTATGTCCGCGACAAGCGCGCCTTCCCCTTCTATCGCAAAACGGAAATCTACCCGGTGGCCTCCACCATGCCGCGCATCTCCAAGCCCCAGGCCGTCTCCATGGCGAGCGCCAGCGCTACGCTGCCTCCCGCCCACGTGTCGCAGCCGGAAGACTCCTCCGCCGAAAAACAACCCATCTTTATCGAAATCGGCGATAACAACCAGGACGTCTCCATCACCATCAATGGCCGCGATTCGGCTTCAGGGGAGGAAAAAGAGACGGAAGTCGCCACCGTTCCCAATCAGTCCGAATCCCTCCCCGGCCGCATGGTCGATATCGAAATCCCTGCCGGGGACACCACGGAAGAATAACCGAAATGCCGAACTCCTTGGGATAGGCAGAGCCCGCCGGTTTTCCGGCGGGCTCTGCTGCATCCACACTTTCTGCGGTGCTTATTCCGGAGCACCGATTCCCGTCAGCCGTTCGTTCATAATCAGATTCATGCGCGAGCGAATCAGCCGCTCCAGTTGCGGCTCCGGATCAGAGGCGAGAGCTTGGCGGTATCCCAACAGTGCCGCGCCCAGGTTCTGGCTGCGGCGCGCATTGATCTCCGCCAGAGCAAACAGCACGCGCGCCGACTCCTGACCGTCGCTCATTTCCGACGCCCTCTCGCGCAAAGCCTCGCTAATCTGTCCGGGATTCAGCTGGCGCTGCGTTGCATCCGCCACGGCCAGATCCTTCAAGCGATCCGCCGCTGCAGCGGCCAGCCCGTCAGAAGGGGATCCCTTCACCACCTCCAGAAGATGCGCGGCGGCCTGGTTCGGGAGCGTGGCGCTTTCCGCGGCCTGCCAGTGCGAGAGCGACTCCCAGTTATCAGCCACCCCGCGGGAAAGAATCTCAACCCGCTCCTCCAGGTAACGGCGATACTCCGTCGGCATTCCCTGCGCCGGATACGCTTCCAGGCAATGGCGGAACGCCTCGAGGGCAAGATCGTAATCCTGCGTGTGCTCAAAAGCGATGCGCCCGATTTGAAACCTCGCCAGGAAGGCCAGCGAAGTCCCCGGAGCAATCAGTGCCGCTTCCTCAAACATCTGCTGAGCCTGGCTGTAACGCCGCGCCGCCAGCGCATATTCCGCCCGGCGATAGCGCTCGAGCGCCGCGGACTGCGAATCGCTCGCGCCTTCTTCGCGTCCCTGGATTTCCGAGAGGATTTGCTCGATCCGCCGTATATGCGCCAAGTCCCCCTCTTCCGAATTCACCAGCGAAGAAAACTTCAACACCTGGAGGTGCTCGAGCGCTTCTGTTGCCAGCGCATCCCGCGTGGAAGCGGGAGCCGAGCGCGATGAAAGCGCCCCGGCTGCCTGGGCCGACACCGGGCGTGCCCCCGATCGCTGCTCCCGGGACTGGAATGCCCAGAGCTGTTCACGCGGCGCCGTGCGGTCCCAATTCATTTCGCTCTCGCGAATATTCGCCACACTCTTTTCGATAGAGGTGCTGCCATCGAAAAGGCCGGTGGAATCAGCCGCCTGGGCCGTTGGCTCGTCCGAGGGTTTATCCCCCGCCGAATCACCGCCCACGGCCACTGTCGGGGACTCATTTCCCCTCGGCGCCTGTGCAACCTCGCTGGAATTCGTTTTATCGGTTTCCACGGCGTAAGACCCTGGTGACGAATCAGAGGACACCAGGTCGCTGCCCAGATAGAAGGCAAAAGCTCCAACGGCGCCAATGCGCATCAGCTGGCCGCCGACCCCGCCGCCAAGCAGCAGCGTTCGCAGCCAGGCAAGAAATCCCGGATCTGCAGCTTGTTGCTCCCCGGTCCGGATCAGCCCCTCGCGCACCAGTTGCTGGCGCGCGGCCAGGCGCACCGCGTCAAAGCGCGCCGGCGGCGGAATCTCCGGGTCATCCGCTTCCTTCATCAGCGAAACGATTCCATCCCAGACGGCATCACGATCTGCATCCGGGCTCCAGTCCCGGGGCAAATCCTCTTCGCCTGGGTCGAAAGGGGGGCGGTCGTCGCGTTTCATCTCAATTACTCCATGAGGCTCAGGTTGCCGTTTTTATCCACATAGTCTCCCAGCATGGTGCGCAGCTTGCGCCGCCCCTGGAAGATATTGAACTTCACGGCTCCCTCCGAGCAGTCCAGATGTTCCGCGATCTGACGGATGCTGTGGCCTTTCACATCGAAAAGCAGCACGGCAATGCGTTGGCGCGGCGGCAGGTCATTGATTGCTTCGTTCACGCGATCGAGCACTTCGCGCCGCTGGGATGCCGTTCGCGGATCGGCAATCCCTTTTCCCTGCAACGGCAGGGAATCGTCCTGCACATCAAACCCTTCTTCCAGCTCCTCGGTTTGGTGCCGGCGGCGCTTTACGCGGAAAGTGTTCGTTTGGTTAATCAGCAGCCGGGAGACCCAGTGGGGGAATTTCGCGGGATTTTCCAGCCGGTTAAGGTGGCGAAAAATGCGAATAAAGCATTCTTGCGTCACTTCGAGCGCATCGTCTTCGTTGCGCAGCAGCGAAAAAGTCCACCGGAACAAGTCGTCGTGAATCATCGCGAACAACTCGTCGAAAGCCTGGCCCTCTCCCGCTTGGCAGCGTTCAATCAGCGCGGTCGGGACGTCGGACAATGCCACAGTGGGTTGAATCTTTCACGTAGGAATGCGGGCAAGGGACAATGAAACCCTGAGACCCGTGACCATCGGGGATCAGCAAACGTTTGGCGCGGCCGGGAAACCAGGATCCCGCCAATCCCTCATGCCTCACTGCGGCATATCAACCTGAGGCCCCCCTTGGCCCTCCGGACGGACAAGCGGCATCTGATCCCCAGCCGGCTCATCATCCGGCGCCACGCCTTCCGCCTCCGGCGCCTCCTCTTCAGGAAGCTCCCAGACTTCCGTGCCATCGGGCAGAATATATCCCTTCTCGCGGCCCCACTCGCGTTCCCGCGGAAAATCCTTCAAGCTGGGCTCCAGCGGCATCGGAAACGGCCCCGTCCCCGAGATTCCCATGCGAGGATCCTCTGCCTCGTTAATCCGCCGCGCCGCCGTGCTGTAATACATGCCGAACTGTGGAGATTCCTCCGCATCGGGCTCGTAAACGTAATGCCCCCCAAGCGGATCACGCCCGAGGAACCTCTCCAGATCCTCTGGCGCTGGCTTCTCGCCGTTCTCCTGAATATAATTCATGATAAACCGCTGGGCGTTCATGGAGTTCCTGTTCGTAATCGGGAAGAGATCCCGGGGAGCAACAACGTAGGGCAGCCGGCCATCTATTTCCCCCACCTCTCCGGACTTATACGCTGCAAGGGTCGGGCGGTGAATGAAATACCATTGGCCGTAAGGATCCGGGGGCAGCCCGATAATTTGCTCCATCGACTCCTTCTTGATGCTGTCAACCAGCTCTTGCGGGATATCCTGTCCCGGCTTCAGCCGGTCAACCTCCCGCGAATGGGCCTGCAGCGCCTCGTCAAACGCTGTCAGCGTAGGCGCGGTGAAATTCGGGCGGATCCCCGGCTCCAGCAAACTCTCCATCGATTCAGGATGCTGCCCGTATTTCTCGATATACCGCTCCACCGCCTGGTTCAATTCCCGGCGATACCAGTTATCCAGCAACGCTTTGATACGCGTATCGACAATGTTCAATTCCACATCGTTATCCGAAGCCAGGTATTCCAGGTAATAGCGCACATTGTACTCAAACGCCACTTCGTAGCGGCCCGCCTGGCGTTCGATATACTCCTGGAGGCGCTTCATGAAACCGGGAGCATCCGGGATATCGTTCAGTTGCTCGGCAAACCACTTCGCATCCGTTTCATCGTCCATCTGCCAGATGGCGTTATAGAGGCCGAGGTAAGGCAAGTCATAGTTACCCGGATTGTGGTAGACGCCCTTGCGGAGAATGTCCTGGCCGCGCTTCCAATCCAGACGGTTGTCCCCAATGATCAAATTGGCGAATCGATAAGCCGAAATGAAATGGGGATCGATATCCGTCAGCGTATCAAAATATTGATAAATCGGCTCGGTGCTTCCATCCTCGGTAATCCACCCCATGCCAAAGGCCTGGATCGATTTCAGCCACAGCCAGTCAGAATAAATATTATCGTAACCCAGCGTCGCCATCCGGATCACCTCCTCCGAGGGGAGACGCATGCGTTGCTCAAAACGCTCCCACTGCCGCTCTAATTTCGGCAGGCGCTGTGATTGGTATCCCACCGCAAGCCCGAGGCAGAAAAGGGACGCCAGAAAGAGAAGACCGTCTCGAACGGCTGGAGAAACATCAAACTTCATAAATCACGCGCCCCTTACTTGAAGTTCTTCCGGTTGAAAATCATGGTCGAGACGAAAAGCACCAGTGCCGTGTAGACAATCGCGTAACCGAACTCCAATGGGCCAAAGGAGATCTCCTGAAAATTCGAAAGAGCCCCCCGCTTGTCGAACACCGAGAGGTTCGGCAGCAGATAAGCCGCCCCCTTGGCGAAATAATAAGCCATGGTCTGCCCCATGGACAGATTCTCCACCCCTCCGATCCGCTGCACCAGCGTCTCTCCAAATAGATAAAGATCCTGGTTCAGCCGCCCGATGATGAAGATAATCACCGTCAAAAACGCGCTCAGTGTCGGTGAAGAGAAGGAGGAAAAAAGCACCGCGAAGCCGGTGATGATCGCCATCTCGAGGATCGTCAAAAGCGAAGTGCCGAAAATCCCGCTCACAAAGCCGGGACCGCCGATGCCAAAGGTCAGCCCCAGCCCAAGAGCCTTGATGCCCGACCAGATATAGTATCCAAGGTGGAACAGCGCGCCTTTATAAACCGGGTCGCCGTTTTGATATTCGTAGAGCGCCTCGCTCAGGACATTGCTCTGAACGAAACTTCGAAAATAGAGCACGGCGCAGAAAAACCACGTCATAATCAGGACATTGACCGCAATGGTCAGCAGCAGGCCAAAATACTTGCCCAGCAAAAACTGCCATCGCGAAATCGGCTTCGAGACAATCGTATAGATCGTCTTTTTGTCCAAATCATTATAGACAAGCCCGACGCCAACAAAAACGGCGATCAGCACCGAGATGAAATTAATCGCGCCGACCCCCAGGTCGCGCACGATCTTGTCCTGCTCGTCGATGCTCAGCGTCCCGGCCACCCAGGCGCCGAACATAATCAGAATGGCAAAGAACAGAAGCACGTAAAGAACGCGGTTGCGCACGGCTTCCTTGAACGTGTTGACAGCAATCGCGGCAACCTTGCTCATGCGGATTCGGCCTCCTTCTCACTCTGGGTGGCGGCTTTTTCTTCCCGGCGTTTTCCTTCTATTTCGCGGATAAAGTATTCTTCCAGGGTTTCCCGGCGCGCCACGTAGGAATTCAACTTCGCATCGCTCGACAGAATCTCCCGGCAAAGGCTGCGCGCCTCCTCCTCGCTCTCAAATACGGCAAGGAACTCGTTCGGCCGCTGAATGAAGCGTTTGGCTTTCTGACGTGTCTTTTCCACCAATTCCTTCCCGGCGTCCTGGAAAATCACTTCATACTCTTTGATTTTCGTGGAGAGCAATTCGCTCAGAGGCCCCACAGCAATGCGCTCCCCTTTGTGGAGAATCGCCACCCGGTCACAAATCACCTCGGCATCCTGCAGAATATGGCTGGAGAAAAAGACCGTCTTTCCGGCCTCGCGCAGGGAAAGAATCAGGTCGCGCACCTCTTTGCGCCCGAAAGGATCGAGCCCCGATTGGGGCTCGTCCAGAAACACAATCTTCGGATCGTTGAGAAGCGCCTGGGCCAGCCCGATGCGCTGGAGCATCCCTTTCGAATAGCCGCGCAAGGGCAGATTCGCCGCGTGTGCAATCCCCACCTGGTCCAGAAGCTCGGGGATGCGCTTGCGCCGCGCGGCCTTATCCATCCCGTAAAGCTGGCCATAGTAATCCAGGAACTCCTCGCCTTTCAGATAATCATAGAAGAAAGGATTCTCGGGGAGAAAACCGATCTGCTCCTTCACTTCTTTATTTCCGAGCGGCTTGCCCATGATTCTGGCCGAGCCACTCGTTGGGAAGTGAAGCCCCATGAGGATTTTAATCGCTGTGGTCTTGCCCGCCCCATTGGGGCCGAGAAGTCCAAAGATTTCGCCCTCTTCCACTTTCAGGTCGAGGGGTTCGAGGGCCGTTGTGCGCCGGTTGCGGAACCGGATCTTCAGCCGGCCGTGTTCCGTGCCGATGAAGTCGCGAACGTAAACCTTGCTCAGCCCATTGATTTCGATGACCGGTGCCATGATTCTCCTGTTACCATGAAAATGCTCTCTAGCTGCGTCGATTTGACTCACCACCAGAAGGCGGACCCACTCTCATCAACGGCCCTCCCGAGTGAAAGCCTGATTTGCTTTCTCTTAGAACCCGGACTTTTGCGAGCCTCATCTTCCTCACTCTCCTCGCGCCGCACAATGCGATCAATGTGCCATGGGGAAAGGGGCCTTTCCCGGCGGATAAGCAAACGAGCCCTTTGCCGCGGGGCAAGAAGTTTGGCCTTTCATCTCTCAAAGAAAGCCGCTAAAGACTTGCCTTGGCCTCTTCGAAGTTCTTATCTTTCGTCCGTGAGACATTTCACGACGCGGAATTTCCTTTTGGCACACGAGAATACTTAGCGGAGACTCTCCCCATGCTTTCCGTCCAACTAGACGATCTCCTGGTCGAAATGGTCGAGCGTGACTCCTCCGACCTCTTCCTCAAAGCGGGTGTGGCTCCCCATATCCGCGTCGATGGAAGAATCCACATGATGGATTACGGTCCTCTCACGCTCGAGGAAACGCAGGATATCGCCTACGGCATGATGACCGAAGACCAGATCGAACGATTCGAAAAGATTCCCGAAATGGACCTCGCCCTGGGCGTCCGCGGTGTCGGCCGCTTTCGCGTGAATCTCTTCCGCCAGCGCGGCACCGTCGCCATGGTCTTCCGCCATGTCAAGTCCCCCACCTTCAGCTTTCGCGAACTCCATCTCCCCCAATCCGTCCAGGGCCTTGCGGAAAAAAACCGCGGCCTCGTCCTTGTCACGGGAACCACCGGTTCCGGCAAGTCCACCACCCTGGCCGCCATGATTAACCATATCAACACCAACCGGAAATGCCATATCGTCACTGTCGAAGACCCGATCGAGTTCCTTCACCAGGACAAAGAGGCGATCATCAGCCAGCGTGAAGTCGGCTTTGATACCAAAAACTTTGGCGACGCCCTTCGCCACGTTCTTCGCCAGGCACCCGACGTCATCCTCATCGGCGAGATGCGCGACCTCGAGACCGTCCAGACCGCCATCGCCGCCGCCGAAACCGGCCACCTGGTCCTCTCTACACTTCACACAATCGACGCCGTCCAGACCGTTGAACGTATCATCAACTTCTTCCCCGCCTATCTTCACGACCAGATCCGCATGGAAATGGCCCTCGGCCTCCAAGGCGTCGTCAGCATGCGCCTGCTCCCCCGCTCCGGCGGCAACGGCCGCGTCCCCGCCTGCGAAGTCCTCATCGGAACGCCCATGGTCAAAAAACTCCTCAACGAAGGAAAAACCATGGAGCTCCTTCCCGTGATCGAAGAGGGCGAGCACTGGGGCATGCAGAGCTTTAACCAGGCTCTCTTCACGCTCATCCAGGAAAAGCTCGTGGATAACGACACGGCCATGGCTTACGCCACCAGTCCGGAAGAGCTTCGCCTCATGGTCGAGGGAATCACCTCGGGAGTGCGGGCGGTCAAACTCGATCGCGGCGGCGGCTGAGCAGCCCATCAATTCGTGAACCGGCCCCGGCGAAACGTCCCGGAATCCCAGGGATCCCCCGATGGAATGACTATCGACTCCCAGGACCAGCTCTGGGTCTGCCTCTGGGGCGGCGGCAAAGTTGTCTGCGTCGATTCACAGAACGCAAACATCCTGGAAGAAATCCCCCTTCCCGTCAGTCAGCCCACTTCCCTCACTTTCGGAGGCGGGAATCTCGACGAACTCTACATCACCACCGCTTTCGAAGGATTGGACTCCAGCCAGCGCGAAGCCCAGGCCGATGCCGGCCGCGTCTTCCGCTGCCGCCCCGGAGCAAGCGGGCGCCCCGTCGTTCCCTATCATGGATGACCCCGAAACGAATACTTCCCGCGCCCGATTCCTCACCAAAGACTCCTCTCTTGACTTGACGGGATAAAGGGGAAGAAGTCTCCTCTAATTTGAAAAATCAGCACACTGACGTTTCCGCATTAAAGGAGATCATCGTGCAGGATATTACCGAACTGCTCCGCCTCACCGTGGAGTACAAAGCCTCTGACCTTCATATCGTGGTCGGCCGTCCTCCATGCATCCGCGTCGACGGCAATGTCCTCAATCTGGACCACCCCCCCCTCACCGCCGCGGACACACGCCGCCTGGTCTATGGCATCCTCACCGACATCCAGAAGCAGAAATTCGAGGAAAACAAAGACCTCGACTTCTCGCTCAGCGTCACGTCGGTTGCACGATTCCGTGTCAATGCCCATTTCCAGCGCGGCTCCGTCGCGGCTGCCTTCCGCCTCATCAACAACGAAATCCTTGGCTTCGAGGAACTTGGCCTCCCGCGCCACGTGTGCGACTACCTCACCGGCAAAGGCACCGGATTCGTCCTCGTCACCGGACCCACCGGCTCCGGTAAATCCACCACCCTCGCCTCCATGATCGACAAGATTAACTGCGAGCAGCCAAAGCACCTCATCACACTCGAAGATCCCATCGAGTATATCCATAACCACAAAATGTGTCTCGTGGAGCAGCGCGAAATCAACGAGGACACCACCTCCTTCCGCGACTCACTCAAATACGCCCTCCGCCAGGATCCCGACGTGATTCTGGTTGGCGAGATGCGCGACCTGGAAACCATCCAGATGGCCATCACCGCCGCGGAAACCGGCCACCTCGTCTTCTCCACACTCCATACCGTTGACGTCCAGCAGACCATGGACCGCATGATCGACGTCTTCCCCCCCCACCAGCAGGAGCAAATCCGCATGATGCTGGCTGGCGTCCTGGAAGGCGTCCTCTGCCAGCGCCTGCTGCCCAAGCCCCGCGGCGGCCGCGTCCCCGCCATCGAAGTGCTCATCGGCACCGACGCCATTCGCAACATGATTCGCGAGGGCAAAACCCACCAGATCCCCGCCTTCCTCGATGCCGGTGCCAAATACGGCATGCAGACCATGGACAAGGCCCTTCTCCAACTCTACCAGCGCCAGCTCATCACCCGCGACACACTCCTCATAAACTGCAAAAAGCCCGAAGAAATGCGCAAACACATGGGCACCGGCCTTGGCGGCATTGCCATGGGCGGCGGTGGCAACAAGCAACAGCGCCGTCCACCCGCCCGCATCTAGCCCCCCAGCCATCGCCACCTGCGAAAACACCTGCTAAAGGACCTGCCCGGAGGCCTTCTCTCCGGGCAGGTCCTGATATGACGGCAAACCCAACCCCTCTCATTTCAGCAAAATCCCCCGTTCATGCTTTCGTTTTCCTTTCTTGTTGACCTGATGAAACGCCCCAGAGTCAAATTGACACTAGCTCTAGAAAGAAATGGAATCCTCTTTACAGCCTCCCCCAAAGGTCCCGAGAGAATTCCCAAACGAGGTTTAACTAGATGGCCGTCGCGTCCCCCCATCGTTTATCTTTAGCCGATGTCCTTTTAAAAGAAGGTTTAATCGACAAGGACCAATATCAACGCGCCCTCGATGAATACGACCGCTCCAAGCGCTCCCTGGTCCGCATCCTCACCGATATGGGTGTCCTGAACGAAGACCTGCGCCTGGATCTGCTCCGGAAAAACTGCGATTGCGAACTCGTTCGCCTCCAGAACGTCGTGCCCTCCGCAGATGTCTCCGGCTATCTCACCAAGGACATGTGCCGCCGCGCCCACGCTGTCCCTCTCCGCAAGGATGAAAATGGCGTCATCATGGCCATGGAGGACCCCACCGACGTCCGCACCCTCGGCGATATGGAAAAAATCTTTGGCATCGCCGTCCGGCCCGTTCTCGCCCCCGCCAAGGAAATCGAAGAAACCATCGAACGCCTCCCCGAATCCACCGATGACGCCGACGTCGAGGCCTTTACGAAACCCAGCATCGGCTATCGCCTCTTCTCCTCGCTGATGCTCATGCTCTTCGTTTTCGTCCCCCTCGTTGCCTTCTACTATTTCGTTCAGATGACAGAATCCGGCGCACAATGGTTCGGCAACTTCGCCCTGACCCGATTCGAAATCGTCCTCCTTTATGTCGTCACCTGGAGTTCCTGGGCTGCCATAGCCTATTTCCTCCACGACATCATCTTTCACCGCCAGAAACGATGAGAAGCCTTTGACGTGGCGGCCCATCACCGCGAAACTCGGGAGGCTTCAACGCGAAGCCTCCCTTTGCTTTATCCACACCAATCCGCGGAATGCCTCCATGGCGCGAATGACCAAAAAAAACAGCCGGCTTCCCCTCTACGCATTCCTTCTTCTCCCCCTTTTGCTCGGCGGCTGCGCCCTCCTCAACCGTGAAAACTCGAAAGTAACACCGCCACATGCCGGAAAAATTCATATCCGCTATCAATATACCAGCGCCGACGAAACCAACCCTCCGGCAGCCTTCAACGTCTACCGTTCCCCGGAATTCGTCGGCCCCTTCCAAAAGCTCAACACAAAACCCATCCAAGCCAATTCCGACCCCGAAACAGGAAGGGTCCAACTCCTGCTCACGGACAAAGAGACGACTCTCGGCGAAAATTACTACTACTATGTCGAGAAACGAACCGAAGACGGCAAATGGCAGAAAGCCACCGGCGTCGCACGCGCCCAGGCAGTCCTGCCTCTTCTGGAAAAAAAGCCTGCCCGGGAACCGGAGAAAGAATAGCTTTCACTCCCACTGGCGGCCTCACTTTTTTCACCCGCCGCTGGTCGGTTTCAGAGAGAGACCTCCGGAAGGAACAAAGAGACACCGAATGCTCAGGAATATTCCGCTCATTATCATGTTGCTGCTGGCGGCGGCCTTCGTCGCCCCCACCGTTGAAGCTCCCGCGCAAAACCGCACAACGCGGCTCCAGCGCCTGAAGGAGCACGAGCGGAAGATCCAGGAAATCATCAAACAGCGCCGCATCGCCGCCAAGGAAAAGGAAGAAGAAGAACGCGCCGAAGAAATCGAAAAACGGCGCTCCGGCGAAGAAATCGATGAAACGCCCCAGCAAGAGGAAGATCAGCCCAGTCGGGCTATCAGCAACGTCGTCATGGGCCTCAAATTCCTCAACGAAGAGGGCGATACAAATTACAACACCATCGTCCGCGCCGGAGAAACCTTCCTCACAGAAGTCTATCTCTTCAATGTCGACCAGAATCCCATCGACCGCATCCGCCTCGCCCTCGACTTCGACAAGCGGTTCATCGAACCCCTCCGCGTCTTCGATACCTCCGTCCGCCCTTTCGTCGAAGGTCAGCCCGATTTCCGTATCGATGAACGCGATGCCGTCATCCTCTACAAAGCCGAACTCTCCGAACCGATCAAATCCCCCGAAGCCGTCCTCCTCCGCATCCTTTGGAAAGCCAAGCGCCCTACCGAATACACCGGCATCGAGTTCTCATTCTCCGAACTGGAACGGGAAGAGGAATACCACACCGCCATGTATGTCGGCGACAGCAACATCCTCGGCGTTGCGGACGACCCCGCCGATGGCGTCCTCTCCGGCGGCCTCATGATTCAGAAAGAATCGGAAAAGCAAGAACGCCTTCAGGGGAAAGCGCAAGAACTGCAGGAAATCTATCTGGGCTCCGTCGCCTCGGAATACCAAGTCGGCCTCGCCCTGTCGGGCCCCGAGCGCGCCCCGCGCGTGGGCGAGGATTTTCTCGTTAAAGTGCGCCTCAACAATCCCGATGGCGCTCTCGTCGATTCCGTCAACTTCGCTCTTCTCTTCGACCCCACAGTCCTTCAGGTAGTCGATCGCGATCAATTCAACTATATCATCCGAGGCATCAATGTTCACGACGGCCCCTTCCACGAAAGCTTTCCCTGGGACATGCATAAGCGCAATGAAGTGCGAAACGACCGCGGCCTCGTTCGCTATGAAATGGCCATGAGCAACGGCGCCTCGCTCGCCAGCGAAACTTTCGCTCAGGTGCAGTTCCGCGCCATCGCCCCCACCTCAAGTACCTCCATCGGATTCGTCAAAGGCCGGCCCGGGGCGCCCGACATGACCTCCGTGCGCTACTTCGGCTATGAGCGCCTCGATCTCACACCCGGCATTTCCCAGCCCGCAGTCCAGTTTTCCATCCTTCCCGCTCCTCGCAACGTCGCCGCGAAAGAGAAAGACAGCAGCACCGAATCCGACGCCGTCCAGTCCGAAGACCTCCAGGTCCGCGATCTCACCATCGAACGCTGAGGCCGGGATCCCGGCACTCAAATTCTCAGCTCTTGCTTATCCCAATTGATTCCGGCATTCGGGCCGAAAGGGGAATTCACGTCTGCGCGGGCGGCCAGGAGGTTAGCCTCGAATAGTCCGTGCCGTGATTGATTTGTCCGTATTCCAGGAGACGGGCGGCCAGGCGGTTGGCGTGACCGACCAGTGGCTTTTCCGCAAGGCCGCCGATCTGTCCCCGTTCCAGGACGACCTGGCCGTTGATGATCGACCATGCCGCGTGGTGGCTGGTGCCGGTAAAGATCAGCGCGGCAATGGGATCGGCGCTCGGGCCTCCGGCGAAGGCAGGCTGATCCAGATCAAAGAGGACGATATCCGCAGCCTTTCCGGGAGCAATCTGGCCGATGTCGTCTCGGCCAAGGACGGCCGCGCCGCCGCGCGTCAGCATCCAGAGGCAATCGCGGGCCGTAAGGCTGTGGACGCCCCAGCGGGCACGGTGGAGAAGAAACGCGTTGCGGGCTTCGCCGAGAAGGTCGCCGGAATCGTTGCTGGCGCTGCCGTCGACACCAAGCCCGACGGGAACTCCCGCGCGGATCATTTCCGGGACGGGGGCGATGCCACTGCCGAGACGGGCGTTGGCCGAAGGGCAATGAGCCACGCCGATTCCGGCCTCGGCGAAACGCTCGATTTCCTCGCTGTTGATCTTCACGCAGTGGGCAAACCACACATCCCCGCCGGACCATCCCTGGTCCGCGACAAAGTCAAAAGGACGTTTGCCAAACTTCTCATCGCAGTAGCGGTCCTCGTCGTCCGTTTCGGCAAGGTGCGTGTGCATGCGAACTCCATGGCGGCGGGCAACGGTCACGGTTTCCTGAAACAGGCGCCCCGTGACGTTGAAGGGGGCACAGGGCGCCAGCGCGATGCGCAGCATGCTGGCGTGGGATGGGTCATGATAGGTGGAGATGAGGCGCTCGTAATCTTCGAGGACGCGCTCGTCTTTTTCCACGACGGTCATGGGCGGCAAGCCGCCTTGGTCGATGCCCAGGGTCATCGAGCCACGGGTGGGGTGAAACCGGATGCCAAGCTCTCGCGCGGCGTGGATATCTTCGTCGATCAGCTCGACCGGTTGATCGACGGGAAAAAGATAATGGTGATCCGAGGTGGTGGTGCATCCGGTGTGGAGCAGTTCGGCGATGGCGACCTTGGCGGAGACGTAAAAGAATTCCGGATCCATCATCTCCCAGATGCGGTATTGCTCAACGAGCCAGTTGAACAGCTCAGCATTCTGCAGGCGCGGAAAAACACGGGTCAGGTTCTGGAAAAAGTGATGGTGCACATTCACAAATCCGGGCAGGGCAACGTGGCCGCGCCCGTCGATGGCTGGCGTGTCCGTGGCGAGCTGGTATTTATCCCGGAGATTCGGCCCCATATCCTTGATGAGGTTTCCCTCCACAAGGATATCCGCCTGATCAAGTTCCCGTCTGCTGTCGTCCATGGTGGCGACAGCGCGGCAGTTTTCGATGAGAAGGAGCTGGGGGTCTTTCGGGTTCATGACCGTTTGAATGAAGGGGAACCGTCACCCTGAGGGGCAAGGATGAATCAAGTGCGAAAATGAGAAAAGGGCGCTCCGCAATGGACGGAACGCCCCTTCAAGAGACCAGGATTCAGTTATTCCTGGTTTTCGTCTTTCTTAAACAGCTCGGCTCCCTCCGCTGCTCGGGGATGCAAAGTCGAGCCCGGCTCGCGCCCCGTGTAGTTCTGCTCCTGGCGCGCATTGCGCACGTGGGTGGGATCGGGATCGCCCTCCTTATTCGGGTCATCGAGGCCTTCGCCGAGATTTGGGCCCACCGGGTCGTTTCCAAACTGATTCTCTTCATCCACGGGGCCTTCGGCGGTGCCTCGGGCTCCTGGATTGATATTTTCGCGGCGGGGCCTGGTATCATTGGGATCGTGCTCTGCGAATTCTTCCCGCTCGCGGATGATTTCTTCCGCTTCGCGTTTTTCTTCTTCAGCCATGAGGATTCCCTCCTTGGGTTAGCTTCAGCCTTACTAGGGAAGCAAAGTTCCTTCCGGGCGCTCTCCGGCCCAGAGAAAAGAGGGACCCCGGTAACTTTCCTTGCCCGCTCGCGGCCCCGTTCGCAGCCTTTCGCAGTCGAAAGAATTCCGAGGAAAGGCTCTTTTCAGAATGATCCTCTCCGGCCGTGAGATTCGCCGCCAGCTTGGTTCCAGGATTCTTATCGAACCCTTCGACGAGGGGCGGCTTAACCCGAACAGCTACAATCTTTCGCTCGATCGCGAGCTGGTCCTTTACGAGGACGAAGTGCTTGATATGCGCAAAAAACCGCGAAAGAAAGTGCTCGAAATCCCCGAAGACGGCTTTGTCCTGCAACCGGGCCGCCTCTATCTCGGCCGGACGGCGGAATACACCGAAACCCACGGGCTCGTGCCCATGCTGGAGGGCCGAAGCTCCATTGGCCGTCTCGGGCTGTTTGTACATGTGACCGCAGGATTTGGCGACGTGGGATTCTGCGGCTTCTGGACGCTGGAGATTGCGGCCCTCCAGCCGATCCGCATCTATCCCGGGGTGGAAATCTGCCAGATTTTCTATCACCAGATTTCCGGCGACTACACGCCCTATGCTTCGGACAAGTACCAGCACAACAAGGGCATCCAGGAATCCATGTTGTATAAGGAATTGCAGGGAAGAGAAAAGCCGCCGAAAGAGACTGCGGAGTAACGCTTGCTTGCGCGCCTTTGCGGCCACAAGATGCTCTCTCATCAACGGAAGTTTTCGAGTTCGAAACACTTGGAGGCAACATGACTGATCTGAAGTTCGATAATCCCGAAGTTTCACAGCGCGTGGAGGAATGGGCCTCCGGCGCATATGATGAAGCGACGCGCCGCGAGGTGCAGGGTCTGATCGAGGCGGGAGAAAAGCAGGAGCTGGAGGATCGCTTTTACAAAGCATTGGAATTCGGCACCGGCGGCCTCCGCGGCAAGCTTGGCGCGGGAATCAACCGCATGAATCAATATATCGTGGCCCGGGCGACCCAGGGCCTTGCGAACTACGTGAAAGCACACGCGGAGAAGAAAGGGCCCCTGCGCGCGGCGATCAGCCACGATTCGCGGCATCGCTCGCGCGAATTCGCCGAAGTGACGGCGGAGGTTCTCGCGGCCAATGGATTCTACGTGCATATCTCGCCGGAAATCCGCCCGACCCCCTATGTGAGTTTTGCCGTGCGCCAATTGGGCTGCCACACGGGAATCATGGTCACAGCCAGCCATAATCCCAAGGAATACAACGGCTATAAGTGTTACTGGGACGACGGCAGCCAGGTCGTTCCCCCCCACGACAAAGGGATTATCGAGGAGGTGGGCCAGATCACCAGCGACGAGCAAGTGAAGCGGATCAAGTTTGATGATGGCGTGGCCCAGGGCCTGATCAAGGTCATGGGCGATGAAATGGACAATGCCTTTCTCGACGCGATTCTCTGGCAGCGCCGCGACGCGGAAATCATCCACGAGCATGGGCCCCGCCTTGTCTATACACCGCTTCATGGCGTAGGCGGCACGCTCATGCCAAAGACCTTCGAAAAGTGGGGCTTTAAAAAAGCTTCCTACGAGCCTGAGCAGATGAAGCCTGATGGCGATTTTCCAACTTGCGCGTCGCCCAATCCCGAGGAAGGCGCCGCTTTGGATCGCGCAATCCAGCTTGCCGAGGAAGAAAACGCCGATCTCGTCCTCGCGACAGATCCCGATGGGGACCGCCTCGGCATCGCGGTCAGGCACAAAGAGAAATTCCACCTCGTCACGGGAAACCAGCTTTGCGCACTCCTCGCGGAGTTTATTCTGAAACATTGCCGCGACAAAACCGAAGCCTACCTGAAGCCAGGCATCGTGACGACGGTGGTGACATCGCCGCTGGTGAAAAAAATCGCCGATGCCCACGAGGCCGCCTGCCCCCTTGTCCTGACAGGGTTCAAATGGATCGCCAGCGTCATGCGCGAGTGGGAAGCCCAGGAAGAGGGGCCCGAGTTCCTCTATGGCACGGAAGAAAGTTACGGCTACCTGATCGGCCAGCACTGCCGCGATAAAGACGGCCTGGTTGCCGCCTGCGCCACCGCGGAGATGGCGGCTCACGCCCGAAAGGACGGCAAAACGCTGCTCGATTTACTCTATGAATTGTATCAGCGCTTTGGAGTTCATCATGAATGGCAGAAAAGCGTTGTGATGCCTGGCATAGGTGGCGCCAAGGAGATGGAAGGAATTCTCGACCGCGTACGCAGCAATCCCCCTTCGGAAGTCGGCGGCACCGGTGTCGTCCGTTTCACACGGCTGGATACCGGCGAGATCTATGAGAACGGCAAGAAGGCGGGCGACGCCGGCCTGCCAAAGAGCGATGTCTTCCTCTTCGACATGGCAGACGGCAATCGCGCCGTGGTCCGCCCCTCCGGCACGGAGCCGAAAATCAAATTCTATTTCTTCCTTTGCGAGAAAAAGCAGATGGACTCGCTGGAAGAAGTGGAACGTGCCTATACAGAGCTGAAAAAGAAAGCGCCGGATTTCGAGGGCGCTTTCCTCAAAGCGATAGGATACGAAGGCTGAGCGAAGGTTCTCTTTCCGATCCGATGAGGCTGGTAAAAAATGCCGCGACCGGTGCCCCAATCACACTATCTGGCCAACCTGGCCAGAAGGGTTCAAAAGACGCAGAAGCACGTCGTCCAGCGGCCGGTGCTGCTCGATGCAGACCGGACCCGCGGCTATGGCATCATCGCCGGATCACAGGACCGGCATCTGCACCTGTTCGACTGCGCCAAGGGGCGTATCTTTCTGGATCTCCCGCTGCCGCGCCGCGCCGACCGGGGGGCGGACTTCATCTGCTTTACATTCGACCGCGAATATAAGCACTTGGCGGCCTACAACCGGAACACGGGCTTTTTCAGCGTCTGGTCCATGGAGACCGGCAAACACGTCGCCGAGTCGGAAGGAAAGCGCAAAACGGCGCCGACCATTGCCTTTCTTCCAAATGATGAAGTCGCTTTTGCGGATAGCCCCCAGATCTCTCTCCACAAAATCGGCAAAGGCGAAAAATCTGTTTCCTATGTCTCCAACGACCTGCGTTCTCTCCGCCTCTACGCCCCGAAAGAGGATGACACGCTACTGTTCGGCCTGGGCGTTTTCCTCAAAGGAGGCGTGGGCCTTTCCATCAGTTGCTTTCACATCCGCGACGGGCAGATTGTGGCCGGCCGCGAGGGACCCTATCGCTCCATGCCCAACGATCCGGCGATGCGCATTCGCCTCTTGCTCCACGAATTGCTCAAACTTCCGGGCACGGATTTGCTCGTCGCCCTCGAAGAAGAAAGGCTCAGCCTGTCCTCGCCGAATACCGGAGAGATTCTCGACGAAGAGTATCGAACACGACTCGTCGCGGTGAACCCGATATCTTGCAAATTCGAAAGTGAAGAACGGATGCTTCGCGGGCGATTCTGCCTGGAGTATCAGGATAAGGAATTGCACCTGCTGGATGAGTCGGGACGGCGCAGGCTCATAAAAGGTATTCCGCTGGAGGCGGAGCCCATCGACTGGCGGCTCGGGGCGTGAGTGCTCCCCCGCCGCCGAGATGGGAGATTCTGGCGGCGGCGGGCATTGTGCTCGCCGCGGCCATTCTCCGTCTATACGGCCTTGGCGGCAACCCGCCAGGGCTTTTTCACGACGAGTTGGAAAAGGGCTATACAGCCTATGAACTCATCCAGACAGGACGCCACGGCTCGCTGGGCGCCAGCGGGGTCACCGTCAGTGCTCCAATGCCCCTGTTCGTCGAGGTCTACACAGGCCACGACCGCACCTCTGCCATTTATCAGTATCTCAGCGCTCCCCTTGTCGGCCTGTTTGGCCTGAATGCCTGGACGACGCGGCTGGTTGCGGCGCTGGGCGGAATTCTGTCGGTGGCGGCGGTGTGGCTGCTGGCAAGGCGTCTGCTTGGCCCCGCCGCGGCCTTGGCCGCCGCTGCTTCCATGGCCTTCCATCCCACTGGATTGATTTTTTCGCGCTGGGCGCAGCAGGGAATCCTTGTGCTGCCGATGGCAATGCTGGGGTTCTGGGCTTTACTGTCCGTGCCGGACCTCCCCCGCCGCCACCAGCGAGCCCTGGCTGTCGCGGGTGCCTTGCTCCTGGGCCTGGCGGCCTATAGCTATGCCCCCGCACGCCTGGTTGTGCCACTGCTCGCGGCGGCCTGGGCCGCGACGCGTCCCCGCGCTGAATGGCGCAGCATGTGGAAAGAATACGCTTGGGCGGGAGGCGTATTCCTCGCCGTGTGGACCCCTCTTCTCGTCTATACACTCACGGCCGGATCAGCACGCCTGGATCGCGTGGGCCTCCTCGGCGAAGGGCTTCTGCCTGGCGTTCTCACGGCGGCGGGCAACTATCTCGCCCATTTTGAACCCATGTTTTTCTATATCACCGGAGACGGAAACGCGCGCCATGCGTTGCCAGGGACCGGATTTGTCGGCTGGGGCAGCGGAGTCATGATACTCGGCGGGGCGGCCGCAATTGCTCTCGCCTGGAGAAAAAGGGACCACGGAAAAACCCGCGCTGGCCTCTTTGCTCTTCTCTGGCTGCTGGCGGCTCCGGCCGCATCCGCGCTGACGAACGAAGGGATTCCCCATGCCTTGCGGGCCAACCTGATGATTCCCGCCACGGCGCTGCTGGCCGGTTGTTCCGTTTGGATCGCCGATTGGCTCGGCCACAGCAAAGCCGTCTATACAATGGCGTGCCTTCTTCTCCTGCTCGACCTGGGCGAAAGCGCCGTCGGGCTTGCGCGTTTAAAAGATGCTCCCCGCACTCCATGGGAAATCGGCCTTCAGGAGGCCTTGTCCGAGGGCCTTGCGGGTGAGGGCGGGATCTTTCTTTCCGCCGCTGTTCCCTATGCAAGCTATGCCGCGCTGTTTGCCGAGAAAACCCCTCCGGCCGAATTTCACGAAGCCGGCCTGGAAGCGCTGGAAACTCAACTGGTGCCTCCCGGCCAGACACCGCCCATGGGCGAGGGCGATGTCTATATCGCCCGGCCGGAAAGCAACCTCCCCATGGAAATGTTCGAGGAATTTGTTGTGATTTACGAAATCAGAAACGGCAGGATCGCCGTCCGCCGCCCGCCAGGCGGGGAATGACCGACACCATGGAAAAAACCAGCCGCCGCGCTCATATTCTCTCTCTCCTCGCCCTCCTTTTGCTGACGCTCTGCGTGCGCCTGCCCGCGCTCTTTGCCCCGCTTTTTCTGGACGAAGCCCCCCTGCTGCGCAATGTCGCCCATTTCGTTTCCGAGCGCACGCTCCTGCCTGTGCATTTCAGCTATCCCCCCCTGTATAGCTACCTTGCCACCCCGGCCACGGGAACCGCCGCGCTCCTGGGCGGATCGGCCAGCGGCCTCGGCGCGCGGGACTGGGCCCTGATCCAGAGCGCCTTCGCCGAAAGCGAACTCGCCCTCGGCGGCCGCCTCCTCAGCCTCCTGTGCGCCCTCGGCCTGGTCGCGCTGGCCTGGCGGCTGATCCCCCGTGAACTTGGCGCCTGGCCACGATTCGCTGGCGGGCTGATCGTCGTCTTCTCGCCGGTATCCATTGAATACAGCGCCTATTTCCTTCCCGACGTGGCGGCGGGCTTGGGGGCATTGGCTGCGGCGGGCCTGTCTATACGCTACCTCTCTGCGGGCAAGGGGCGAGACTTGATAATCGCCGGGGCCCTCGGGGGCCTCGCGGCGGCTTTCAAGTATAACGCCGCCCTGGTGGTGCTCGCCGTGGGCCTGGCCGCCGTGCTCGCCGAAGGAAGCGGAAAAACGCGGGCAAAGCATCTCGCTTTGGCGGCTGGCGCATCGCTCGGCACGTTCCTGCTGCTCGCACCCACCTGGTGGCTCCTGCCGGGCCAGGCGTGGGCGGGTTTCCGGTTCGAGTCAGCCAACGTCCATACCGCGCGCGTCGGCGGAGAAGCCGGCCCGCTGGTGCTCCTCGGGCGGTTGTCCTCCCGCGAGCCTGGCTGGGTCCTTGGATTTCTGGCGGGCGGAGCACTGCTGTGGCGCGGAGCCTGGCGCCGGCCAGCGGTTTTGCTGGTGATGCCTCTCGCCAATCTTCTATTTGTCGCAACTTGGGCCAAGCAGGACATGAATTACTTCCTTCCCTCCTTCGGGATGGTTGCCGTGCTCTTCGGCGAGGCCTTCGGACGCCTGATCAAAACTCCGGATACGCGCCTCGGTGTGGCGGGCGTGCTCGCGGCAATCCTTCTCGGGCTCTCCTACTCCATGGGCTCCATCCCCCTCGTCCAGAGCAATCGCGCGCTCATGGCGGAGACACTGGCGCAAGCCGACCTCAGCGATGAAGCGATCGTTCGCCTCGGCTTCTATACGCCGAAAGTCTGGGACCAGGACGAAGTGGCGGAGTTTCTCGAAGGACGCGGATCCGCCCTGAGCGAGAGAGGCCGGGAAGCCTTCGAAGACCGTCTCGCGAAAGCCCCATACGCCGAAAATGTCTATACGTATCCCGAGTTGGAAGGCGGCAGGCTGCCCGGGGAAGACGTGTATATCCTGACCACCGGGCGGCATGTCAGCCGCTACGCATCGGAAGAAGATTTGGACCGGTTCTCGGAAGACGCTCAAAGGGAAATCCGCCTCGCGAAAGCGCTTGCCGCAGAGGACGGATGGACCATGCGGGGATCGGAAGGGCGCGGGACCGGGCCATCCATGATTCTCTATCAACGGGACGCGGCGGACGAATAAGGTTTGCTCTTACACCCCCCTCTTCCCGTTTAATCGGCCAAGTTTTGCTAAGGACTCGTCAGAGCAATGCGGCTGGAAATCAAGGGGCTCAAAAAACGATTCGGCGACCTGGTTGTTTTCGACGGCCTGGATCTGACTATCGAACCAGGTGAGCGATGCGTCATCATGGGGCGCTCGGGCACGGGCAAGAGCGTTCTGCTCAAACACCTGGTGGGCCTCCTGCAGCCCGACGAGGGGGAAATCCTCATCGACGGCCAGAACATCGTCGGCCTGAAGGAAACGGAACTCTATCCAATCCGTATGCGTTTCGGCATGATCTTCCAAAATGGCGGGATGCTGCATTCTCTCAATGTCGGCGAAAACGTGGCCCTTCCCCTCATCGAAGTGCGCGGCACCGACCCCGAAAAAACCATGCGCAAAGTGGCCCAAAAGCTCGAAATGGTGGGACTCGAAGGGCGCGAGGAACAATCCGTCACCACTCTCTCCGGCGGCCAGCAAAAACGCGCCGCTATCGCCCGCGCCCTTGTTCAGGAAGCCGATTGCATGCTTTTCGACGAGCCCACCTCGGGCCTGGATCCCCCTATCAGCAAAACCGTCGACGATATCATCGTGGATGTGAACGAGCGCACCGATGCCACCATGATTGTGGTCAGCCATGACCTCGTGAACGCCTTCCGCGTGGGCGACCGCCTGCACCTTCTCGACGGGGGCAAAATCGTCTTTTCCGGAACCGCCCAGGAATTCCGCGAATGCGAGCACGAAGCCGTCAAAGAATACATGGCCCGCGGCGTCGGCGTATAGCGCGTCCGCCTCGTCCTCGTCCTCGTCATCTTCCTCCTCCTCGCCCTCTTTACCATCGGGCGCACCGCGTAGCCTGCTGGGCGAAGGCGGATCCTCGAAAATACCCGACGATTTTTGCAGGCGGGGGCAAATGAAGTCCAATCCACTCGGAAGAGTGGGTGCAAGACACCGGTGTTCCTGCCGCACAAGGCGAGGAATGAAGAAAAGCCCTCGAAGCGCCTCGACGGTTCAATCCCGTTTCCGGCCTTGAATAAGAAGCCCCCCGCCCGGAACGGGCGGGGGGCAAGCGTTGCTTTTGTGTGCCGGAGTTTTACCAGCGATAATGGGCAAAGGCCTTGTTCGCTTCGGCCATGCGGTGGGTGTCTTCTTTCTTCTTCACCGCGCCGCCCGTGTTGTTAAAGGCATCCATCAATTCGCCGGCGAGCCGCTTGTGCATGCCGCGCTCGTTGCGGTTGCGCGTATAGCTGATGAGCCAGCGAATGGCGAGGGCCTGCTGGCGGGCCGGCTTCACCTCGATGGGCACTTGGTAGTTCGCACCACCAACGCGGCGGGATTTCACTTCCAGGTCCGGCTTCACATTTTCCACGGCCTGAAGGAAAACCTCGAGAGGCTCTTTGCCTTCGATTTTCTCGCCGATGGTATCCATGGCGGTGTAGAAAATCTTCTCGGCGACGGACTTCTTGCCGTCCCACATCAAGTTATTGATGAACTTGGAAACGATCGCGCTGTTAAACCGCTGGTCGGGAAATACTCCGCGGCCGGGCGGGACCCGCCGGCGCGACATTTTCCGCATACTGCGGCTGCGACCGTCTTTCTTCTTTCTTTTCGCCATTCGTTTCTAACCTTCCGTTCGGCTGAAGTCTGGGTAAAGTATGCTCTGGGCGCCGAGGCGAGTGCAACAGGTGCTTCCACCCCGGGCGGAAAAACTTACTTGGGCCGCTTGGTCCCGTATTTCGAGCGGCGCTGCTTGCGGTTCGCAACGCCCTGGGTGTCCCCTTTGCGCGCACCACGCACAATGTGGTAACGCACGCCGGGCAAATCCTTCACACGGCCACCGCGCAGCAGCACGATCGAGTGCTCCTGCAGGTTGTGGCCTTCCCCCGGAATATAGGCGGTCACTTCATAACCATTGGTCAAGCGAACACGCGCGATCTTGCGCAGCGCCGAGTTCGGCTTCTTAGGGGTCATCGTGGACACGCGAACGCACACGCCGCGCTTCTGAGGGCAGGCCTGCAGCGCGGGCACCTTATTCTTCTTCGGGATGCGCTTGCGTCCCTTTCGAATCAACTGATTAATCGTGGGCATGGACTACTCCAGCAGGTATTTGCGTCGCCGGACGA
>CAYFUR010000015.1:0-2223 GCA_964346275.1 uncultured Candidatus Sumerlaeota bacterium
AGCCGCGGCCAGGAAGGCCGCGGCTTCTCTGCCAGTTTGTTGTATTCCGCGTTACGGCGTGACGTCCTGATAAGTGTCCGTGGTGCGCTGGGTGCGGAAGAGATTGCCCGTGGAGATGGTGCCATTCGTCGGATCATAGTTAATATAAACTGCATTCGCAGCACCGTTGAAAGGATCCTTGTCGGGTCCATAGCCGTAGATGAGCCAGCCGCCCGAATCCGTGGCCCGATCCTGAAAGCTTTGGCTGTTTGAAAAGTCGAGAAACTGCTGCCAGTTGAAGTAGGCGTAACGCTTGCCGATTTCCTTCACATAGTCGGGTCCGCTCAAGGTTGATTCGGGAATGAAGGGATCAAAGGGAAGCGATGTGATGTAAGCGATTGGAGTGGTGATGTAGCTCGGGGTGCGGGCGTGATCGTCCCCTCCGGTTCCGATGTCCTGGAAAAGATCCCAAGTCGAGGCCGGGTTTTTGTCGGACATGGGGGGATACTTGTTATTGTCGACAAAGTAGGATTCGAGGCCCGTGACCACCGACCGCATGTCAGCGCGAGAACGCGACACCTTGGACCGGGTCTGCGCCTCCAGGAAGTTGGGGACGGCGATGGCCGCGAGAATGGCGATGATGGCTACCACGATGAGCAGCTCGATGAGGGTGAAACCTTTCAAAACTTTCTTCTGCATGTGCTTTCTCCTGCTTTGGGGGAATGAAGTTGGAAAGAAACTTTACGAGTCTGTTGCGAAACTGCAACGAAAAAGCCATGGCTTGCTGCGGAAAAATCTTTGTGCAAACCCGGGCAAACCCCTGGCATTAATTATTTTGGAGCGCTTGTCTCAGGTCTTCGACGAGGTCCTCGGGGTGCTCGAGGCCCACGGAGACGCGGATCATCTGGTAGGTGATCCCCGCGGCCCGGCGCTCTTCCTCGGTCAGAACGGCATGGCTCATGGTCGTCGGATGGCACATGAGCGATTCCGCCCCGCCAAGGCTTTCAGCGAAGTGGAAAATCCTCAGTCTTTCCGTGAAGTTCTTCACATCGCGTTCCGTTCCCTTCAAAAAGGCGGTGACCATGCCGCCAAAGCCGCTCATCTGGCGCTTGGCCAGCTCGTGCCCCGGCGAATCCGGCAGCCCGGGATAGAGCGTCTTCTCCACTGCGGGATGATCCGAGAGGAATTCCGCCACGGCCTGTGCTGTCTCGTTGTGCTGGCGCATGCGCAGCGCCAGGGTCTTCAGCCCGCGCTGGATCAGGTAGCAGTCAAAGGACGAGGGCACCCCGCCCGCCGTGTTCTGATAAAAGCGCAGCTTCTCATACCACTCTTCGCTGTTGGTCATCACCGCCCCGCCCATCACGTCGTGGTGGCCGGAGAGGAACTTGGTCGTGCTTTGCAGGACGATATCGGCGCCAAACTCGGCCGGGCGCTGGAAATAGGGCGAGGCGAAGGTGTTGTCGACCACCAGGGGAAGGCCCGCCTCGTGGGCGATGGCAGCGAAAGCCGAGATATCAAAGATTTGGAGTTGGGGGTTGGTGGGCGTTTCCAGCCAGAGCATCCGCGTCTTGCCGGTGATCGCCTTCTTCCAGTCCGCCGGATCGTCTCCGTCGACATAGACGATGTTGACGCCGCGCGGGCGGTAGACGGACTCGAACAGCCGCCAGGTGCCGCCGTAGATATTGCGCGCGGCCACCACCTCGTCGCCGGGCAGGAGCGGCGAAAGAATCCCATCAGTCGCGGCCATTCCCGAGGCAAAACAGACCCCAAAGCGCGTGTTCTCCAGCCCGGCGAGGGTGCGTTCCAGCAAGGCGCGCGTTGGGTTGTTGGCGCGGGAGTAATCGAACTCGGGCTCGATGCCGACCTCGTTAAACTGATAAGTGACCCCGAGATGGATCGGGGGGATGACGGCGCGCGTTTTGGGGTCGGGCTCGTGCCCCAGGCGGATGGCTTTTGTTTCGAATCGCAAGGCGGGAATCAACCTCCCGGGAAATGATTCTGACCAGCATGCAGACTCCCCTCCAGCGATCAAGCCGATTGATCAACGGGCAGGCGGGGGAGTGGTGGCGAGCTGAGTGCCGGGCGTTGGACTCGAACCCAATCCGGGGCGCTCGACCATGGTTCGAGTGCGAATCCGTCTATACAGAACGGCTTCCCCTCTGGACTGCGCAAGCCATGCTTGCGCCCTGGTCTGCCGAAGCCACGCTTCGGCGCAAATACGATTTTTAAAATGAGAGAATGAGA
>CAYFUR010000015.1:2323-46596 GCA_964346275.1 uncultured Candidatus Sumerlaeota bacterium
GTCTGCCGAAGCCACGCTTCGGCGCAAATACGATTTTTAAAATGAGAGAATGAGATAATGAGGTCGTGTGTTCTGGCCGCGAATGCCACGGATAGAAAGGAATAAAGGAGCAGGCGAAGTCCCACATCCTGCTCCTGCTCCTGCTCTTGACCCTGATCCTAATCCTTGTTTTTCGAATCGTATAGACAAGATGAAAGCCCGGTTACGATCACGATCGGGATTAAGATGAAGGGGGGAGCCAACAACCCGTCCCAATCCGGATGATCTGTGGCCCAATTCCTCCCTCTCATTCACTCATTCCCTCATATTGTCAAAACCGGAGTTTCTCCGGACCCACTCCAGCGCTTCCTCGCGGCTCTTCAGTTCCCCCTCAAGCTGCAATTCCTGTACGGCTCTCAGCATCCTGCCAATCTCCGGCCCTTGCGGCATGCCGAGCTCCATCAGGTCGTGCCCCGTGATCAGCGGCGGCGGCACGGCGGGTTCGCGGCGCTGCTCCAGCTCCTCTTTCTTCTCTTTCACAAAGTGATATTTTTCCAGCCACCCGCGCGAACCCAGGCAATCGGCGCGATGCACCGCCAGGTCGTTCTCGATTGTGGGGGCGCTGATGAAACGCCTCAGCCTCGCAGGGCGCATATGCGTCACGTCCTTGAACATCATGTGGCGGCGCACAACGCTGGCCACGGCGTCTCTCTCAGCGCGAGAGAAACGCAGCCGCGTCATGATCTCTTCGGCCATCTTCGCGCCGACGTATTGATGGTCATAGAAGGTAATGTGCCCCGTTTCGTCGCGCTGGTAGGTCGGCGGTTTGCCAACATCGTGGAGCAGCGCGGCCCACACGTTGACTGTGGTGCGGGGCTCGATGTGGTCCATCACCTGCATCGTATGCTGGAAGACGTCCCCCTCGGGGTGCCACGTTTTTCCCTGCTCGATGCCCTTCATCGCCTCGATCTCCGGCAGCAGCCACCGAAGCAGGCGCGCGCGATCCATCAGCCGCAGGCCCACCGATGGCTGGGGCGTCTTCAAAATGCCGGTCAGCTCATCGCGCTGGCGTTCCGGGCTGATATACTCGATCGTGTGCGCCAGCTCGCGCATGGCCTCGAACGTGTCCGGCTCGATATCGAATTGAAAGCGCGAGGCAAACCGCACGGCGCGCAGCAGCCGCAGCGCGTCCTCGTTGAAACGTTTCTCCGGATCGCCGACACAGCGGATCACGCCGCGCTCCAGGTCGGCCCGGCCTCCCGTGGGGTCGTGAATTTCGCCGCTGAGAGGATCCTCGAAAAGCGCGTTGATCGTAAAATCGCGCCGCCGGGCGTCTTCCTCGAAGCTGCCATGGGTGACAAAGGACGGCCGCCGATGATCGAGATAGCGCCCGTCCTTTCGAAACGTCGCCACTTCATAGGCGAGATCATTCCGCCGCACGAGCGCCACGCCGAACTTGGCGCCGACGAAGCGGCTGCCGGGGAACAACTCCCGGATCGTTTCCGGCCGCGCGTCGGTCGCGATGTCGATATCTTTCAGCGGCAGCCCCAGCAATTCATCGCGCACGCATCCGCCGACGAAATAGGCGCGATGGCCTTTCTTCCCCAGCGTGCGCACAATCTCCACGGCACCCTCGCGCAGGCGCTCCTGCTCCGGCGCTTCGTCGCGGATTTGTTCGCTCAATCGCTGCTGGACATCGTCCTGGTCCATCGGGCACGTTCCCCCTTGCCCGGAGAGGGATACCCGAAGCCGGGAGGAAAACGCGAGACTTTCTCATGAGTTTCATTCCTTGGCTGACACGCTTTAAGAAACGCAAAGGGGCCGCGCAGCCCCGCGACCCGGCCGAGGAGAAGAGACCGGACATCATGTGGATCATTGCGGGGCTCGGCAATCCCGGGTCGCGATACGAGGAAACGGCGCACAATCTCGGGTTCGATGTGGCGCGGCTGCTGGCCCGGCGCCATGGCATGCGCTGGACCGCGTCCAATCGCGCCAAGGCGGAAATCGCCCGCGGCCAGATCGCCGGCGAGGATGTGATGCTCGCCATGCCGACAACCTTTATGAACGTCAGCGGCGAAGCTCTCGGCCCCCTCGCGCGATACTATAAGATTCCCGAGTCAAACGTCCTGGTGGTCAGCGACGACGTGGCCCTGCCCTGGGGCAAAGTAAGGCTTCGTCCGGGCGGCAGCGCCGGCGGCCACAACGGCCTGAAAAGCATCATCCGCCACCTGGGCACCGACAAGTTCCCCCGCGTGCGCATTGGCTGTGAACCGGAAGACTGGAAGGGCGACCTGGCGGCTTACGTGCTGGCCAAGCTCCGCGGCGACGCCCTCGACCTCGCCCGCCACATGGCCGAAATCGGAGCCGACGCCGTCGAAGACGTCGTCAAACGCGGCATCGTCAAAGCGCAGAACGAATTCAACGGATACGATGCGCTGAAGACGGAGTGAGGGGGCTCAAGTGAGAAGAAAAGGGCCGGGATTCGCTCCTGGCCCTGACTGTCTCTCACGTCAGGCGGAGCGTCTGGATTTTTTTGGCGCCGAGGGTGATGGCGATCTCGCCGTTTTGAAGCGCCACCTTGCCGCCCATTTCCTTGCTTTCAAAATCGACGGGCACGGCACTGGTAAAATACGGCGCCAGGCTGTTGAGCTTGAGCGTCGATTCGGTTGTTTCTTCCAGCGGATTGAACACGCGGACTTCGAACGCATCGCCGACGTCGCGCGAACTGGTCAGGATCGCCGGGCCATCGAGTTCGAGATAGGCCGCCTCGTGGGGAAGTGATGCGCCGCGCCGGTGGAGAAGCTGGTCCGGGCGCCGCAGTTGAATCGACCCCAGCCCCGCGGCGAGGCGCACGCCGTGGCGGAAAAGCGACGGCCGGTCGATCCCGCCGGCGAGCGGGCGGATGTGATAGCGGAACGCCAGCTCCTGCTGCAACTGCCCGCCGGGCTCGCCGTTGGTGCCCACCGTGCGGCCCGTGGCGCGGAAAAGGGTCAGGGCGATGGGCCGCTCCTCCAGATCGGACACGCAGCTTTCCAACTGTCCCGAACTGACAATGGCCATGCCGCGACGCCCGTCGGCCACGGCCACCCAGCTCCGCATCGGGCGCGGCTCCGTATCCAGTTCGAAATACAGATGGTTGTCCTCGCGCAGTTTCACAGGGCGGCGGATCGCGTCGAAGGGGGTGTCCGTTTCGTAGTGATCCGCCTCGGCGCGCGTTGGGAAGAGAACGCGGAGGCGGTGGTTCTTTACGTTATTGTCTATACGCGTTTCAGCTTCCAGATGGTCCGCTCCCTTACGGAGCGTCAGGACCGTGTCGATAGTGAACTCGCGCCGTTCCTCCGTGCGCAGCATGTTCTGAAAATCAAATCCGGCGGGCAGGCGCATGGTCGTCCGCACGCGGAAACGCGACAGGCGCGGGCCGTTGTCGAGCAGTGCAATGTCTGCATGGCAGGCGGATGACATGTGGATTTCGTCGTTCACAACGAGGCCGTGGAACCAACCGTCGCCGATATCGGCCTTATCCTCGAAGGTCAGCAGGTCCGTATAGACCTCGCCGTTGCGCTTGTCCGTCAGGGTCAAGGTGCCGTTATTTTCAATGCGCACCGACAACGTCTCGTTTTCCATCGTGCGCGGCCCCGTGGCGAGTCCGGTGTCCTGGGGATAGCGCACGACCTGGCCCTTTTCTCCCGGGCGGATGACCAGCGTCGTATAGCCCTGGGCCGGGATATCCAGATCGATGCTCACGGCTACCTCGTTCACGGGGAAGAAGGGCGAGGAGCGGTCGTCGTAAACGCGCAGGCGCATGCGGCCCATGGCCTGGCGGTCGCGCTGATAAGGGATTTCATTGCCGTCCGTGTCGAAAATCTTGAAGGCCGGCTTGGGCTCGTAGCCGAAATACTCGCGGAACTCGGGATAATCCTCCGGGATGTCCAGGTTCAGATCCGCCACGCCCTGGAATCGTTCGGACAGGGGATTGAACACGACGACACGCACTTCATCCTCGCCGACATCGCCTTCGATGTTCGCGCCGAGCTTGCGCATGGCGTCGGCCTTCAGCCGGTCGGCGATCTGCTCGCACTGGCTGAAGCGGAACTTCATGTCCTCATGCACCTGGTCGATGCTGCATCCGCAGATCGAATCGTGCGGGTGATTCTTGATCAGATAGCGCCACGCCAGATCGAAGAACCCGTGCCGGTCTTCGATCCCCGTCTGGCGATGGGCATAGGCACAGAGCGGCTCGGCCCAGTGAAGCAGCTTCGTCTCGCAGTCGGAATTCCACAGCTTGATCCACACGCGGCTGGAAATCACACCGGGAATCACGTGGCCGCTTTGCTTGGGATCGCGGCCCACTTCGCGCAGCTCGCCCTCCAGGCGCGGCGTGATTTGATCCGCTTCCGAAAGGAACTCGTCGATAAACTGATCCAGGGAGGAGTGGATATATTGATAGCCGCCCACCTCCTTGTCGAAACGCTCCTCGATCACCTTGTAGAATGGCTCGTCCCACTCCTGGTGGTCCAGGCCGTCGAAGAACAGGATCGGCCCGATTTCCGTGTCTGCCGCTTCCTTTTCCAGATAGCGGTCCAGGTTCTCCGCCTTCTCTTTCGCATCGAAGGGTTTGTCGGGCTGGTTGGACTCGCGCACCTTAAAGGAAAAATCCGCGTAGCCCTGGCCGGGAAACTTATAGGTCGGCATCTCGGTGCCGTCGGCCCCGGTCCAGATAAACGCCCGCGTATCCGTCAGGTTGATCCCGCGCCAGGCAAACCCCGCCTTCAGCGAGAACCCGGCGAAGATCTGGGGCAGCTGGCTGATATGGCCGAACAGGTCGCAGGCAAATCCGGCATTGGAGGGTTCGGTGCCGAAGGAGCGGGCGATTTCCCGTCCCAGCCGGATGTTCCTCAGGTGGGATTCGCCGGAGACAATAAACTCGTCCGGCAGGATATACCACGGGCCAATGACCAGCTTGCCCTCGCGCGCAAAGCGTTCGATCTGCTCGCGGCGCTCGGGCCGGATGTCGAGATAATCTTCCAGGATAATCGACTGGCCGTCGGTCTGGAACGGACCCTTCAGCCGGCCCTCTTCCAGGCCGTCGAGCACTCGATCCAGCAACTGAACCAATCGGAATCGATAATACTGAAAAGACTCGTACCATTCGCGGTCCCAGTGGGTGGAGAGAACGTAGTGGACTCTGCGGGTCTTTGTCGTGTCGGTCATGAAGATGTCCTTAAGCACTAAGTCAAAGCGCGGCGGCTGTAAGCGGTTGCTTTCAAAGAAAGATTTCGAAAGACCGGTGAAAGACCGGCGCTTTCTGATGGCGACTAAACCTGGGACTGAAAAAGCTCAGTGCAAGGAAAAAGCCGCTTGGACCGCCAGATAAACGGGCGGGCAAGGTCGAAAAGGAATTGAACTTTCCAAAGTCTATTCTTACGGTTCCTCCCAAGCAGGCTTGGAGACGGATAATGCTATCTTTTCCTTCTCCGATTTATGGAGGTGCGCGTTCCATTGTTGACAGCGTTTACGAGGGAGCACCCGATCAGCGGGCCGATCATCGCCATACTGTTCGTCCTTCTTGCGGCCGGACCGGCTTTTTGTGACCTCCAGCGGCCCGATATGAAAGCCCTTGCTGCGCCCATGTATTTCCCCGAATCCGGTATCCAGCTTTCGACCTCCGTGGCGAACGATATCGATTACCTTAACCCGTCGATGCTCCGGGTGGAGTTCATTGGCGAGGGTGACGCCACCAATTCGATTCGCTACCCAGCCTATGATTACCTTGCGGATACCGCGGGCGAGCGCGGAATCCCTCTGCTCGGGCTCATCGATTATGCCTCCATCGATTGGGAATCCCGGGATGAATGGGCGACGCAGGAGTTTCGCGACCGCTTCACCACACGGGTCCAGGAAATCGTTACCCATTTTCACGACCGGCAATATCCCATCAAGCACTGGGAAATCTGGAACGAGCCGGACATCGCGCTTCCGGAATTCAATGTGCGCATCGATCCCGAACCCTACGCCAAGCTGCTGATCCAGAGTTACGACGCCATCAAGGCCATTGATCCCGATGCGACGGTGGTCTTTGGCGGAATCTCGCCCAAAGGGTTCGAATATGCGGAGAACTACCTGGAGGACGTCTATCAAACCCAGGACATGGCCGATTATTTCCAGGGCAACGGGCACTATCCATTCGACGTCGTCGCCGCGCATCCCTATCCTGAAGTCTTTACAAATCCCAACCCCGGCCTTGCCACCGTTCTGAACAACGAGATCAAGGCCGTCATGAATGATTTCGGCGATTCAGACAAGAAAGTCTGGCTGACCGAGATGGGCTGGAGCAGCTACTACGTTTCCGAGCAGGCGCAGGCCTTCTATCTCCGCGAATCCTTCGAACTGGTCGACACCCTCACGGACCCGGAAAACCCAAATGATCCGCCGTACGTAGAGAAATACTTCTGGTTCTATTACAAGGATTTCAGCGCGGTCGACAAATGGGGGCTCTATACGCAGGATCTGTCGCGCCAAAAGCCCGCTTACGACGAATATCTCGGCCTGACGCCAACCGGCCCGGTTCCTTCCGATCCGACACCGGACACGGGGCAGAACCCTCCCGTTTGGGAAGGAAACACTGATGCCGATTTGACCTATCAAGTATCCGGCAGCGATTTGATCGAGAGCATGACGGGCCAGATCATTTCCGGCGGCTTTCATCCCGCCAACGCCGGGTCCGTGGCGAAACTTTCAAATGGATTGTTTGACTCCAACGGCGTGACGCTCGTGCTGGCGGACTACGAGAGCCCTGCGCTCCGCGTGCGCTATACATTTCCTCAACCGATGGACATCGAAGAGGTGCGCATCTTCGCCGGGCACAATGGCGATGGCGGCAACCGCGCCTTCCAGTCAAATGATATCTGGATCAATGGAGAGCCGGCCGCAACGGAGTTGAACACCGGCAACTACGAACAGAAAAGCGGCGGCTCGAAGGCTGTCTCGCTGGTGCGCTGGCTTCCGGAAGAAGGGAATGGGTTCGCGGCGCGCTACGTCGAGACGCTGGATGTGTTCATGTTTTGCAGTTCCTCGCTCTCCGGCGATTTCCGCGACCGATGGTCGCCATTGGACGATCCGGAAAAAGACAAGGACGGGCTCGGGCCGGCTTTCGTGGCGCCAATTATCAAGGAGATCGATGTCCTTGGGCGGCAAAGTCCGGAAATCGAGAGCGGAAACTGGATGGTGTATTGATATGGTCTTTACGTGAACGTGAGAAAGATTCTTCACCAGGATTGATCGTCAGCGCATGACATCGCAAAAGCCAGTGCCAGAGCCAAAGGGCGACATCATCGTTGCGGGGCACATCTGTGTGGACTTGATTCCGGAGATTCCGCCCGGCAAGGAATCCATGGGCGAACTGTTGTCTCCCGGCAAGCTTTTGAGCGTCGGCCCGATCACAACATCCACCGGCGGCGCCGTTGCGAATACCGGTCTCGGTCTGTATAAGCTGGGCTTGCCCGTGCGGCTCATGGGCAAGGTGGGCGCTGACCCTCTTGGGCATGTCCTGCGGTCCCTCCTTGATCAGACTCTGGACGGCATGTCGCACAACATGGTTGTCGACGAGGCCAGCCGCACCTCCTACACCGTCGTCGTCAGCCCGCCCGGAATCGACCGCGCCTTCATGCATCATCCCGGGGCCAATGACACGTATAGCGCCGCCGACCTGGATCGTCTGGACAAGAAGGGCGCATGCGTTTTTCATTTCGGTTATCCACCGCTGATGAAGCGTCTCTATGAGGATAATGGCGTAGAACTGGAGAAGATTCTTCGCGCCGCGGATGGGCTGGTTACTTCCATCGACATGGCTCTGCCCGATCCCGACGCCCCCTCGGGGCGGGCGGACTGGCAGGCGATCCTGCGCCGGGCGCTCCCGCTGACCGATCTCTTCGTCCCCAGTTTCGAAGAAATCGCCTATATGCTGGGCTTGGCGGATGAACCTCTCACCATTCAGGCCCTCGACCGCATCTCAAGCTGGATCCTCGAGGCCGGAGCGGCGGTGGCCGTCATCAAGCTGGGAGACAATGGGATATACCTTCGCTCGACCAGCGAAACCGGGCGCTTGAAGAAACTCGAAGAAAAATGCGGCTGCCTGGCCACGGAATGGACCGGCCGGGAACTGATCTCCCCCTGTTTCCAAGTGGACGTCGTTGGATCAACCGGATCGGGCGACACCACGATCTCAGGGCTTCTGGCCGAGTTGGCCTGCGGTTCCCGGCCGGAAAGCGCCTTGTCTTTTGCCACGGCCGTTGGGGCGTGTGCCTGCGAGGCGCCGGACGCGACCGGCGGCCTGCGGAGCCGCAAAGAAATCCGCCGCCGCATGGACGCAGGTTGGAAGAAACACGATTTGTCTCTCGAACGAGACGGATGGACCTGGAACCAGCAGAATCAAGTCTGGCAGGGGCCTCACGACAGCCTTCTTTCCAGCAAGGCGTGAAACTTTTCTCCCAAAGGAGAGCGAACTATGAAGCGAAGTGAAATGAAAAAAGCCCAGGCGCGTGCCGCGAAGCAGCTTCGCGAGGCGGGCATTGCGCTGACCAGGGAAGAGAAAGAGAACATCGAGATCGCCGATTTCGGCCTCGACGAATTGGAAAAGACCGGCCTCGAACTGATCGTTTACGAAAACAACGACCGGTATTGCGCGAAGGAACTGGTCATGTTCCCGCGCCAGACCTGTCCCGAGCACCGCCACCCGCCGATTGGCAAGACCAACCCGGGCAAGATGGAAACCTTTCGTGTGCGCAAGGGCCGCGTCTATCTCTATGTCGACGGACCAAAGACAAAAAAGCCGAAAGCCAAGCCGCCCAAGGACGGTGTCTATACAGTCTGGAACGAAATCGAGCTGAAGCCGGGCGAACAGTATACCATCCCGCCAAATACGAACCATTGGTTCCAGGCGGGGCCTTCCGGGGCCATCGTTTCGGAATTCTCGAGCACCAGCACCGACGAGCACGATGTCTTCTCGGACCCGCGGATCAAACGAATCCCGGAAATCGAGGAAGATGCGGCGAAGCGCAACACAGCGCGCAAGGCAACGGCCAAAAAGACCACGCGCAAGCCATCGAAAGCAAAGGCGGCGACGTCCCGCAAAACCACCCGGCGCAGCAAAGCCCCGGCGAAATAAGGTCCGTCGACCGGAACGGGAAGGAAGCGGCGCCCCATGGATGTTTACGGAAACGATTGGTCCCGGCGCGAACTGGAAGCCCGCACCGGGCGCATGGAACAATATGGCGGGCTGAAGCGATATACGCTCGAAGATGGCCCGGAACGCGGCCTTCGCATGGTAGAGGTCCGGACAGGGGGCGGCTTGCGCTTTCTTCTCTCTCCTGATCGCGGGATGGACATCGGCCTGGCCGAATTCGCGGGCACGCCCTTCACCTGGCTATCGCCCAACGGAGCCGTTCATCCGTCTTATTTTCGTTATGAGGGGATTGATTGGCTGCGCACGGCCGCCGGTGGGCTCCTCATGACTTGCGGCTATACCCAGGTTGGATCCCCTTGTGAAGAGAGAGGTGAAAAGCTGGGCCTCCACGGCCGGGCCCACCACCTGGCCGCGGACCAGGTGAACGCGTCCGGCGTGTGGGATGAAACAGAGCAGGTCTATACCCTGGCTGTCTCTGGCGTCCTGCGTGAAAGCCGCATCTTCGGCGAAAACATTGAGGTCAAGCGTCTCATCACGGCTTTTGGCGGCCAGAACCGGCTGCATATACAGGACCGGATTCGCAATGCCGGTTTCGAATCCTCGCCGTATATGATCCTCTATCACTTCAATTTCGGATTCCCCCTGATTTCCGAGTCGGCGGAATTGAAGTTTCCTTCTTCGCATGTGGCGCCACGGGAGCCAGAAACGCCGGTGGAAGGCTACGACCGCTGGCAGGCTCCCGATGCCGGCTATGAGGAACGCGTTTATTACCATTCGCGTTTTGAAACTCGTAAAGAAAAGGGCCGCGAGATGGCAACCGTCGCCATCCGGAATCCCGATTTTCCCATCGCGGGGAACCCTTCTCCCGTGGAGGCGCGGCTTTCCTGGAGCGTCGATTCCCTGCCCAGCCTCGTTCAGTGGAAGATGCCGGGAGCCGGGACGCACGTTCTAGGCATCGAGCCCTCCAATGGCGGAGTGGGCGGGCGAAAGGCCGAACGCGATGCGGGCACGCTCGATTTCATCGAGCCGGGCCAGCTGATTGAAAACCAACTCGACCTGGATTTGCGCCACGGCTGAGCAGGGCCGTCCGCAACGCAAAGCGGAAGCGGCGATTGCCGCTCCCGCTTTGCTGTTTCCTGGGTTGTCCTGGATTAGTGAATGGAGTCGTTGATCCAGTTTTCGAGCATTTCCTGGCGGCCGCTCTGCACCGCTGGCTCGCCGTTCTTGATCGTATATTCCTCAAGTTCCTTCAGGCCGACTTTGCCCTGCTCGATCTCTTTGCCGATTCCTTTGTCCCATCCCGCATAGCGCTGTTTGACGAACTTCTCCAGCTTCCTGTCTTTGCGCATTTCCACGGCGATCTTCAGTCCGCGCGCAAAGGCATCCATGCCGCCGATGTGCGCGTGAAAGAGATCGATGGGATCGATGGACTGGCGACGAAGTTTGGCGTCGAAGTTTAACCCGCCGGTCTTGAAGCCGCCACCTTTCAGCACCGTATACATCGCCAGCGCCGTATCGTAGAGATCGGTCGGGAACTGATCCGTATCCCACCCTAACAGGAGGTCGCCGCGGTTCGCGTCGATGGAGCCAAACAGATCGTGGGCGATGGCATATTCCAGTTCGTGCTGGAAGGTGTGCGCCGCCAGAGTGGCATGGTTCGCTTCCACGTTGATCTTGAAATGATCGAGGAGGCCGTTCTTGCGCAGGAAGGCATGCACCGCCGCGCTGTCAAAATCGTATTGATGCTTCGTCGGTTCTTTCGGCTTTGGCTCGATATACATCCCGCCTTTGAAGCCGATTTCCTTCTTATAGTCCACGACCATGTGAAAGAAGCGCCCGAGGTGATCCAGCTCGCGCTTCATGTCGGTATTGAGCAGCGTTTCGTAGCCTTCCCGGCCGCCCCAGAAGACATAGCCCTCGCCGTCCAATTCCTTGGTCAGCTCCATGGCTTTTTTTACCTGGCTGGCGTAATAGGCGAATACGGCGGGGGAGGGATTGGTCGCGGCGCCCGCGAGAAATCGCCGGTTGCTGAAGGCGTTTGTTGTCCCCCAGAGCAGCTTCATTCCCGCTTCCTTCTGGAGCTTCTTGGCGATGGAGACAATATGGTCCAGCCGTCGATTGGTCTCCTTCAGATTGTCCGCTTCCGGGGCGATGTCGCGATCGTGAAAGCACCAGAACTTCACTCCGAGTTTCTGGAAGAATTCGAAGGCCGCGTACATCGTTTCTTCGGCGACTTTCATGGGGTCGTCAAACTTGTTGTATTCGCGGATCATGGTCGGCCCGCCAAAGGGATCCGGCCCCAGATTCTTGAAGGTATGCCAGTAGCAGACAGCAAAGCGGAGATGGTCCTCCATCGTCTTCCCGGCGATCTTTTCCTTGGCGTTGTAGTGCTTGAAGGCGAGGGGATTGTCGGAACCGGGCCCCTCGTAGGGGACCTTTTTGACGTCGGGAAAATACTCTCTCATCAGGGTGCTCCCGGGATTGGAATTTGGACAGTAGAGTGCATGGTATCCATGCTGGAGGATTGAGCGGGCTGCGGGCAAATGAAACCGGTATCAAAGGCAGATTTCCCGGAAAAAGCGGAAAAGTGACCGGTGGACAACACCCGGCAAAACTTTATTGTGGCCATTGAGCCCACAGGGTAGGCGGCAACTCAGCTCTCTGCAAGTCACAACGCCGGTTTGCTCAAGAGATTCTTGCAATTGGCAGGGCTCTCGGAATACTCACCCCCTCTGGATCATCGATTGGACCAAGGGGCCCGTATTTCAGGAGGTCGACGTGGAAAGTGATTCGAAGGCATTCGATCCAGCGGAGTTCCGGCGCATCTTGCTCAGTCGGTTCGCGGTGGTCTTTCTGCCAATGCTCCTGCTTGCCATTGGTTTACAATTGGGGGGATTGTCCAAAATGGCGCCTGAGCGCATGGTCAGTGGATGGTTTGCCTTCGGTCCGACGGCGATTGGTCTCGTTGCGATTGGCGGACTGGCCATTGGCGGGATCGCCATCGGCGGAATGAGCATCGGTGTTTTTGCCTATGGGGGCGGGGCGATCGGGATCGTCGCGATTGGTGGGGGAGCCGTGGGCCTGGTCGCCTTGGGCGGCGCGGCCCTCGGACTCGTTTCTGTGGGAGGCGGCGCTCTTGGTATCTACGCGTTGGGCGGCGGCGCCTTTGGCCGATACCGGCTTTCTTACGCACACCAGGACCGAAAAGCAGCCGAGTTCTTTGTTCAGTGCGTTCCAGCGCTTGGCCGCGCTTTTCCGCGCGGAACCCATGCCCTCTGAAAACGATTAACATGCGGAAATGACTTTACGTTTCCACTCCTGGCTTGTATCAGACCCCATACTGGTTCCCCGCTGGACTGGGTACTGAAAAACCAATTTTTGCTGATGCCGACGAACAAAAGGAGCAACTGCATGATCAACGAGCAGCTTCTTCCCACCGAAGAGGATGTGAAGTTCTGGGAACAGAATGGTTACTGGAAATCCAGTAAAGTCCTGGATGACGACTTTCTCGAGCGCCTGCGCAATGCCATGTATCGGCTGTGGGCCGCCGAATTTGAAACGGGCAAGGAGCCCTGGGGCGGGCCGTGGCGCCTCCCTGAAAACCCTTACGCCATCCGCAAGATGGACAATGCCCACTGGGCCAATAATACCATCAAGGAACTGGCCACCAACGAGACGATCGGAGCCATGGCCGCCCGCCTCGCCCGGACGGACGAAATCCGCCTCTGGCACGACCAGCTCCTCTACAAACCGGGCCTGGGCGATGCCGCCTCCGGCGCGGGCGGAAACGTCGGCTGGCACCAGGACCGCAACTACTGGCAATGCACCACGGATAATCTGCTGACAGCCTGGGTGGCTTTCGATGACGTGACGCTCCACAACGGTTGCATGCAGGTGGTTCCCGGCAGCCATACCTGGGGACTGCTCGAGGGGAATTTCTTTGAGCAGGACATGGAAAAGCTGAAAAAGAGCATCGAAGAGAAAACCGGCAAGGAATTCAAAACCGAGCCTTTGACCCTGAAGGCCGGCGAAGTCAGTTTTCATCATTGCCTGACTATTCATGGCAGCGGCCCGAATTTGACGCGCCGTCCGCGCCGCTCCCTCGTCCTTCATCTCATGCCGAAAAACGCCTATTACGTGGCGGGGTCCGACAACGACAACCACATGAACGCCGAGCTGATGCGGCGCATGGGCGGTAAAGACGGCAACTATTTCCGTGGGGAATACTGGCCCGTTCTCTATTCGTCCAGGCAAGCGGCTTGAAAGATCGAAATGCTATGAGCGAACCGATATACGTTTACGATCTGTCGGAAAAGCACAAGCAAACGGATTTGAGAAACAAGGAATCGGTCCGGTTTCTCTGGGATGAATGCCACCTGGCTTCGTCCCTGCAGGGGCTGGTCAATCGGGATCAAGCGAGGCTCTACCTTCGCCTGAATCCCTGTGTAGACGACTTCTGGCTCGAACAAATGACGGATCAGGGCGCCTGGATGGAGGATCGCCAAGTGGAATTCCTCCGGGGCGGAATCGAGGAGTTGCTCGGGCGATTCGGCAAGGCCTTTGAAGGATTCGTGGTTTACGACGAGCGCATCCCGGCGACTTCCAATCTCGCCTCGACGATTGCGGGTGCGGAAAAGCGCCTTTGTCTCCGTTTCGATGAAACCAGCGGCTCATTATATACAAGGCTTAAGGACGCAGGAAGGCTCGAAAATGCCGTCTACCTGATGGCGGAGGACGGCGGCCCGCTCTTCACCGGCCAGGGAAGCATCCCGGGCACGGATGTCCCCTCAACCGTCAGCCCGAAGAACGACGCTTATCTCTGGCTCGTTGAGCGCTATCTCAAGACCGGCAAAACGAATCCGCGAACCATGGGCTATTATATCGACGCCTTTTGGATTCAGTGCGCCTTCGCCGATTGGCCGGTGAACCACACCCTCACCAACCATGACTATATCATCGCCAAGGGCGGCTTCTTCTTCGACCTGAACGTCTGGGAAGATGAAGCTCCTGTCGATGAACCCGGCCAGAAACCCGGCACCGACGTGGAGACGCTGAAAAAGATTCTCTACGCCGCGAATGACCAACTCGGCGGGAAGGAATTGATCCACGTCGCCGGCTACGTCCCCTGGGCCTACAAATATACGAACTGCCATAAGGAGGGATGGTCCGCAGGCAGCCAATACGACGCGGTGCCCGCCGAGTGGAAATGCACGGAAATCCTGACCAGCTTTAACGCCTATCTGGATGCGGATGCGCTGTCCTACGCCTCCATGGCGAACGCGTCATTCTTCATGCATTTCCCTCTTCCGGACAGGATTCCGCAAAACCCTCCTCCAAGCGAGGAGGAATTGCGCGAGCGCGGCATCCTGGACTCGGAAGGAAAGATCGTTCCGCGGAATTACTATGCGCATTACGTCGGAGATTACGACGCCGCCGCGTGGCTCTATTGGAACCTCCCGGTCTTCTGGCGCGATCCGGATCGCGGCAAAATACCGCTCACATGGGCCTTTAACCCAAACCTCTGCCAGCGCTTTGGATACGGAATGAAGTGGGCGCGGGATTCCCGAACGGAAAACGACCACTTTGTGGCCGGCGATTCCGGGGCGGGATACGTCAATCCGCGCAATCTCTCCGAACCGCGCCGCCATTCCGGGTTGCCCGGCGCCATGCACCTCTGGGAAGAGCACTCGCGGCGCTACATGGAGCAGTGGGATCTCTCCATCGTGGGCTTTGTTCTGGACGGAAATTGCCCGAACATGACCGAAGAAGGCTGGAAAGCGTTTACAAAAATTGCACCCGGCGGCCTGGTATTTCATCGGCTTCCCGCAGACCCGGGACTCTATGAGGGGGTTCCCTATATGGAGTACCATGGCGATCTGCCCCGGGAAGAAGCGTCGAAAGCCGCGGCTATCGCCGTGAGCAAATTCTCGCCGGAAACGCCGAATTTCCTTTGCTTCCGCTCCGTTCTCATGCCTCCTTCCTGGTATGTGGAGTTAGAACGTGAAATCAGCCAGCGTGATCGCGGCGATGCCATGCTCATCGATATGAGAACCCTGCTCTATCTCCTGAAGAAACAACTTGAAAGCGGTTAACCCAGGCCGGAAGCCATGCGGATTTTTTTTCTCGTTACCGGACTCATCATCGTTCTCATGTGGGGCGGGGCGCTTTATTTCGCACCCGAGCAAATCGAAGAACGCGGCAAGACGGTCCTCTACTGGTCCACCGACGCCAATCCCGCGCGCGAGAACCAGTTGGCCCCGTTCCTCGAGGAAACCCCCGATGTCCTCATCAAGGTGAAGCCAGCCACCTTTGAAGCCACAATCGTTCAGTCCTCATCCGGCGTCGGCCCCGATCTGATCGAGATATACAACGTAGCCGACCTCGTGGCTTACGCTGAGGCGGGAATCCTGAAAGATCTCACGCCCTATGCGAAGGAGATGGGCTTCTCACCGGAATCCACTTATCCCAACCTCAAGGGCCTCTTCGTCTACCAGGGCAAGCAATACAGCTATCCCGCCAATATTGCCTCGCAAAACCTCTTTTACAACAAGCGCCTTTTTCGCGAGGCTGGGATAGCCGAGCCTGAAGACTCGATGACCTGGGACGAGTTTATGGAATTGGTTAAACCGCTGACGGTGCGCCGCGATGACGGAAAAGGCTTCAAGAGGTTTGCCATGGTCATGTCGCGCGGATACGCGGTGGATATTCACCTTCAGTTTGGCGCGACCTTTTTCAACGAGGACAAGACCCGCTGCACACTGGATTCGCCGGAAAGTATCGAGGCGGTGCAATTCTATGTCGATTTAATGCGCAAGCACAACATCATCCCGACTCCCGCCGCGGCGGATGCTCTTTCCGGTGAGGGGGGATGGGGGTCTGGTGAAATTCGCTGGTTCGCCACAGAACGTGCGGCCACGATTTGGGGGAGCCGCTGGATGCTGACGCAGTTTCGCCAGTATCCGGAACTGCGGAAACAAATGGGAGTTGTCATACTTCCCCATCCCGAGGGAGGCCAGCCGGCGAGTTATGCCGGCGCCCGCACCCCGGCGATCAATGTCAATACGGACCACCCGGAGGAGTGCCTCGAGTTCCTGGCGTATTTCGCCAGCGAGGAATACAGCGAAGTCATCGCCATGGGCGCCGACGCGTTGCCGCCGAACAAGGATTACTCGGACGATCCCAGCCGCCTCATTAATCCCGAGTATCCCTGGGAAACTTATCAGGATAAGTTCGTCGAGTCGCTCACATACGCCTCGCCCCGCGAAGTCAGCCCCTTTATCGATCCAAAAATCGTTGATCGCCTCTGGACAGATACGCTGGAAATCGTGGAAAACGGCATCAAGCCCGTGAATCAGGCCATGGAGGATCTCGCCAAGCAGATCAACGACAGAATTGAGCGCAACATTCAGGAACGCGAGGATCTGCGCGAGGAATTCGAAGCGCGTATAGCCGCCCGCAAAGCCCAAGAAGAAACAAACGTTGCCGGCGGCGGCTGATCCCAGACACCCTACACCCCGATCATTATCCTGTTTCTTGATATCTCCTGCATCGACCGGAGCCGTTTATGCCCAAGAAGAAGAATTTCCAGAGAATTGACGCGCCCAGCCCCGACGTTTCCAAGGAGCCAACGCTTTTTGTCACGGCGACGTCCCATCTGGATACGCAATGGCGCTGGACTTTCAGCGAAACCATCCAGCGATACATCCCGGCAACTTTACGGGGAAATTTCGATCTCTTCGAGCGCTATCCGAACTATACGTTCAGCTTCGAGGGCGCCTATCGCTATATGATGGCTAAAGAGTATTTTCCCGAAGAATATGAAACCTTGAAGAAATATATCGCGGACAAACGATGGAGAGTCTGCGGCTCCGCGGTGGATGCGGGCGATACCAACACGGTTTCACCGGAATCCCTGATCCGCCAGACACTCTACGGAAATGGCTTCTGGCGCGATGAATTCGGAGTGGAAAGCCGCGATATCTTCCTGCCGGATTGCTTTGGATTCAGCTGGGTTCTGCCCTCCGTGGCGGTGCATTGCGGGTTGACGACGTTCTCCACATCCAAGCTCGAATGGGGGTCCTCCTATGGGATTCCCTTTAACGTCGGAATGTGGGAAGGACCGGACGGTTCTTCGATCCTGGCCCTGATCAATCCAGGACAGTATGCCTTCCCGATCAAAGAGGACAAACTGGCCCACGATGAAGAATGGCAAAAACGTATAGACGAAACGGGCAAGACCTCCGGGGCCTTCGTGGATTTCAAGTATTTCGGACTGGGCGATACCGGGGGAGCGCCGGACAGCGAGTCCGTGGAAAAACTGGAAACCGCCATGGCCGATCAAGACGCTCCACTCCGCGTGCTGAATGTGGCTCCAGAGGAAGTGGCTAAGAGCCTGACGGATGAGCAGAAATCCCGCCTGCCACGCCATGAAACCGAGTTCCTTCTGATTGAACATGGCGTTGGCACCTACACGTCCCATGCGGCGATGAAGCGCTGGAACCGCAAGAACGAGTTGATTGCCGACGCGGCGGAGCGGGCAGCCGTCCTGGCGGAATGGCTTGGCGGCGAAGTCTATCCAAGAGAAAAGCTCCGTGATGCCTGGACGCGATTCCTTGTTAACCAGATGCACGATATTCTGCCCGGCACGAGCATTCCCGAGGCCTATCGGCATTCCTGGAATGATGAATTGATCTCTTTCAATCAGTTCCAGTCCGTCCTCGAACACGCGCTTTCCATCATCAGCACGGGACTTGATACGACCGTCGAGGGAGTGCCGGTTATTGTCTATAATTCGCTGGCCGCGCAAAAAGGCGGGCTGGTGGAAGTGACGCTCTCTTTTTCCGATTCAGCCCCGGAAATGGTGCGCATTTTCGCTCCATCTGGATCTGAAGTTCCTTCTCAGGTTCTCGGTAGAACGGGCAAAACGCTCCATTTGCTTTTTCTCGCCGAGGCTCCCCCCGTGGGGTTTGCTGTCTACGACGTCCGCCCCGGCGCAGCTCCCTGCCAGGTCGTCTCGTCGCTCAAAGTCGAAGATCACCGAATGGAAAACGCGCGATACGTCGTCGAAATCAACAGCGAGGGCGACATCAGCCGTATATATGACAAGCTGGAGTCCTGCGAACTTCTTTCCGAACCGATCCAGATCCAACTTCTTCCCCATACGCCAAAGGAATGGCCCGCCTGGACGATCGAATACAAAGACGCCAGCGCCTCGCCGCTGGAAGTTGTCTGTGGGCCGGCTGATATCCGCATAGCCGAAAACGGCCCGGCGCGTGTCTCCATCGAGATACACAGGCGTGCCCGCGGGTCCATCTTCCGCCAGAGGGTTTCTCTATCCGCCGGCGCGGCGGGAAATCGGGTTGAAGTTGATTCGGACATCACCTGGGCGACAAAGGGCGCAGTGCTCAAAGCGGCGTTCCCCTTCAAGGCCTCCAACGACAAGGCTGTCTACGATCTCGGTCTGGGAACCATCGAGCGTGGCAATAATCACAACCGTCTCTATGAAGTTCCCGCCCAACAATGGGCCAGCCTTTCCGATCGAAAGGAAACAACCGGGGCCGCAATCCTCACCGATTGTAAATACGGATGGGACAAGCCCTCCGACAACATGCTGCGCCTGACTCTGCTCCACACCCCGGAGCTGACCGGATTTGAATGCGATCTGGGTGGGGCGGATTACATCGATCGGTTTCTCGAGCAGGACGCCCTTGATTTCGGGCGCCACCGCATGGGATTTGCCATCATGGGACACTCGGGCGATTGGGCGAAGGGGTCTGTTCCCGAGGAAGCGGATCGCTACAACCAGCCGCTCATCGCCTGGCAGTCGGAAGAGCGGAAAGGCGCCCTTGGCCGCACATTCCAGTTCCTCCACATTGATACGCCCGGAATTGCAGTGAAGGCCATGAAGAAAGCGGAACGCGGCGATGAGATGATCATCCGTTTGCAGGAACGCGCCGGCGTTGAACACAAGAATGCAGGCGTTCAGTTCACTGTTCCTGTCGAGTCGATTCGTGAGGTGAACGGAATGGAGGACGATCTCGGTCCTGTCGAGGTCAAAGATAACGGGATTCATGTGGCCATGAAACCCTATCAGCCACTCGCCTTTGCCGTGAAGCTGTCCTCCTTTTCCCGTAAATTCTCCGCCGCCGTGTCAACTCACGTGGAATTACCATACAATCTGGACGTTATCAGTCTGAACGATAACCGCCAGGACGGTGATATAGACGGACGCGGGTTTTCCTTGCCAGGAGAACTGTTGCCCGAGGTGCTCGATGCCGATGGCGCCACCTTCCGCATCGGGCCTTCGGAGTATCGGAAGCGGAATGCGGTAATTTGCCTGGGGCAGACCATCGATTTGCCTCTTGTCGATGCGGACCAGCTTTGCCTGCTGGCGGCCTCCGTCGATGGCGACGTCTCGGACATTTTCGAAATCGATGGCCTCAGGAAGGAAATCAAGATCCACGATTATATGGAGCCCTTTGGCCAATGGGACGACCGGATCGTCTGCGGCGTCTATACAGAAGAGCTGGCGAAAATGAAGCCGGGCTATGTGAAGGACGCCCGGATCGCCTGGACAGCATCGCATTGCCATTCGCGGATCAGCGCCTCGGACGAAGCCTATCGCCGCGTCTCCTTGTTCAAATACGTCATACCCGTCAAGCCACGCACCCACCGGCTGACCCTCCCGAACAACGAACGCATCCGGATTCTCGCCGTCAGCCTTATGAAAAGCGGCCGGGGCGCGGTGCGCCTCGACCTGAAGAAATGGCTTTTCTAAAGAGGCCGTGATCCCGCTTTACTTCATGAAGCGGGGTTCCTCTTTGATCGTATAGATTCCCCGTCTGTCGCCGAGGGGGATATCGATGGCGCCGACGGCTTTTTTGTAGAAATCGACAGGGCCGGCATCGCCTATGATGGCATAGGCATATCCCATCTCCTGAAGGCCAAACAGACAGGCGAGAAAAAGCGCCTTGCCAATGCCCTTGCCGCGATAGGCCTCGTTGACCCCTGTCGGCCCGAAATAGTTCCGCCGCGTGCATTCATAGGCTCCAAAGCCGATGATCTCATCTCCATGGAGAGCGATATAGACACTGGCCGGCTGATGGGTGAAACCGACCAGGCACTCATCTGCCCACCCTTCAGAGAAATGCTCGAGGATAAAGCGGCGCAGTTTTGCCTGCTCCCAAGGGTTGGCCCGGCGGATATGGATATTGTCCGAGCGCAGCTTATCCAACAGATCGTCGAGGGGAGGGATGCGAACAAGGGAACAAAGCAAATCGGGCATGGCTATCAACCGCCTTCGAGAAAATCGTGGCGGGGCCAGTTTTTCCCCGCAACCCGAGCATTTCAACGCCGCTCTTCATGGCGCGCAAGGGATGATTGAGGCTATTCACCGAAGACATCGATTTCCTTGATAATCGGGGCGATATACGCCGGGCCCGTTCCGTCGGTGTCCTTCTCTGGGCTCCCGTAAGGAGTCCATCTGTCGCGGAAATCTCCGTTCCACGAACTGGTAGCGTGGATGATGATTTCGATTTCATGGACTCCAGACACTGGGGTTTCAGGCTCCCAGCGGGCCACAGAGACCGCGCTATCCTCCGAGTTCGTGATGACCTGTCCATAGTTTCCCGTGCGCACGTCTTTGGCCACGGTCGTGCCGTTGATAAGGATTTCGTGGGATTGGTAGGCTCGATAACCACCATTCTCTTCATGCCCTGCAAAGACCCGGATTTCCGACACGGTGACGGGCGTATCGAATGTATAGCTCACTCGTGGGCGCTCGACCCACGGACCATCCAGGCCGCGCAACGCTTGCTCGCCACTGTCCATCACCCCGTTTGCCAGGAGAGCCAGGGCACCTTCGGCAAGAGATCCGCCGCCTAATCTCGCGGTTACGCCTTCACCTTGCAAAAGGTCTTCCTGAGAAACTTGCCAGGGAAGGGCGCGGTCACTCGTTGTCCCAAACACAGGGGCGTTCTCGCCCGGCTCCTGAGCGAGTTCCGGGGGCGCGCCATCCAAGGGTTCCAGTTTCACGAACGCGTCGTAGGCGGGTTTTCTCCGCGCACGGAACTCATCGACAAGGCCCCAATCCTCGGAAGGCGCCCAACTGTCGTACTTGAACCAGATATATTGATCAACGTAGGGGCCATTTTCCGGGTGCTCGGGGTCAGTCAGCCGATCGATGACATGGAAGGATTTTGCCAGCGCTTCCGCCTGGAATTTCCGTCCCACATGGCCGCTGTTCCATCCGAACTCTGTGATCCAGACTTTCTTGTCTTTGTCGCCGTACTCGTTCATCACGCCTTTAAACCGCTGATTCATCACCTCGGCCAGACCCGTTTCGCCAGGCCCGGGCGCCGGATCGTTGAAGACTTCCGGATAGGGATGGCAGGCCGCGATATCGAAGGGATGGTAGCCATGTTTCGCATAGTGCTCCTGGAGGGCGTCCGTCTCGTAGAGCTCTTTCAGATAATGTTCGCGATCGGGATATTCGAACCCCTTTGGTGAAATCCCACCGAGCACGACCTGAGCTTTCGGATCAATCTTCTTGATCGAATGATAGCTCTCGACGAGCAACTTCCCGTAGGGCTCGGGCGGAACGCGCACATCGAACTCCGGAACGGACAGATCCTGCTCGTTCCAGATTTCCCAGTAACGGATCGGCTCTCCCTTGCTGGAATAGTGGGCGACGATTTCGCGGGTCCGTTCCACGAACCGCTGGCGGAATTCATCCGTTGTCCAGGAATCCGGTCCATCGTGGGGCAGGCTCTGGTAATCAATCAGTCCGAGGATTTGTATATCACGTTTTTGAAATTCGTCGACGAGATAATCATAGGCAGCGTAATTGATCGAACCATCGGGCGGGTATTCGGCAATGAACTCGATGCGCACAAACTCGATGTCGAGGTATTCGAGATCATCCAGCACAGTCGTCGTCACGTCGATTCCCGTATCGGGATGATAGGGTTGGACCGTCGACGATTTGATTTCCGGCCGAGAGAGATGAATCGCTTCGTCGCCGGAGGCGCGGGCGAAGCCGCCGAGGCCGTGGAGGCCCAATACCAGGAAGCTGGCGGCCCACAAGGTCATTCGTGGATTCAGAGGGTTTTTCATCGGGAAAAGATCTCCAGAGACGTGTATCCCATTCTTGGCGTTCCCGGCTTGGAACACAATGGGATTCTGAAACCGGTTGCACGACTTGGCGAATCCATGCGAGCCCTTCTTCCAGGCATACCCACAATCCTCCACTTTCCTGCTCGAAGCGTCCGTGTTAGCGATGGGCCTCCACCCCCGGAATGAAGATCTGGCAGTTCGTCATATCAATAAGGACCTTACAATGAACCTGAATCTCGGCACTCAATACTATCGGCCGCCCTTTCCCCGAGAGGATCGCTGGGCCGATGATCTTTCGCGAATCCGGGATGCCGGGCTCAACACCATCCAGCTCTGGATCGTCTGGGCCTGGGTCGAGGCCCAGGAAGGCCAATTCCGTTACGAGGATTACGACAGGCTGATTGAACTGGCTGACGAGCGCGGCCTGCGCGTGGTCCTCAGCACCATCGCGGAAATCCATCCGCCATGGATTCATCGCGCCGTGCCGGGCAGCGAAATGATCGACCACATGGGCCGCCAGGTCGTGAGCTCCAATCGCATCGAATGCCACTATGGGCTGACCCCCGGCGGATGCACGGATCATCCCGGTGTCTGGAAACACATGGCTCGCTTTCTCGAAGAAACGGTGAAGCGGTATCGCGGCCTTGACAATCTCTCGGGATGGGACGCTTGGAACGAGCTGCGCTGGAATGTCCAGGCCGACGGCCTCGTTTGCTTCTGCGATGAAACCATCGCCCGCTTTCGCAAATGGCTTGAGAAGCGTTTCGGCAGCCTGGAAGGGCTGAACGAGGCATGGCTTCGGCGCTATTCCAGTTGGGAGGACGTGTTACCCGGAAAACTGCCCAATCGCACGTTTACCGAGATGATGGCTTTCCAGCACTTTATCACGTGGCGGGCGAACCGCCACGGGATCGATCGGTGCCAGCTCATCAAGAGCATCGATCCCCAACACGTCGTCACTGTCCACGCCGCCCAGCCTTCGCCCTTCATGGCGGGGGATTGTCCAGATGCCAGCGTCTTCGCCGAGGCTTTCAACCACGCGGTCAACCGCGGAAACGATTGGGCCTTTGCGGATGAGCTTGAGGGTATCGGCACCTCGTCGTTTCCCAACTGGTTTGGCGAGAACGACACCGACTTCCAGGTGCGGTTGAATTTCATCCGCTCCGCCGCGCGGGACAAACGCATGTGGCTCAGCGAGCTTCAGGGCGGCGCATCGGTCACGGGCAACACGGCCCGCCGTCCCGTTCCTCCCCGTGACCAGCAACGCTGGCTTTGGCAGGGGATTGCCAATGGCGCGGACACGATCCTGTTCTGGTGCTGGCGGGACGAAGTCTTCGGCATCGAATCCGGCGGATTCGGCATCACCGGCGGCGATGGCTATGCCCGGCAACGCATCGAGGCGCTCCGCCGCACCTCGGAGATTATTGCGAAACACGACAATTTGCTCTCTTCTTTCCGCCCAGACCGCCCAGAGGTTGGTGTGCTCTTCAGCCCCCAATCGTATTATCTGAACTGGGCACAAGAAGGCGACGCCCAGCGTTCCGTCACCTCTCTGTCCAACTATTGCCGGGCCCTGTCGCGGCTTTCCATGCCTTGTCTCGTTGTCGAAGAGGAGCATCTCGAGGAGTTAGAGGGGCTCCGTATACTCTTCCTGCCTCGAGTTCAGGTACTGGACAAAGCGACAGAACAGGCGCTGGAGGAATTTGTCCGCGGGGGGGGAGTGATTGTCTGCGAATCCGAATGTGGCGCTTTCGATTCCCGCGGCATGTGGCGCTATCCCGAGGAACGGCTGACCGCCCGGCTAACGGGCGTCCAGGAACTGGGCCGCCGCCAGCTTACGGATAAATATCTCGATGTGCCGGCAGCCGATACCCCGGTGGAGATCGGCATCGATCAGTGGCTGACGCCGATGAGCGCCGAAAAAGGCGAGGTCAGAGTACCCCACCGCGATGGATTGAAAAAAACCAGCCTTTATTCGCGTGCCGATGTGGACCAGGGAGCCGTTTTCCTGTTTGGGACATTTCCCGGCAATGGCGTGGTGCCGGAACGCCGCCGAGCCTTCGATGCCGTCCTGAAAGGCATTCTGGAGGAAACCGGCGTCTTCCCTCCGGCAAGGCCACTTGCGCCGGTCGACGGAGAAGAAGCCTTCCAGATCTATACCGGCCAGTCCAGCGGGCGCCGCGTTGTGTTCCTGTTCTCGCCCGAATCTTGCGCCGAAGCCGATGTTGAGTTGCGCAAGGGACTCTTCAAGGGACGTTCCGCGCGCGACTTGTTCAGCGGCGACAAGCTGCCCGTCAGCAAGGAAGGAACATCACTCGTCGTCCCGCTCAGCGAGGAAAACTGGGGCCTGGCAATTGTCGTCGAGGAATGAGTGAGTTTTTTATTGGAAATGATTGACGGAGCTGCCACCAGCTTCCCAGATTTTGTTTCTGAGATTGGGCAGAGAGAAAGGCTCTCACATGAATTGGTTCTCCAACAAAAACATCATTGTCCCCCTGGACTTTTCCGAGGTTTCCCTCCGTTCCCTGGAGATCGCCGCAGAGCATGTTGACGATCTCTCAAAGCTTCATGTCATCCACGTCTTGCCTAATGTCAGTCCACTTGAGCGTGGCTTTGACTGGAGCGATACGGACTCGGAGAAGAGACGGAAAAAGGGGCTTGAAGCAGTAAAGCAACGATTGAAAAAAATGAATCCGGACTACGAAAACCTGGACATCGAAGTCCGCGTTGGCGTCGCCGGCAAGGAAATTGTCCATTATTCCAAGAAGAAAAAGGCCGATTTGATTATCATCGCCTCGCACGGCCATACGAGGGCCCACGACTTTCTCCTCGGCGGAACAGTGAATAAGGTTGCGCACTGGGCCGAGTGCTCCGTGCTCGTTCTCAAGCACTGAGACGGGCCATAAAAGGATAGACTTCTCGCGCCGGAGAGCCTTTCATCTCTCCGGCGTTTTCCATTTTTTAGTGACTTTTCCGAGGTTTTTTCATGGTTTCTTTCTGCCGACTGTTCGCCGGGATCTGTGTTTTCGCGTCCGTGCTCTTTGTCTCGGTCCAGGTGGCCCCTGCCGCCAGCGAAGCGGAGATCAAGGAACGAATCTCCAACTTCATTACGGAAGTCCAGGAGCAAGCTGGCGAATACGAAAAGTATGAGGCCCTCTTTCCCCCCAACACCGAGTTGATTTCCGTAGAGGCACAAACCAACCAGCTCACCTTCCTCTTTAACCGCTATCTGGGCTACCGGGTCTGGCTGCCCGGCCAGGCGAATTATCTCCGTGATGCGATCAAGAGCAAACTGCCGGCGGACGTCCCGGCAAACGTGCAGGTTCAGATCCTGATCCGTTACCGCCAGGACGGCAAGAATCACGACTATGACCTCGCCACCCATGTCACCAGCGCCTCGCAGATTCGCGAGCGCGAGGAAGGCCGGCAGGCGCCCCCGCCCTCGCTGGAGCATCCAATCGTCCAGCGCCCGGATTCTCCTGCCCCGACGAAGCCCACCCAGGGCCTGCTCAACCGGAACATCGTCGTCGGACCGAGCCATGGCTATACATGGCACAAGGAAAACCGCTGGCAATACCAGCGCGCCCGCGTCTATACGATCGTGGAGGATCTGTTTCCGCTCGCTTACTGCAACACGTTCCTGATGCCCATGCTGGAGAACGCCGGCGCCGTCGTCTGGCCCGTGCGCGAACGCGACTACCAGTGGGGCGAGGTCATCGTCGACAATGACGGCACGACCCGCCATTCGAGCTTCGAGACGACCGGATCCTGGGAAACGGCCGAACAGAAAGGGTGGAAGGCCGGCAGGCCAGCCTATCTCAGCCAGGAAACCGAGCCCTTCACGCTCGGATCCACGATCCGGGCCGCCGCCACCTCGGCCAACGATCCTTCCTCCTCCACCGCCGTCTATACGCCCTACATCCCCCACGAGGGGGAGTATGCCGTTTACCTTTCCTGGCCCCAGGATCCGCGGCACAGCTCCTCTGTCCCTGTCGAGATTCGCCATCTCGGCGGCACCACAACCGTCCGGGTGAACCAGAAGGCCGGGGGCGGCACCTGGGTGCATCTCGGGTTCTTTAACTTTGCGAAAGGAGCCGACGCGGCAAAGGGGAGCGTGCGGGTCAGCTCCGCCGGGGCGGAAATGAATGCTGAGGGGCCGGCCTACGTGGCGGCGGACGCCGTTCGTTTCGGCGGCGGTACCGGAAACATCGCGCCCATGGATCAGATCAGCCGCAAGCCGCGCTATCACGAAGCGTCCACTTATTGGCTCCAGTACGCCGGCGCCCCGAAAAAGCCCGTCTATATGCGGGATTTCGGTGACGTGCGCTTTGGCGTGGATTACTGGAGAGACATCGTTGCCAGGTCGGAATGGGTGAATTATCTGGTCGGCGGCCCCAGTGGCCCGAATCCCCATGATGGCAGCAATTATCGCGACATGCCCGGCCTGGGCGTCCCCATCGACCTTTACCTCTCCTTCCACACCGATGCCGGATTCGATGAAGAGGGCCTGATCGGAACTCTGCTCATCTATACGCTTTTCGACGACATCGGAAATACGGAATTCCCGGACGGGCGCTCCCGCTGGCTCAACCGCGACCTGAGCGTTCTCCTGCAGGAAGAAGTCATGCGCTCGGCGCGCGAGCAGTATAGCTCCAGCTTCCACCGCCGCCACATGTGGGAACGCAACCTGGGTGAAATTCGCCGTCCCAATGTGCCGTCGGCGCTTATCGAATTGGTCTCCCATCATAACTTCAACGATATGAAATATGGTATCGATCCCCGTTTCCAGCGGGATATGTCCCGCGCCATGTACAAGGCGATCCTGCGCTTCATTGCCTACTCTAACGGGTACGACCCCGTGGTGATGCCATTACAGCCGACTCACCTTTCCGCCCGGTCTCAGGGGCAAGGAGATGCCGTCTTGAGCTGGCGGCCCCAGCTGGACCCGCTCGAACCGACCGCTGATCCGCAAGGCTATATCGTCTATACAAGCACGGATGGACGATCCTTCGACAATGGCACTTACACCTCCATGCCCCGACACAATCTGGAGGGCCTCGAGCCCGACAAAAACTATTACTTCCGAGTCTCCGCCGTGAATAAAGGAGGCGAGTCGCTTCCTTCGACGGTGGTGGGATTGCGCTGGAGCGAAGAGAAGGATCCCATCCTCGTTGTCGACGGTTTCGACCGTATCTCCGGCCCCGCCATCGTCCACAACAAGCAAACACACGGCTTTGACCGGCTGCGCGACCGTGGCGTTTACTATCAATACAACTACGCACTGGTTGGAAATCAGTATGACTTCGACCCCAAGCATCGCTGGGAGAACGACCTGGAATCCCCCGGCATGGGCGGCAGCCAGAATCTGCGCGAAGATTTTCTCGAGAAAGGCAACACGTTCGATCACATCGTGACTCACGGAGCCGCGTTCTCGGAAAGTGGCGTGCCTTTTGACTCCGCCACGGCCGATGCCTTTGCGGCGGGCGGCACGGTCGATGATTACAAAATGATCAACTGGATTTCCGGAAAGCAGCGCACTGTCCTGCCGTTTCCCGGCATGCGCGGCAATGGCAGGCCGGACCAGATGGAACCGGAGTTCCCAGTGCTCTCCGATGATTCTCTCCAGCGCCTGACTTCTTATTTGAAGGAAGGCGGCAAGCTGATCATGAGCGGCGCCTATATCGGGGAAGACCTCATCGACGGCCCTCAGGCAACCGGCTATTCACAGGATTTCGCGCGCACCTACCTTGGCGTCCGGCACTACCTCCCGGATTCCACCAAGGTGAATTTCGTGGAAATCAGCAATGGAGATCACTCTTTTGCCGAAGGCCAGCCTTTCTATGTCGGGCGGGATCTTGAACCGCCGCACAACATTCTACCCACTGTCTATAACGCGGAATCTCTGGAAGCCTACCTGCCGGCGGATCACGCGCGGCCGGTTATGATCTACGGCGACTCCCGGCTTAATGCGGCGATTGCCACGGAGCAAGTCGTGTTGATGGGCTTCCCCGTGGAGGCCATGCTGCCGCCGGAACGGCGCGCCGCTGTTCTGAAATCCGCCATCGATCATCTGACCGGTGGTGGTGAATAAGCGGAAGAGCAAACCAGTCTGGAAGGAGGAGCGCGTGGAAAAAGTCGAATACGGCGGCTGGCCGAATTGCGTCCGTCTTGCCAATGGTGATGTCGAACTCGTCGCGACAACCGATGTCGGGCCGCGCATTCTCCGCCTGGGATTCCAGGGCGAGCGGAATCTCTTCAAGGAATTTGAGGACCAGCTTGGCCAGGCGGGATCGGATCAATGGCACCCTTACGGCGGCCATCGCTTCTGGCACAGTCCAGAGGGAAATCCGCGCACCTACTTTCCAGACAACTCCCGCGTGGAAGCAGATTGGGACGAGACCCGCCTTAAGCTCACGCAACCCGTCGAAGCCACCACCGGGATGCAGAAAGAACTGGAAATCACTCTTGGAGAAGGCGGCCATGTCATCGTCCTCCACCGTTTGATTAACACGAATCTCTGGGAAGTTGAATGCGCGCCCTGGGCGCTGACGGTGATGGCACCCGGTGGCCGGGCGATTGTGCCTCAGGAACCTTACGCGCCTCATCCCGATGCGCTCTTGCCAGCGCGGCCGGTCGCCGTCTGGCCCTATACCAATATGGCTGATCCCCGACTCACCTGGGGGCGGCACTTCATCACTCTGCGCCAGGACGACGCCGGGCCGCTTCCCATCAAGTTCGGCGTACGCAACACGCTCGGATTCGCTGTCTATGCGCTGGATGGTTTCCTGTTCATCAAAACGGCGCGCTTCAATCCCGAAGCGCGCTATCCTGATTTCAATTGCTCGATGGAGTTTTTCACGGACAAGGGCATGCTCGAGATGGAATCACTCGGCCCCCTCGAGCGTCTTGCCCCGCAGGGAGGAACCGCCGAGCACACGGAGCATTGGCTGCTCCACCGCCAGCGCCTCCCCGAGGACGAAGACGAGATGACCCACCTTCTCGAGGGTATCTTTCAGAAGACGCAGCGGTTTACGGAGCCTCACCGCGAAAGGCCCAATAGGTGAGCAGCGTCGCCGCAATGATCCCGGCAACGTCGCCCGTCAGCCCCGCCGGCACCGCATGGCGGGTTTTCTTAATCCCCACGGAGCCAAAATACACCGCCAGCACGTAGAATGTCGTTTCCGTGCTGCCCATCATGACCGAGGCGAGAATGCCGACGTAACTGTCCGGCCCATGCTCAATGAAGATACTGTTCATGACTCCCATGGCTCCCCCCCCGGAAAGCGGGCGAATCAGGGCCATGGGCAGCGCCTCGGCGGGCATGAAGATCAGGCTCGTCACGGGCTGAATAAAGCCGCTGAACTTATCCATGGCCTGTATGTCGCGGAGCATCCCGATGGCGACCAGGATTGCAACCAGGTAGGGCATGATCTTAACGGCGATATCGAATCCCTCTTTCGCCCCGTCCACAAAGACCTCGTAAACCTTCACGCCCTTGATAATCGCATAGGTCGGGATGAAAAGGATGATCAGCGGAACCGTCCAATCCGCAATCGTCATCAAGACCTCGATGAAAAATTCCGAATTCATGATTCCTTCACCTCCTTGCCGGCGTTTTCGGGAATGCGGAACATGGGCAGTTTTTCGAGAATCTTGCAGGCAGTGATGGCGAAAATGGTTGAGGTGACCGTCGTGCCGATCATGAGCGGCCAGAAGATCATGATGTCTTCCGACCCCGCCGCGACGCGGTAACCGATGATCGTTGGCGGGATCAGCGTGACGCTCGAGGTATTCAGGGAGAGGAGCATACACATCGCATTAGAGGCGTATTCCTTGTTCTCGTTCACCTCCTGAAGCTCTTCCATCGCTTTCAGGCCGAGCGGCGTCGCCGCGTTGCCTAGACCGAGCATGTTGGCCGCCATGTTCATAATGATGGCGCCCATAGCGTCCCCCTCGGGAGGAAGCTCGGGGAACAACCGAACCATGATTGGTTTGAGCGCCCTGGCAATCACCCGCACCAGCCCCGCTTCCTCGGCAATGCGCATCAGGCCCAGCCAGAGCATCATAATGCCGATCAGGTTGATCGCCAGACCGATGGATATCTCCGCCCACCGCGCTGTCGATTTGGTGATGACGCCCATCCAGCGCTCCGACTGCACGTCTTCCGAGTCCGTGAGATAGGTTTCGGGAAACGCGGCGCGGACTTCATTGAAGATGAACTCGCCTTGTTGATTCTCCGCACGATCCGATGCGGTAAGAATCAGGGAATCGAATTGAAGGGGCTGGTCCACGTCCGCCAGCGGATTGTCCGTGGTGGGAATCATCTCCGAGACGAGGAATTCGCCCCGCTGCCAGTCGCGCTCTTCACGGATAACCGTGGTAAAGGGCGCCAGAAACGTTTCGCCGTCCGCATCGGTAAAGCGCCCGACCAGTATGTTTTCTCCCGTTTCGCCGCGATAGAAAAGCTGGATGGAAGAAATATCACCAGTCTCGCGCTCCAGATCCATCTCCACAGACAGTTCTGCGGTCTGCTTCCCTTCCTCGAAGTCATAGCCGAGCGTCTGGTAATTCCCCTCCTCATATTCGGCAACGGTTTCGTCTGGCGGATCCGTCTTCGGAGGATCACCTGAGATATCCCGGTAACCAGCATAGACCACCGCGATGATGATCAGGGCGATCCAGATATAATTCATCATGGGGCGAAGAAACCTCCTCTCGGGTTAGGACATGGAGGACTCCCGGCGGGATTCGGGGCCGCGCCAGTGTGGGACACCCTACGAATTCAGGCGGGGGGGTCCAGTATTATCTCTCAAAATGTCACGGATTCTTCCATAAGAAATCGGGCCATTCACCGAGGATGGCCCGAATCGCCCATCGGAGTCGGAGAGGAATTCAGCCGCCGGAGAATTCCTTGATCGCGGAGCGCAGCTTATCCACGCCTTCTTCGATTTCTGCATGGCTGATGATCAGCGGCGGCAAAACCCGGACGATATTTCCCGCCGTGACATTGGTGATGAGATGATATTTCCGGGCGATTTTGACGAGTTCGGGGGCGTCGTGTTTCAAAACGAGGCCTTGCATCAGGCCGAGCCCACGCACGTGGTCGCATAGATCGGGGAACTCCCTCACCAGTTCCTCAAGATGGCCCCACAGTTTGCACCCTTTTTCACCGACCTCTTTCAGGAAGCCGTCATCGAAAAGCACCTGGCACGCAGCCAGGGCAGCCGCCGTCGACAGCGGGTTGCCGCCGAAGGTTGTGCCGTGCCGGCCCTTTGTGAACACATCGGCGAACTCGCCCCGGGCCGCGAGGGCACCGATAGGAACGCCGCCGCCGAGGGCTTTCGCCATGGGCACAATATCCGGCTTCACGCCGGCATGCATATACGCCATTCGGCGCCCCGTCCGCCCCATGCCGCATTGCACCTCGTCGCAGATCAGGGCGGCCTGCCGCTCGCTGCAGCGTTCCCGCAGTCCAATGAGAAAATCGCCGTCTGCCGGCCGCACCCCACCTTCTCCCTGGACCGTTTCCAGGAGGACCGCGCAGATGCCCTCCTCCCACTTCGCGTCCACGTCTTGGAGATCATTGTAATCGGCAAAAACGAACCCGGGCAGCAGGGGATCGTAGCCCTTGCGCACCTTGGGTGAGTAGGTCGCGCTCATGGCGCCAAAGGTTCGTCCGTGAAAGCTGCCGTTAAATACCATGATTTTGTGGTGGTTCGCGCCGAACTTTTCGCTTGCCCAGAGCCGGGCGAGCTTGATGGCGCCTTCGGTCACTTCCGCGCCGGAATTGGCAAACAGCACTTTCTCCAGTTCCAGTTGTTCACAAAGATACCTGGCGAGCCGGATCTGCGGTTCGATGAGGACGCCGTTGGAGGTATGGATCAGTTCCGCCGCCTGCTGCTGCAAGGCTTCCACGACCGCGGGGTGGCAATGGCCGAGATTGTTGACGGCAATTCCAGAAAGAAAATCCAGGTATTCCACGCCATCGCTGTCCCAGGCGCGAACGCCCCGGCCGCGAACGAGACAAATATCGCGTTCGCCGTAATTCGGCATGAGATAGTTGACGGCATCTTGTTTAAGAGAAGAGGTGGAGAGTGTGCTTGCGCTGCTCACGTCAGGCCTTTCAGAGACGGTATCAGCGGATTTCCTCGAATCTTTCAAAGCAGCGATAGTTGTATTGACGCACCGCGCGCTGCTGGTCGGGAAACCCCAGGAAGTCCGTTAAGCCTGCCTCGCGAGCTTTCCAGGCGCAATCCCAGACAAAGGCAAACTCTTTCTCTCCGCCGTTGACGGAAATCCGGCCGCGATAATCGCTGCAGCCGGAGCGGCCATCGACTTCCACGCGGTCGATTGCCAGGCCATTACAATTTTCAAACAACCCGCAAAGGGCGCGGAGCACTTTCACCGGCGGGTTGCCTGCTCCGAAATCAATACGGTCGTTCGGGCTCTGTTTCTTGAGGAATTCTTCGAAGGATGCTTTGAACTCGGCCGTTGCCGATGTTTCTTCGATCAGTTCTGTTGGGGCAGGGACGGTCTGCTCGGGCATTCAAACCTCCACGACTAGGACGAAATTTGTTCCCCGGCGGGCCGCTGATACTCGCTCAGCTTCCGCACGAGGTTTTCCCGCACTTCTGTGGCCGTGAGGTAAGACAGCAATTCATTCGCCATTTCCTCCAGATAGCTCACTTCAATACTCCGGATCGCTTTCTTGACGGGCCCGATCAGTGTGGGGCTCATACTCAAGTTCCTGATTCCCATGCCGATCAGGAGCTGGGCCATCATGGGTTCCCCCGCCATTTCGCCGCAGACACTCAGTGGGGTCCCGGTCTTCTTGCACGATTGCACAATTTGCGCAATCAGGAGCAAGACAGCCGGGTGGGTTTCTTTGAAGAGGCTGCCCACCAGCTTGTTCACCCGGTCCACTGCCAGGGTATATTGAATCAGGTCATTCGTCCCGATGGAGAGGAAATCCACTTCCTTGGAAATGGCCTCGACCTGAAGAGCCGCGGAAGGAATCTCGATCATCGCGCCAACCCGCAAGCTGCTTGGCATCGTCGCCCCGCTCTTCTGGACTTCCTCGTAAACTTCCTGGATCAACTCGCGGGCCAGGCGCACTTCCTTCAACCCGGAAATCATCGGAAGCAGGATGTTCAGCTCGCACCCCGAAGCAGCGCGTATCAAGGGCCGAATCTGGCAACGAAAGAGATCGGGATAAGCGAGGCAAAGGCGAATCGCCCTTAAACCCAGGAAGGGGTTGTTTTCCGGAGGGGTAGGAATGTTGTCCGCGAGCTTGTCTCCCCCGACATCGAGAGTTCGAAAGACGACAGGCTTGCCCTCCAACGCTTCAAGCACCTGGCGATAGGCCTGTTCCTGCTCGTCTTCCGACGGCAGGCTTTTCCTTTCGATAAAGAAATATTCCGTTCGAAAAAGCCCGACGCCTTCTGCCCCGTTACTAAGCACCATCGAGAGTTCGTTGGTGAATTCAATGTTCGCTTGCAGGTCAATGCGAACTCCGTCGAGAGAAACTGCGGGAAGCTCTCGGATTTCCAGAAAGTTCTCGCGGACCTTCAGGAACTCCTCCGCTCGCTCCTCGTAGTATTGGACCTGTTCCAGCGTGGGATTGAGAACGACTTTTCCCTCAGTTCCATCGACAATGATCCGATCACCGTTGCGGACGTAATGGGTGACGAAATCGAGGCCGACAACGGCTGGCAATCCGAGGGCCTTGGCCATAATGGCGGTGTGGCTCGTCGGTCCGCCCGCATCGGTGACAAAGCCCGCGATCTTATCCCGATGGAAAACCGCAGTTTCCGAAGGCCCGAGATCATTGGCGATGATCACGGCTCCCTTGGGCATGGCATCGCCGGAGGGATGCTTGATCTCGTCGAGGAACTTCAGGACGCGCCGGGCAACGTCATAGAGGTCGTGGGACCGCTCGCCAAAGTAGGAATCCCCCAGGGAACGGAGCCGTTCACCAATCTCCTTGGTGATGCTCCAGAAAACAAACTCCGCGTTTCTCCGCCCGTCGCGGATGCTGCGAACGGTTTGCTCGATTAAGAGAGGATCTTCCAGAAGTGTGAGATGGGCATCGAAAATAGCGGCCTGTTGCGGGTCGATGCGTTCGGCCACCTCTTTGCCAAGCTGCTGCACTTCCTGGCGAGCATATTCAACGGCGCGCTCAAAGCGCTCCACTTCCTGATCGACATCTTCCGCCGAGATATGGTGGCTTTCGACTTTGAAACCCTGGGGCTCGATGCAGTAAGCAGGGCCAATCACGACCCCGCCGGAGACGCCTATGCCATCAAAAAGAAAAGTCCGGCGTTTGGCCATTCACGCCCCTTTCCAGAGATTTCCGGCTCCGCTGATATCACTCCGCCATTTCCTCCCCGAAGCCGCTCTCGATCAGTTGGCGCAGGTCATCCAGCAATTCTTCCGACCGATCCCCTTCCGCCTTTAATTGGAGCACGGATCCTGGCCCGGCAGCCAGCATCATGATCCCGATAATGCTTTTGCCGTTTACACTCATGGAGTCCTTGCACACCGTCAACTCCGCGTCAGGATACTTGGAAGCAACGCGAACAAACTGAGCCGCCGGCCGGGCATGCAGGCCCTGAGTATTGGATATGGTGACTTCCAGTTCCACTTCGCCTCCATTAGCCGGTGAAGCAAGATTTTCCATGACTGCCGCCCCCACTTTGTGCTGGTATCCTGGTCCCTGACTCAATAGAAACTATTGTAAAAGGACAACAACACGGTGCCGGAGAAACCGCCCTTTGTCAAGCGATGAATCCCCTTGTGAGAATTGTGCAAACCTTCGCATCTCAGTGGTCCAGTCCACCTCCCCCAATTTCCGAAACCGATTGAAGCCCTATGCCACAGCAACCACAACGCCGCATCTTTTTTGCCCTTGAGATGCAGCCGGAAATTCGGCGGGGCCTTGCGGAACTTTCCGGCCGCCTGCAAAAGGCGGTCAAATTCACCCCCGCCAGAATTTCCTGGGTTCCGCCCGAGAATTTTCACGTCACGCTCTATTTTCTCGGTGATACGCCCCAGAAAAAGGCGGAGGAACTGGCATCTCTTCTCCAGGAAGCGGCCGCCGGGATCCCTCCTTTCCGGCTGGACATCAGGCATCTCGGCGTTTTTCCCTCCGCCGGGCGCCTCCCGCCGAAAGTCCTTTGGGCTGGGGTCCATCGCCCTCCGGACGCCGTCCATGAATTGCGGGATCATTGCGCATCAATCATAGCAAAGGCCGGATTGCCGGTGCCGGATCAGAATTTCACGCCGCACATCACCATGGCGCGGATCAAAAGCACCAAGGGGCTCGGGCCCTTTCGCCAGCAGATTCGCACCTATGAACACGTCAAGATCGGCCACAATCCCGTCGATCACGTGACCCTCATGGAAAGCATCACCGGAAAAGGGCCTGCCCGCTATCTGCCCTATGCCTCGGCAAACTTTGCGTAAAAAAAAGAGACGTCGGGCAATAATTGCATATATTGCATGGAGCGTTGCGCAAGTGTCAAGAATCGAGAATGCTGAATTCAAAGCCTCTTTTCCCAGGTGGAATGTTCAGGGGGTTGATCCCTTGCCGGAGATCGCCTTCGTGGGGCGAAGCAATGTCGGAAAGTCCTCCTTGATTAATGCCCTTGTTGGCCGGAGAAGCCTCGCTCGGACCAGTTCAACGCCCGGGCGCACACGCGCGATCGTCGTCTTCCGGGCAGAAATGCATTCAGAGGCGGGGGTCATGCCCTTTCATCTCATTGATTTGCCCGGCTATGGCTTTGCGAACGTCCCGGTTTCGGTGAAAAAGACCTGGCGCCCGATGATGGAAGGATATTTCCGCGAAAATCCACGCTTAAAATGCACGGTGTTTCTTCTGGATATTCGGCGAAGGCCCACGGAAGAGGATGAGCAGCTTCTTGAGATGATGGAGGAATGCGGCGTTCCAATCCTCCCTGTCGCCACGAAAATCGACAAGATCCCCAAAACTCACCGGCGGAAGGAATTGAAGAAAATCGCGGAAGATCTCGGACTGGAAAGCTGGAGTGACCTGCGCCCCTTTAGCGCCTTGAAGAAGACCGGCGTTCGCGAGTTGGCTGAAGATCTCGCCGCGGTTCTGGGGGAGGACGCGCCGATTACTTGAAACGGCTCTGATCGACGCCCAGCTTTTCGATTTTTTCGTAGAAGCTTCGGCGGCTGATTCCCGCTTTCTTGGCGGCTTCGGACACATTTCCCCCGCATGCTTTGAGCACTTGGCGAAGATAGTCCGCCTCGAACTGGTCGCGGGCCTGGCGAAAATCAATGATTTCACCGTCATCCCAGGAAGAAAGCGGCGCATCACCCGCGAGTGAAGCTTCCGGCATGGGGAGTGGCTGCGAGTCGTAAATCGCCATTTCGTCGAGCGTCTCATGGCTGACGTGATCTTCGTCGGAAAGAACCACCAGGCGCTCGATGACGTTCTTCAACTCGCGCACGTTTCCCGGCCAGGAACGACGCTGCAACGCCGCCAGAACATCAGAATCAAATTCCAGGTTCTTTTTTCCAGCACTCCGGCGGAAGACGTGGAGAAAGTGTTCGGCGAGCATCGGAATGTCTCCGCTGCGCTCGCGAAGGGGGGGCATTTTGACTTTCAGAACGTTCAGGCGGTAGTAGAGGTCCTCTCGAAAGGTTCCCTCCCGCACGGCTTCTTCCAGACGGCGATTGGTCGCCGCGATGACCCGGACATTGACCGGGATCGTTTCAACAGAACCGACGCGGGTGATCTCGCGTTCCTGAAGCGCCCTCAGGAGTTTAGCCTGGAGCGAAGAAGGGAGTTCGCCGATTTCGTCGAGAAACAGCGTTCCTTCCTGTGCGGCCTCGATCAGGCCGACCTTCTGCTGGTCCGCCCCGGTAAACGAGCCTTTCTCGTGGCCAAAGAGTTCGCTCTCCATGAGGTTTTCGGGAATGGAAGCGCAGTTGATTGCGACAAAGCGGTTCCCGTGTCGGTGGGAGAGATTGTGAATTGCTCGCGCGGCCAGCTCTTTTCCCGTGCCGCTCTCTCCGTATATCAGGACCGCGCTGTCGCTGGGGGCGATTTTCGCGATCAGTTGGCGAACAGATTGGATGGCCTGAGATTCGCCCAGCAACCCTTGGATTTCCCTGGCTTCAGACGCATCCAGCTGCCGCGGTGCGCTGTCGCGATCCATATTTCGTTTCTTAACTGCTGTCTTTACAGTGCCCACAAGCGCCTTGCTGTCAAAAGGCTTGGTCACATAATCATAGGCCCCCTGGCGCACGCAACGCATCGCGCTTTCCACGGTGCCATAGGCCGTCATCACAATCACCTCGCATCCCAGCTCCTCCTCCTTGACCGCGGAGAGGATTTCTTCCCCGCTCATCTCGGGCATGCGCAAGTCCGTGACTAACACATCCACATGATCGCGGCGCATATATTCCAGGGCCGCCGAGGGAGATTGATAGGCCTCGACCGAGTAGTCTTCCAGGCGCAGCAGTTTTTGCAGCACCTTGCCCATGTTGGGTTCGTCGTCCAGAATCAGGATCCTCGGTTTCATCCCGTTTCTCCCTCCGCTCCGTCGCCGTTGGGCACGATATACGGCTCGAGCGCGGACCGCCTTTTTGGCGGCAGGTCGACCTCCAGAACGGTGATGTCGCCGTCCCAGCCGCGCGAGATGACCCTCCCTTCGCGGTAGGCGAAACTCACGAGCTCACTCTTTGCGGGAGGAATACGAAGGGTCAGATGTTCCATTCCCTCCGAGGCCAGATCGGCGAGAGCGGAGCGCAGTTCTTCCAACCCCTCTCCCGAATGGGTGCTGGTCACGACGGACCGGCCCTTGATGGTATTTCGGAGTTCCGCCAGCGCTAACGGGTCTTCCACCAGGTCCGATTTGTTGAACACGAAGAGCATCGACTTCTCTTCGATCCCGAGTTCCTTTAATACCTCGTCGGTGGCCTGGATGTGCTCTCGGGCCGCCGGATGGCTGGCATCGATGACATGGACCAGGAAATCACCGACCCGGGCTTCTTCCAGGGTTGCCATGAAGGCATCCACGAGCATGTGGGGGAGCTTGCGAATGAATCCCACCGTGTCGGTGAGCAGGAGCTGCTGGCTGTTGGGCAATTCGATGCGTCGCGTCGTTGGGTCAAGCGTGGCGAAAAGTTTGTTTTCTTCCAGAACTTCGGCGTGAGTGAGGCGATTGAGCAGGGAGGATTTTCCCGAGTTTGTATAACCGACGAGCGCCGCCGTGGGAACCGGGCGGGCCCGCCGCCCTTTGCGCTGAGTGGCGCGTTGTTGCCTCACAACCGTCAATTCCCGCTTGTGCTGCGCAATACTGTCGCGGACCAGGCGGCGGTCGATTTCGATCTGCGCTTCACCGGCGCCTCCGATAAAGCCGCCGCCGCCTCGCTGGCGTTCCAGGTGGGCCCACGCGCGTTTCAGGCGGGGGAGAGAGTATTCGAGTTTCGCCAGTTCGACTTGCAGGCGCGCCTCTTTGGTTTGAGCGCGCTGAGCAAAAATCTCCAGAATCACCTCCCGGCGATCGATGACTGTATTCTTGGTGGTTTTTTCCCAGTTTCTCTGCTGGGCGGGCGTCAAATCGTCGTCGACGATGATCAGGTTGCTTTCCAGTGCTTCGGCGGCCGCACGAATCTCTTCGACCTTGCCGCTTCCCAGAAGAAAGGCTGCGTTGGGCCGGTTGGCGGAGGCGGTTTCCCGGCCCAGGATCTCCACCCCCATGGTCTGCGCCAGGCTGGCCAATTCATCCAGGTGTTCTTCGGCTTCCCCGGGGCGGAACTCGCGCCGGTTGATTCCGACGAGATAGGCGCTCAGTGAATCTTTTTTTTCCAGTTCCTTTTCGAACAAGCGGAGTCTTGCCTCGCAGCGTGGATTTGATCGTTCGATCTCTCAAATGATTCTCCGGCTAACCCGCGATTTTGCAAAGGGAATTGCGGTCCTCTTTCTCGATCAGGAGGGCACGGAGCGGACCGGTTCAGCAGGGTAAAAATGCGGACTCCCTCTCTTGTTGGAGAGGGAGTCCGAAACGTCTGGTGGCTCTTGGAAGAGACGGTAGGTAGGATAGTTGAGGAGGGAGATACTTGAAGGAGAAATGTCCCTTTCGGGAGCGGGGATTGTTTGGTAGGAGAACCCCAAGGTATTAAGCTTGGGAGATGTGCCTCTTCCTCTTTCTTTTAATCCACCACGACTGAGCAAATCTGGTTTCGTGGGCGGTGTTTCGATCTCCTTTCAGATGGCTTGTCTTGTTTGAGAAGACTGGATGTCTGGTCTCTCAGTTTGGCACCTGTGGTTCTTTTCCTACTCTTTCCTTATGCTCGATCCATGCCAGTTTGTTGGATCGGGAATTCGCAGCGTTTCAAACGTCGGAAGGAGGAAACACATCCCGTGGCGTCTCGTCAAGAGACAAATCGGCCCTCGTGTTCTTTTTGAGACGTTGCGTTCTTGCAACGATTTCGCATCCCTGAATCCCTTTGCCCCGTGTAAGGCATGGCATCGCCAGGGGGCGGGGGAGCGCTCTTCAGGCTCTGTCTGTTGTAAAGGCTGGAGAAAAGGCTTTCTCTCCAAGAAGGGAATCCCGGACGTATTTTTCTAAGGCCTCGACAACCTTGGGGTCAAATTGGATCCCAGCACCCTTCTTGACCACATCCAGGGCCTGCTCGAAAGAGAGGGGCTTATTGTAGCTCCTCTGGCTCGTCATCGCATCAAAAGCGTCCGCGCAGGCGAGAATCCTGGCTTCCAGTGGATTCTCTTCCTCTTTTTTGCCATCGGGGTATCCGCTGCCGTCCCACCGTTCGTGGTGGCCGCGGATGAAAGGCAGTACATCGCGAAGGTGCATGACCGGTTTGAGAATCTTCTCGCCCATCTCAACGTGAGACTTGATGCTGGAATATTCCGTGTCCGTCAGGGATCCGGCCTTATTGATGATCTTCTCCTGAATCCCAATCTTTCCGATATCATGAAGGTCCGCCGCGCACTTGATCCGGTGAATCCGCTTTTCATCAAGCCCATAGGCTGCTGCAATGCCGACGGAATACATGCTGACACGAGCTGTGTGTCCCTTCGTGTAGGGGTCCTTTGCCTCGATGGCGTTTACCAGCGCCTGAAGGGTCTGATGATAGTGTTCCTGGAGCGAATCGTTGAGCAACGCGTTGTCCACCGCGATGGCGCACTGGTTGGCGAATGCGGTGACCAGCTCCGCGTCCAGGTCGTCATAGGTCACGTTTTCCAGCCGGTTATCGAGGTAAAGGGCTCCAAGAACCTCGTCGCCGGAAACGAGGGGAGCGCACATGACGGATTTGACGGAAAAGCCCATGATGGATTCGCTGCCCTGGAGCCGGGAATCGGACCCCGCATCATTGGCAATCAGGGTGCAGCGTTCATCGACTGCTCGTTCGAGCACTGTCTGGGAGATGCTCATGGTCGGGGTTTCGTCACCATCCCGTGCGCGCGCGTAGCTCGGCAGGATCTTTCCCGTATCCTCTTCCTTGAGGAGAATCACGATGTTTTCGGCGCCAGCAAAGAGTTCGAAAACATCAGTACCGATTTGCTCGAGAAGCTCGGCCAGGGGAGCAAGCTTGGTCATGGACTGGGAAATGGCGTAAATCGTTTTCAGGCCGTTGAGGAGGCGTTGCGTGCGCACCAATTCGTAGCGTTCTGCCTCGCTGGTTTCCGGCTGGTGGTCCTTGTAGTAATCGAAAATCTGGTTGAATTTCTCTGCCAGGGCGTCCGGCCGGACCAGAGAGGTGTTGAGGGAACTGGTGACCTGTGAATCCGCGCGAACGAAATTGATCGTGCGGAAATCCGATTCCTCGAGCAGCGAAAACTCGCAACGCCCCACTTTCAGAAGATCGCCCTGGCGCAATTCCGTTTCCGAAATCCGGGTGCCATTGAGGAACGATCCATTGGTTGACTGGTGGTCTTTATAGAAGAGCTTATTATCCCGAACGACAAGGGTGCCATGGTGGCGGGAAACCTTTGGATCTTCCACCACAAGACCACAGGTCGCTTCACGCCCCAAGGTGAGCGAGTCTCTGATCTCAAACCGCTGGCCCCGCAATGGGCCGGCCTGACAAAAAAGTTTGTAGGACAAAGGGCTGATATCAACTCACCTCAAACGGTTTTTTCCGGCCATGCACGCACAACTCTAAAAGATAAGGAGCGCTGTAGCGAATCTGTCAAGCAAGGGTTTCCAGGCACCATCCACTCACGCTCCAATTCGGAGTCCGCCCCATCTCAGTGGGATTTCGTCAGCGCCTTTTTGAGTATTTTTATGAATTCCTCCACCTCGGTCACGGGCTTTTGGCAGCTGTAGTTCTGGCAAAAGTAGGCGGTCGGCTTGCCACCGAGGGCTTTCTGGCTCTCCGTAAAGGGTGCCAGTTCGAGCACCGGGCTGTCCTCTCCGATTGGCCGGTGAAGAAGCACAGCAGTTGGAAGGTAACGAGAATCCACTTGCTGGCGAAGAGGGGAGGCCTTGTCGCCAGCGAGGACGATTTCGTAGCTGGGACCCAGTGCAAAGTTAAGCGCCTGAAGCATCTGTGAAAAGTTCGACGGGCCTTGCTCCAGCATGCGTGAGAACGCCTGCATGGTCTCCTCCGCGTGTTTCTCATAGTCTGTTTTTGAGGTCATGCGGCCGAGGCGAACAAGATTATAGGCCGCCATGGAATTGCCGGAGGGAATGGCGCCGTCGTATGCATCCTTGCTGCGGACGGGCAGATCCTCCGCATTGTCCGCGGTTTGAAAGAAGGCTTTCTCCTGCTCATCCCAAAAATGTTCGATCATGTAATCGGTCAGTTCCACCGCAGCGCGGAGGTATTTGGGATCAAAAGTCGCCTCGTAGAGCTCGATCAGGCCGTGGGCAAGGAAAGCGTAATCTTCCAAATGCGCCGGGAGTCCCGCTTCGCCTCGGCGGTAACGCTTGAGCAGGCGCCCGTCCTCGGCGCGCAGTTCCTCTAAGACGAAGTCGGCGGCGTTCACGGCTGCTTCGCGATAGCTCTGCTCGCCAAAGGCCCGCGATGCCTTGGCGAAGGCGGCGATCATCAAGCCATTCCAGTCCGTCAGAATCTTGTCGTCTTTCAGTGGATGAACGCGTTTTTCCCTCACCTGAAACAGCTTCTCTCGCGACTTCTCGAGGCGGTTCTTCAGCTCTTCCATGGCAATCCCGCGTTCCTCGGCGATTTCTTCCAGCGGTTTATCGAGATGAGGAATGTTGTCACCTGTGCGGCGGCCCGTGCTTTCTTCGCGGAAATTTCCATCTTCCTTCATCTGATAGATCTCGGCGTAGAACTCGCCCTCCTGCTCACCGAGGACGTGCTTCACTCCTTCCACGGTCCAGACGTAGAATTTGCCTTCTTCCCCTTCGCTGTCCGCATCTTCGGCGCTGTAAAAGCCTCCCTCCGGCGAGGTCATGTCGCGCTGCACATAGGACAGGATTTCCTCGGCCGTCTGGCGGAAGAGCGGATTTCCACTGGCCTGCCAGGCTTCTGTATAGACGGCGGCGAGGCCTGCCTGGTCGTAGAGCATCTTCTCAAAGTGGGGGAGCAGCCACTCGGCATCGGTGGAATAGCGGTGAAACCCAAAACCGATGTGGTCGTATATCCCGCCGAGGCGCATTTGCTCGAGGGTCTTCTCGACCATAGTGAGAGCCTCACCGTTTCCCGTTCGGGAGGAGTAGGCGAGCAGAAAACCGAGGCCGTGGGGGACGGGAAACTTGGGGCGGGCGCCGAAGCCGCCGTTGACCGGATCAAAGCGTCCATTGTAATCGCTGAAGGCGGTTTTCAGGGTTTCCGGTCCGATCTCGCCGCCGGGGAAGGAGCCGCTCATTTTCGGCAGCTCGGCGGAAATCTGCTGCGCAGCCTCCATGACACGCGAGCGATCGTTCTCCCAGAGGTCCGAGATATGGGCGACCAGCTCGCGCATCCCCGGGCGGCCGAAACGCGACTCCCTCGGAAAATAGGTTCCGGCAAAAAACGGCTCTTTGTCGGCGGTCATGATAACAGTCATAGGCCACCCGCCACTTCCTGTCAGAGCCTGGGTCACGGTCATATAGACATGATCAATGTCCGGACGTTCCTCGCGATCGACTTTGATATTCACGAACGCGTCATTCATGAGCTGGGCGATTTCGGGATCCTCGAAACTCTCATGCTCCATCACATGGCACCAGTGGCAGGTCGAATAACCGACCGAAAGAAAAATCGGCTTATCCTGCTCGCGTGCGGTTTCAAATGCCTCTTTTCCCCATGGAAACCAATCCACGGGGTTCGAGGCATGCTGAAGCAGATAGGGGCTTTGCTCGAAAACGAGCCGGTTCCATTTGTCACCCCCATCGGAGGGAAGTTTCTCCAGTTCCTTTTGAGACGGGATCTGGTCGAGAGCATTGCTCTGTTCTGGCATTTCGGTGTCCTTTTTTGAAAACGCGGGCCCGGGCGGACAAATCAGTCCGAAGACAATCAAGGAAATAAATAATGAAATCGGCCTCAAGGTGAGGGTTGCCCCCGGTTGCGCGGATTGCTCAGATTCTTAACTTATTAAGAAGAAAAGCAGGAGGCATTCCGTCTGATGGAGAATGGCGGGGCTTCGCGCCTCTCATGGGACGAGCGGTTCGGTCTGAGCTGGGAGAAAAGCCTGTTTCTCCGGCCGGGATTGCTGGCCGCGCTGGGCCTTATTGCAGGCCATCTTCTTGTCCGGTCTGGAAGCTTCACGGCGTGGCAGCTTGGGGCCGCCGCGGCCTTCGCTGGATTGGCAGGAGTTCTTCTTTGCCGCAGCCGGGGCATCCTTTTCACGGCGTCTTTTTGTTTTGCTTTCACCGGATTGGGAGGCTTCCAAGAATCCCTCCTCGTGCAGAGGGATTTCTCCTCGAATGTGATCCTCGAAAGGCTCTCGGACGGCGCGTCGCCCTACGCCGCCGCCACGGGGAAGCTGGAGGGATTTCCCAAGCGCTCGGCCTCATCATGGACATTGTTTCTGGACGAAGGCGCTGTGGTTGGCATC
>CAYFUR010000016.1:0-9563 GCA_964346275.1 uncultured Candidatus Sumerlaeota bacterium
CACTACTACACCAACGCCATCTCACTCTATCCCCGCGCCGGACGGTTCTATATCGGCTTCCCCATGCGCTTTGTTCCCGGACGCCAAACCATTGGGGCCGAAGACACCTCAATCGACGGTGTTTCCGACGCCGTGATGATCACCAGCCGCGACGGGCTCCATTTTCGCCGCACTTTTCGCGAAGCCTTCCTCCGGCCGGGCCGCGACGAGGACAACTGGGGTGCCGCCCATGGAAATCAAACCATTCTGAACGGGTTGATCTCCACCTCCCCGGAAGAGATTTCCCTCTACTGGTTTGAAGATTACGGCAAGGGCTACGACGTGGGGCCGCGTATTCGCCGGGGCACGCTGCGGCGCGACGGATTCACTTCTCTTCAGGCCGGATATCAGCCCGGCCAGGCCGTGACGGTGCCGATCCAGGCGGGCGGCACGGAATTGCGGATCAATTTCGCCAGCTCCGCCGTGGGCTATGTGAAGGTGGAACTCCAATCGCCTGTCGGCGAGCCTCTTGATGGATATACGCTCGCCGATTCCGAGGAAATCTATGGAGATGAACTCGACCGAATTGTTCGTTGGGACGGCGGCAGCGATCTCTCGAAACTCGCAGGGAGAGAAGTGAAGCTGAAATTCCAGCTAAAAGACGCCGACCTCTTTGCCCTGCAATTCACCGGGGACGAATGACTGCTTTCCTTCGAACTCCCCGGAGTGATTGAACAGCGATGCATGCCAGCAAATAGACGGCAAAATTCATGGGATTCATTTGTTGCGGTAATTGCCATGAAAGACCAAAAGAGATTCAAGTCAGCAAAGGGAATTTGGACCGGCAGCGCCGGGAACACTTTGCGGGGCCCAGAATCCCGTTGCCTTCCCATCCTTCCCACCCGGTAATGAAGCCCCCCGATGCTGGCGAACTCTCCAAAACAAGCGGCGGCACACTATGCGTTTTCTTCCTCAGCGTTTCGCTTTCTGCCTGGCACTGGCAGCGACGGCCTGGGTGGCTCCGGCACAAATCACCTTCGATTCCTCCTTCGAAAGCGGGAATGGCACTGCCTTTGCCTCGACCGGGCCTTCCTCCTACGATTTCCGCATCGAGCCCGATTCCAATTCCAGCGACCGGCAATGGTACTATTTCGAGGTCAACGGCGCCTCCGGCCAGACGCTCACTTTTCGCCTCCTCGACCGGGACGACACCAATGTGTCCGGCCACTGGCCCACCGCCGTCCCCGTCTATTCCACCGATGGCGGCGCCACCTGGGATCACGTCACCGGCAGCATTTCCAGCACCACAACCACCTACTCCTTCACTCAGGCGATTCCCTCCGACTCGATCCGTTTCGCTTTCCATTTTCCTTACACAACAACGCGCGCCTATACAAAGATCGCCGAATGGGCATCCGACCCTCTCGTGGAAAAGGAAACCCTGGGCCAGAGCGTCCAGGGCCGTCCCATGGAATACCTGCGCATCACCAATTCCACCATTCCCGACGACGAAAAGCTGGCCTTTTGGATCATCTCCCGCCAGCACTCCGCCGAGGTCACCGGCTCCTACACGATGGAAGGATTCATGGAGTTCCTCCTGTCAAACGATCCCGATGCCCGGGCGCTCCGCGCCGAAGCCATCATCCACGCCGTGCCCCTCATGAATCCCGACGGCGCGTATATCGGCAACTATCGCGATAATTCCCAGGGCGTGAACCTCAACCGCGTCTGGGATGGCTCGGCGAATATGACCACTTCTCCGGAGGTCCGCCTCGTTCAGGACCGCATCCAGCAAACCATCACCGAGGCCGACGGCGATTACGTCTTCTTTGCCGATATACACAGCACCTCCGGCCGCGGGCCGCACTTTGCCTTTCACGCCGATGCCAGCCAGGAGCCGCCCCTCTATCCCACGCCCTCCACCTATCACGAGGACTCCGAGCAATTCCTTTCCCTCGTCAACCAGGCCGCGCCGCTCTTCAATCCCAATCGCGGCGAAACGAGTTCCACGGCGCAGACGCTTGCCTACCACCGCGAGCGCATCCAGCACGGCGTGCTCGCCTTTACCTTCGAGGGCACGTATATCTTCCAGGATTTCGGCCCCAACGCCGGAGACTTCCAGACGCCGGAAACCCATCGCCTCGTTGGAGCGGCCATCGGCCGCGCCCTCGTTGATTATTACGAACTGGAGCAGCCACCGGCCCGCACCGCCTGGACGATGTACTGAAGCAATCTTCAAACTATGCCCGGATAAGGGCACTCATCCTCGTCATCTTTATCCTCCTCGGGAAGAGATGCCTCTGTTGCAGGAGAGGATGAAGGCCATTTCATGGTTGGCAAACGATTGTCGATGATTTCGGGAGAGCATTCCGCAACCCCGACTAACCGGCCCGCTGGCGCCTTCGGTGCTGCACCATGTCGTATGTATAGAACGCCAGCGCCGCCCAGATCGCCGCAAAGGCGACGGCGTGGTGCCCCGTAAACGGCTCGCCGAAGAGCGCCACCGCCGTGATAAGCTGCAACGTGGGCGTGATATACTGCATGAATCCGATGGCGGAAAGAGGCAGCCGCCGCGCCGCGCCCGCGAACAGAATCAGCGGCACCGCCGTCACGATCCCCGCGAACGGAAGCGCCAGAATCGTCATCGCGCTGCCATGAAAAATGGCCAGGCCGTCCTGCGTTTCCAGGAATCCCATCACCAGCAGGAGCACCGGCGTGATCAGCGCCGTCTCCACCGCAAGCCCGCCCACGGAATCCACCAGTGCCATCTTTCTCAGCAGGCCGTAGAAACCAAAACTGAAGGCGAGAAAAAGCGAAATCCAGGGCAGCTCGCCCAGCCGCAGCGTCATGTAGAGCACGCCCAGCGCCGCCAGAACCAGCGCGACCTGTTGCTTTCGTCGCAGCCGTTCGCTGAAAAAAAGAAACCCCAGCAGCACGCTGATCAGCGGATTGATGTAATAGCCCAGGCTGGCATGGCTCAATCGATCTGTATAGACAGCCCAGAGAAAACCCAGCCAGTTCCCAGTGATCGCAATCGTCGATGCCAGCAGCAACAGCCGCGTCCGCCGCACCCGCAAGGCCACCCGCAGCCGGTTCCACCCCCCGAGAAACGCGATCAGCAGCGCCGTCATGACCAGCGACCAGATCACCCGGTGGCCGAGGAGCTCCACGACATTCACATGCCTCAGCGATTTAATGTAAACCGGCAGCACCAGCCCCCACCACAGATACGCCCCGAGGCCAAAGGTGATGCCCTTGGCAAAGGCCGCTTCCGGTGACTCCTCTTGAATGGGATCCTGGCTCATGGCGGCGCCATCCCGCCACGGTGGGCCAAGGCAGCGCCACCGGAAAAACGGTCAAGCCGGAATTCATGAGAGCGTGACGGTTTCGTGAAAATCAACTCTCCCGAAGGCGGCCGCCCGGAAAAGCTTGCCAATTCGTATCTCCACCCACTTTATTCACCCTGAACATTCCTCCAGCAAAAAGGGCCCTCGCCATGACACTTGGAGAAGCACTCGCCCAGGAATTCGAGTTCGAATCCGCCCTGACACGCCGCATGATCGAACGCGTCCCCGAGGACAAGCTCGACTGGGCGCCGCACGAGAAATCCAACACCCTCGGCCAACTCGTTTGCCACCTGGTCGAGAATCCGAGTTGGGCCCAGGCCATGTTCAATGAGGACGAATTTGAGATGGGGCCGGACTATCAGCCCTATGTCGCGGATTCCCGCGCCCGGATGCTCGAGGACTTTGACGCCAATGTCTCCCAGTGCCTCCAGGTCATGTGCGGCGTTCCCGAGGAGAAAATGTATCAGGTCTGGAAAATGTTCGGCCCCGGCCGAGAGCTGATGCTCGAGATGCCCCGCATCGCCGTCGTGCGCTCTTTTCTGATCAGCCACACGATCCACCACCGCGGCCAGCTCACCGTTTACTACCGAATGACAGGAGTTCCGGTCCCCGCCATCTACGGACCCAGCGCCGACGAACAGCCCGCCGGCATGCCCGCCGTCTGAAGAAGAAGGTAAGGACGACAGCCATCTCATCCTCATGATCATCGTCTTCCAACTTCGGAAGAGGGAGCCAGATAGAAGAAGGGGAATGGGCTTTCGCTCTGCCCATCCCCGCAACCTAAGCGAGTTTTCAGGCTCGTTCAATCCCTGATCGGAACCCGGTAAACGGTCCCCGAGGCACCTTCCTGCCAGGAATAACCGTCGCCCGATGTGATATACAGCCAATCGCCGTGGACCAGGATGTTTTCACTCTTCATACTCGAATTATTTGTCAGGGCCGCGGCATCCGCCCACGGCTCTTCCTGCCCATTCCGCGCATCGAACACGCTCTCCGGATCCGGCTGGAAGCGGTAGACCCGCGACGGCTTGGCCGACACAACGTAGACCCTGCCTTCACTGTCTATATCCATATCCGTCAAATCCGCGGAATGCCCCGTCTCGCGGTTCCAGGGGTCGAACCGGGCGAGCAACTGCGCCTCGATCGGCCGCACCGGACTGTAGCCCTCGTCGAGACGGATGCGGATGATCTCCGAAGTCGTCCGGTAGGCGATATACAGCCATCCATCATGATAAGCCAGCGCGCTCTGCCCTTCGTAAACCTGCGGCCCCAGGCCCTCCACGTTCACCGTTGCTCCCATGACGTGCTCCGAGGGGGGCGGTCCGGCGTAAGGATTCTTGGCGAGCGGCTTGAGATCGTAACGCACCAGCGCGCTGTTGTCCTTTGCCGCCGCGTAGAGCCAGCGCCCCAGCGCCAGGCAGTTGTCCGCCCCCTTCAGCCATCCATGGGGCGGTGGATTCTTAACCGGATCGTGATGCGGATACTCCGCGCCAGCCTCTGGATTGTGGCGCTCGACATTGTGCCACCGCTCCGTCCGCAGGTCGTAACGCAGTAAGCCATCGGTAAAGTTCTTGGAGAATGCCGGATCGGTCGGAGACTTCTTTTCCAGATCTACGCCGCTGAAGGCGCAAAGATAGAAACTCTGCGTCGGCTCGTGGAAACGCAGCGTGCAGTAGGGCCGGTCCGTCCGCGTGTCGCTCTCCGGCGGAGATGACGTGCGGTCCCAAAGCTTGAACGGCGGATCCGTCGGGCGCGCGAAGATCTCCCCGTTGTTCCGGATTTTCTCTCCAACGTATCCGTCGGAATAGGGCTCGCTCACCTCCGGGTCCACGCGGAAAATCGTTCCCGCCTGGTCATTCACTTCCGCGCTCACGCCGCCCGCGCCGCGCACGCGCCCACGCGCCAGCACATACAGGTCCCCATCCATCATCACCAGGCCCCGGGGAAAGGGCACCGCCGTGGTAACGCGTTCGATCGTTTTCGCGGTCCCGCCAGCCCAGAGCGAGCTCGGCGCCAGCAGGCAAAGAATCAACAACAACCGGATTGCACGGGGCATCTCTCATACTCCTCTAATATGAAATCCCACGAACGCTCTCACCAGCCTTCTCTTCGTGCAAGGAAACTCCGGAAAGAGATTGCTTGCTCCCCGCCGCCTCCTTTCACCAAATGATTCCTTCAATTTTCCGGAAACGAATGAGATGAATCACATGGATGAACTGCCCAAGGGCAAGGCCCACCTCGTCACTATTGGCACCACGCCGCCTGGTATGACTGATGATGTCGTCGAAGCGCTTATCGCCGATCTCGCATCCTCGCGGCCCAGCCGCGTTGTCGTCCTTGCCACCGCCGATTCCGAGGAAAACGCCCGGCGCCTCTTTCGCGGTATCAAGATCGCCAAATCGAAGACACACGTGCGCCTTCTCGAATCGGCCCAGTCCCTCGATGAAGCCTATCTCGCAGCGAACGAGGAAATCGCCGCCCTCTTTTCCAGCGGCGTCGACGCTCACGACATGATCCTTCACTACACCGCCGGCACAAAAGTCATGAGCGCCGGGGCCGTCCTCGCCGCCCTCAACAACGACGTCGATTGCATGCGCTATCTCTACAGCGTGGGCCGTGGCCGCCCCTCCGTTCCCATCACCACCCCGACGCGCTCCGTTCTTTGCGACAAGCAAATGCGCCTCGCCATGCGCCTGCTCTACGAACTCCGCTTCCGCTCCGGCGGCGAAGTCCTTGCCGGCCTCGACCAATCCTTCCTCAGCGAATCCCAGCGCACCGAATGGTCCGTTCTCGGCGAGCTGTCCCATGCCTACGAGGATTGGGACCGCTTTCGCGTGGGCGAATTCCTGCGCCGCTATCGCGCCATTGAGAAACAACTCGCCGAGTTGCCTTCCCTCGCCGATTTCCAACTCAAGAAAAGCCAGCTTCGATCCCTGGAAAAAATCGTCGCCGCGGAAACCGCCGACGGTATTTATCCCGACGAATTACTCATCGATCTCTTTAATAACGCCATTCGCCGTCTCGTGGAAGGCCGTCCCGACGATGCCCTCATCCGCCTCCACCGTGCCGCCGAGCTATACGCCCAGGGCGTCCTCATGGCCGAATTCGGCATCCGCACCGATGACGTCGATATACGCAAGGTTCCCCCGCGCAGCCGCACCTCCTTCGAGGCGGAACGCCGCCTCGACGACGCCAAGATCAAAATCGGCCTGCGCAAGAGCTATGAACTCCTCGAAGTCCTCGACAACCCTATCGGCCACGCTTATCGCGAGCGCGAAACCTTTCGCGATATTCTGGGCGAACGCCGCAATCTCGTTCTCGCCCATGGAACGCGCCCCGCCACCATGCCGCTTGCCATGGCCTTCCTCCGTGAAGTGGAAGACATGTTCCGCCATCGCATCACCGACCTGCGCCGCCGCGCCGCCGCCGCTCAATTTCCCTGGATCAATAACAAAGACATACTCGAGCAGTTGGAAAAACGCCCTGTCCCAGAGCGCTGGCCCCTCAACACCGCCGCGGGCAAAAAACGCCGCCGCCGGAGAAAATCCTCCCGGTCGCGCGACAGCGCTTAATTCGCTGGTGCCGCCTCGCCGCCGCTTTCCCCCTCCGTCAATCCATTCTGCATTTGCTGTGGAGTCAGGCCTCCTGACTCCACCTCTTGAATGAACGTCACGAGAACCAACTCGGCAAAGCCCCAGTCCGCTGTCTCTTTCAGCCGGTCCGACCGTGCCTTCACCGTGTTCATCACCTCTTCGCTGACTTGCACATCCGGAATATCCAGCTTCCCCTGCGCCGATTCCAGGTCATACCCCGTCCCCGAGAGATCCGCCTCGCTCAACGTCTTATTCATGACCTCCATATCCGACTGCAGCTGATCGTAAACCGCCGACAGCCCCTCCACATTTTCCCCCGCCCCCTGTTTCACCGCCGAATACACGAGTCGGGTGATGTAGCTGTATTCGCTCGGCGCCATCTGGTGCTCGTCCAGCTTATCGGAAAACGTCTGGAAAAACGATGGAAGGAATTCCGCCACGAGATTGTAGTTATCGCCAATGCTTGCCTGGTAATTCTGATCCTGAGCCTTGATCGCCATGATCATCTCGTTGCTTTCCAGTTTATCCAGGACCGCCTGGCGCACATCAAACCACGCGTCCAGTCGTTCCGGCTCCAGTTCCGCTTCCGAGAGCGAGTCCGGCCGAGTGAAGGGATACCTGGATTCCATTTGTTCGATGCTATCGATCGAGGCCGTGAACCCCTGGGCGAATTTCTGGACTTTCAGAAAGGCGAAAATCCCCAGCCCGGCCAGAATAATGACCGCCAGCAAGGTAACGACACCGCATCCGATGAGCAGTTTTTTCATGACGCTTGATCTCCCGAGGCATTGAACGCCAGAATGTCCCCACAGCGCTTAAGGCGCAATCAATTACTATGGACACAAGATGACCAGGCCTTTCCATTCCCTGCCCGAGCCCACATACCCGCCCCGGGTCAAGATCTGCGGCATCACACGGCCCCAGGACGGCCTCCTTGCCATGGATCTCGGCGCGGCATTTCTCGGGTTTATTCTGACAGAAAAAAGCCCGCGGCACCTAACCATCGAAAAAGCTGGCGGGATCCTGGCGGAACTCCGCGCCGCCCACGGCGAATCCATTCGCCCCATTGGCGTCTTTGTCGATGAGCCTCCCGAGCAAATCGCCCGCGCCCTCGACGCCTTGCAGCTCGCCGCCGTTCAGGTTCACGGAGACGTCTCCCTCCTCGAGGGAGTCATCGATCCCGCGCGCGTCATTCCCTCCATGGGTATCAAGAATCCGGAGGACGCCCGGCGCCTCTCGGAGACCGGCGGGCAATATCCCGCTGTCCTCGCCGACGCCTTCAGCCCCGTTCAGGCCGGGGGGACTGGCAAAGTCTTTAACCACAAATTTGTCCAGCCCTTCTTTCCCAAGCGGCATCTCTTTCTCGCTGGTGGGCTCAAGCCCGGGAATATCGAGGAGATCGTTCAAAAGCTCCACCCCGGGCCCTATCCCTACGCCCTCGACCTCAGCTCCGGCGTCGAGGAATCTCCCGGCGTGAAATCCCCGGACAAGCTCCACGAGTTTTTCCGCCTCTACCGGAAAAGCTTTGGCGAGAAGCGAACGTGACGTCCCTGGCCTTGCTGCTTCGCGCCGTGGCGGAAGGCTTCCTTGCCGCCGTTTTCGCTGGGGGAGTGCTGGTCTGGCTATACAATCGATACCTTGCTGGCCTGCGCGAAAGTTACGTCAAGAAAGGCATGTCACTTTCAACGCTTCCCCTGGCGGTCCTCGCCGGTGCCGCCCACGCAGCCGCCCTCTGGAAAGGCTGGCCCGTTCTGTCCATCGCCGCCCTTCCTGGTTTCGTGATCCTCGTCTATAAAGCGTATCGGTATAGACGCCGCACCCTGCTGAATCAGCCCGCGCAGACCGAAAACCTGCCCGCGCCGCCCCGCGGCATCAATTATCCCTATTATCGTTTCCCGGTTCGTTTTGGGCTGAAAGCCATCGAACCCATCAATGATGTCAGCCGCCTCCAGCTTCATCGGTCAGAATTTCAGATCCCTGGCCTGCCAGCGGAATTCGATGGCTATCGGATTCTCTTTCTCACCGACTTCCACGTTCATCCAACGCTTTCCCCAGATTACTTCCGTCATCTCTCAGAAGTTGCCCAGCAGCTCCAGGCCGACGCCCTCTTCCTCGGTGGCGACTTCATCTCCAAGCGGCGCTATGCCTCACTCCCGGAGAAATACCTCTCCGGCCTCGCCAGCCTCGCTCCTGTCTATGCGGTGCGTGGAAATCATGACTTCTGGACCCGGCCCGATTATTTCCGCCGCATGCTCGACGAATGGGGCGTCCGGCTGCTCTCAAACGAAGTGGTCTCCCTCAAAATGGACGGAGCGGAATTGCCGCTGCTCGGCCTCGAACACCCTTATATCCCCCTCACGGCCCGCCGGGAAAGAGAGTTGTCCCGGGAGATCGCCTCAAAGCCCGCCATCGCCCTTCTTCACACGCCCGAGGCCTACCCTCTCGCCGCCCGTCTGGGATGCCGCTTCGCCGTTGCGGGGCACACCCATGGCGGCCAGATTCGCCTTCCCTTTTTCGGGACGACTATTGCCGCCTGCGCCGTCTCCGAGGAATTCTCCTGGGGCATCGGATGTCTCGATAAAATGCAAACCTTTACATCCAACGGCCTCGGCGCATTTTATCCGATGAGGATTCTCTGCCCTCC
>CAYFUR010000016.1:9663-46143 GCA_964346275.1 uncultured Candidatus Sumerlaeota bacterium
GGCCAGGCCGTTGCCAGCCTGTCTCAAAATCTTACCGAACTCCAATATTTTGAACTGGTCAAGGGCCTTCTCTTTGTCTTTTTTTCCGGCCTCGCCTTTTTCTTTGTCTCCAGTTATTTCCTCGCCCAGATCGCCCACAAAGAAGAGCAGATATTCCAGCAGCGGAACGCTTTCGTGGAATCAGAACGGCGGGCCCTCGCGGGGCTCATCGCCTCCGCGGTCGCTCACGATATCAACAACGCCCTGATGGCCCTGGAGGCCGAATCTGTCATCCTTGAAGAAAAGGACGCCTGTCACGAAAACGCGGAGCGAGTCCGCCAAAGTGTCCAGAATCTTCGCAAACTGTCCGGCCAGCTCCTCACCATCGGAAGAAAAGGGGTAGAGGGCGACTTTGAGCATCTCGACTTGGAGGCAGAAGCCCGGGACGCGCTTAATATGATCAAGAACCACGCTCGAGTCAAGAAATGTCAAATCGACGTGGATGCCGCCGGCCCCGTTAATCTCAAAGCTAACAGCATGACCGTTCACCAGATGGTCTATAACCTTGTCCTCAACGCAGCAGACGCCACCGGCAATGAGGGGCATGTCCGGATCAAGGTATATACAAAAGAACTCTGGGCCATTCTCGAAGTCCACGACGACGGACCAGGAATTCCCGAGGACAAGCGAAAGAAAGTTTTCGAGCCCTTTTACTCATCAAAACAACATGGAACAGGGCTCGGCCTGCTCTCCCTGGAAGCCTGCGTCAAAATGCACGGCGGCAAAGTCGAAATCGAGGACTCCCCCCTCGGAGGCGCCTGCTTCCGCATCTCATTGCCCCTGGAATAGGACTGGCCCAGAATTTTCTTCGATATCAATCCGTCTGAATGCACCCCAATCCGAGTTTGACAGGAATTCCCCATGCCTCGCCCGCCCATTCTCAAGCAGCCCGATTGGAAAAAAATCTGGAAGAACGGAAAAACGTATAGACAATGGCTTCAGGCCGCGGAAGAGAAAAACAACGCCGGAAAAATGGAAGAGCTGCGCAAGAATCTTCAGCTCGACCCCGCCGACCAGGCCGCTCTCGAAGCCCTTCCCCGCACCGTTCACGTTCTCGCCATCGCCGAGGACTGGTGCGGAGACGTCCATCGCCACGTTCCAATCCTCGCCGCCCTTGAGAAAGCCTGCAAGCCTCTCAAAGTGCGCTTCATCATGCGCGAGGATTCCCCCGATGTCTTTGCCCGCTTCCTCACCAACGGCGGCGAAGCCATCCCCAAATTCGTTTTCTTCAACGACAAATTCGTCGAGTGCGGCAACTGGGGCCCCATGCCCGATGCCTGCCGCCGGCTGATCTCTCGCGGCAAGGCCGCCGGAGACGTGGGTGCCGCTCGCAAGCGCGTTGCCGCCATGTACGAAGCCGACCCCAACGGCGAAATAGTCGTGCGTGAGCTGATGGATCTCTTACAAATCGCCGTCTGCCGCATCCCCTGATCCCAGCGCTGCGGCCAATGCGCCGCAACGGCGAAAGACCGGAGAAAGGCAAACGACAAGAGCTTTCAGAAGGTGATGCCGGGAAGAGGGCGCCCATCCTCATAATCATAATCATACTCCTCCTCATCCTCCTCGAAAATGCCTGACCAAGTTGCAGAAGAGGGCGCCCACCCTCGTCCTCATCCTCGCCATCTTTCCTGCCGTGCGGTCGCCCGCAAAGCCGTAAGTCAGCGCCAGGAGGACAAGGGCAGCCGCATACAGACCGATGGCAAGGCGCGGAGCCGCCTTCAACACCCGGTTTAATCTCTTCCCACCTTTTTCAAATTCAGCGGGCCTCAAGTTTGCATCCTCCTCACCGTTTCCCTATGTTTCCAGCAATCGCGCCAGTGCCAGGCGAATCTTTTTTGGGAAGGACGCTTTCATGAAGCCGACCATGCTCAGCCCTTTTGTCGATGCCTCGGATCTTCTTCAGCCCAATCCCGCCGAACTCAGCTATGGCTGCCTCATCGCCGACCTGGATAACGATGGCCTGCCCGAAATCCTCGTCGTCACCGTCATGGGCGAAAACCGGCTCTATAAGTGGGGCGACAGCCGCCTGCGCGATGTCGCTCCTCCCGAGGTTAAAGACGTCTATGCCAGCGGCATCGGCCTTGCCGCCGCTGATATCTCGCGAAACGGCTTTCTCGATGTCTATCTCCTCAACACATCCACCTTTCTCGGGCCGAATTCCGACCCCGACCGCTTGCTGATCAACCACGGCGATCTCCATTTCGCTGACGTCATGGAAACCAACACCGACCGGAACATCGCCGCTGGCCGCTCCGTTTGCTTCCTCGACGCGCTCGGCAATGAATCCTTTTTCGCCTATGTCTCCAACTACGCATCCCCTTTCAAATGCTACGGGCGCGAGGAAAGCGGCGACATCCTCGACCTTTCCGAACAAATGGGCCTTTACCAGCTCACCGGCGGCCGCGCTGTCCTCTCCGCCGATATACGCGGCACCGGGCGTATGGATATTTACTGTGCCAATGAAAACGACTGGAATCGTTTGTTTGCCAATCAGGGCAATGGCCACTTCAAGGAAATGGCCGAAGAGCTCGGCCTCTGCGATGAACCCATGTGCCACGCCCGCGGCCTCCAGGTCGCCGACATCGACCGCGACGGCCGCTTCGACCTGATCTGGGGCAACTGGGAAGGCTACCACCGCATCATGCGCCAGCGCGAAGACGGCACCTTTGAAAACATCGCCGGACGCGAGTTCGCGCGCCCATCGCGCGTTCGAACAATCATCGTCTTCGACTATGACAACGACGGCTGGGAGGACATTTTCATGAACAATATCGGCGAGCCCAATCGCCTCTTTCACAACAACGGCGATGGCACCTTCACCGAAGTCGACGCCGGACCCCTCCGCCTTCCCGATGGGCTCGGGACCGGCGCCAGCGTGGGCGACCTCAATGGCGATGGCTTTCTCGACCTTTTCATCTCCCACGGCGAATCCGCGCCCATGCCCAATGGCCTCTTCCTCAACTCTCCCAACGGCAACAACTGGCTTCGGGTCCATCCCCTCACGCGCCACGGCGCTCCCGCCATCGGCGCCCGCGTCACCGTCTGGCCCGAGGGAGACGACCGCCCCATTCTCCGTTCCATCGACGGCGGCAGCGGCTACCTCTGCCAGATGGAGCCCGTCGCCCACGCAGGGCTCGCAAAAGCGGAAAAAGCCCGCGTCGAAATCCGCTTCACCAACGGGCGCGTCTATACAAACGACGACGTTCCCGCCAATGCCAATCTCTTCATTCAAAACGGAGAGGAGGACTTCGAAGTGCGGATGGAAAAAGACGATTAAAGGTGTTTACTTGAATCCTCGCCCTATGCGGTTGCGGTCCAGCCATTTTACAAGCACTCTTCAATCTGGCCATGCAATCCGCGTTCTCTGTTCCAAGGCGAGAAGAGGCGTTCCTCCATGATTGGGTAAAATCCTCTGGAGAACAAGGCAGACGAATTCAGTTCAGCCCCGGGTTGCTGTCTCCAGCGGGGCGGGCCTGGGCGCTGGCCGGTTCCTGCGGCTGTTCCGTGGAAATAACAGGCGAAGGAAAAATCGGCTCTGACCGCCGCAGCCGCGCGTGCCACTCCGCCGCGTGGGCCAGCAACACCAGCCGCGCCGTCTCCGCCCGCCGCCGGGTCGACGTCCTCACCCGGAGCGCCAACTGAAGCGTCAGCCGCGGCGCCTCTTCCTCGCTCACCGGCGGCGGCTCGGACCCGAACACATCCATCTGCAGTCCCGGCCGCGCTCCCCGTTCGCGCAACACCGCCTGCTCGCGCGAAAGCTGCCGCAAATCCTCGCAGATTGCATCGAATCGCCGCAGCAGGCCCGAGAACCCCTCCACGTCCAAATCCACCGTGATCGGATCATAGAGCCAGCGCGACGGCTCTTCCTCCGGCGGAATCTCCGCCTCAACCAGCGAATGGCGCCAGCTCGTCATGCGCAGCTCTTCATCGGAAAACGCCTCGGCAAAAACCTCCGACGAGAATTTGCTTCGCGAAACCCGGCTGAAACTTTTCAGACAGCTTTCCAGTTGTTCCTTCTGATGCGCCCGGTCCGCGATTTCCTTCAATCGGGCCAGCGACGCCCCTTGGAGGTAATTCCACGACTCCGCCAGCGGGCGGAAAATCCCAATCAGATACCGCACCGGCTGCGGCGGTTTGCTTCTAAGGCCATAATCCGCCAGCGGCAGCTTGCCCGGACGCCCCAGCTCAAACACCTCCGCCAGCCGCGCCAGCAGCAGCCAATGAAACAGCGGCGCGACGTCCTCCGGCGAGGAACCCGACACCGACCCGATCCGGCTGCTCCATAGCTTCGTCCAGTCCCCCAGCTCCCGCGCCCGCTGCCGCAGCGTCTTGCGCGGAAAACTCGTCAGCGACCCACCCGCGAGCCGGTTCAGATGCAGCAGCGGCAGCAAACGCTCCACCACCTCGCCCTCGCCCCGCGCATTGATCAGAATGTCCTCCCGCGAAAAATCCACGAGCTGGACATTCGTTTCCGGATCGACCAGCAGGACGTGGCGCGTTAGGAGCTTTCCCTCCTGCAAGGCCCAGCGCAATTCCGCATGCAGCGGCGCCAGGTCCTCGTAGGCTTTGAAGGCGCTTGCCAGGTCGGGGAGTAACTCGTCGAGAAACACCAGCAGCAAAAACGATCCATCGGGAAGCGGCGCCATCTGCCAGGAAGCACGCGGCACCCGCGAGTTCCCATAGGCCAGCGGCTGCGGGACGTCCAGGCTGCTCAACGACCAGCCCAGGTGGTGCAGCATCTGGAGAAAGCGATGGCTTTGTCTTGATGCTTTGTTTTTCTGCCGTGTCGTCACAGGCATCCGATCGCGAAAAAGGATCAATCCTGGAGAAAACTCGTTCCAGGAGAGAGATTCTGTCAACCGGGAGAAGCGTGGTGGCTCAACAGGAAACCGGGTTTTCTGGCCAGAGAGCAAGCTGAAGCGCCGCCCGCTGGTTCGGAAGGAAAGGATGCCGCAATAAATCGTAGGAATCGAGAAGACGCACGGCCTCCGCATCCAGCACCGCCGGATCCTCGTCCACCGCATCCACGAGGTCCAGCGCGTCGCCGTGAATCAGAAGCTCCGGCCGCTCCGGCGCCGTCGCCCGAACCAGCCGGTCGCGCGCAAAACTGAGCAGCAGCCAAAGCGATTCATCCAGCTTGCCCGCCGACTGAATCCGCGCCGCCGACGCCGCCAGGGCCGCCGTTCCGAACCGGTCGAGCTGCAGCCGGGCCTCGAAAACCTCCCGCCGCCGTTCCAGCAAATCCGCCTTCACCGCCTGCAATGCCACTCCCGGCCGCCCCTCGCTCAGCGATGCCGCCACCCGCGCCCGCTCGTGGTCCATCTTCTCCTCATCCACAAGTTTCTCTTCCAGCGTCTCCTGATCCAGCGGGTTCATCGGCACCACTGTGCAGCGTGAACGAATCGTCGGCAGCACCGCGCTCTCCTGGTTCGCCACCAGGATCATCACCAAATAGCTGGGCGGTTCTTCCAGCAGCTTCAGGATCGAATTGCCCCCTTCGGCCGTAATCGTATCCGCCCCGAAGACGAGCACCACCCGGAATTTCCCCTCCACCGGCGGCATGTTGGCGATCTGCTGCAGATTGCGGATCTGGTCCACCAGAATACCCCGCCGCCCCCCGATCGGTTCCACGATCGACAAATCCATGCAGGAAAGATTTGCCGGCCGGTTGTCCTTTGTATATTCGACGGGATAGGAGGATTCCACGAGGCGGCAAACCCGCGGATCGAATCCCCGGAACGTCGCCCGCAGAGCGGCCCTCGCACCCTGGCGAGGCAGGTCCGGGGCCACCGGCTTTTTCTGAGCCTTTTCCGCTGGCTGTTCTTTCGCGGCTTTCTTCTTCGACTTGGATTCTTTGCTCTTGGCGGGCTTCGGCTCTTTCCTCGGTTCCGCGGCTTTTGGTTCTTCTTTCTTTCCGGCATCCTCGCCGCCCAGGTCGCCGAAGAGATCCGGCTCATCCTCTCCGCCAAACAGGTCCGGCTCCTCGTCCGGTTCGCCGGGAACCTGCCGCTGGGCGCGGGGGGGCTGTGGCGCGGTCATTTCCGATTCGGAAATAGGAAGACCGGCAGAGAGAATCGCCTTGGCCATGGCAAAGGCCAGCGACCTCTTGCCAAGCGCATCCACTCCGGTCAGCAGCATGGCGTGAGGAAGACGCCCCGAGGCAAGCAGCCGGGGCACCATGGCGCGCGGGCCTTCGTGGCCCCAAATTGTATCGAATCGATGTTTTTGCGGCGGAAGCAAAGCGGGAAAGCTCCTCCGCGTCAAGTTAACCGACTTTGCGGATCGTCGTCGTCCGTGAAGTCGAGCGCCGGCGCGGCTTGCTCCGCGTCTTCGGCATGACTTCGATCACGCCTTCCTCGCCCAGGTCCAATTCATCGGCGATTCCGCGATCAAACAGTTCCTGAGCCTCCACGTAACGCTCCTTGCGAATCCAGTTTCGCAGCGTGCGGCGATTCATTGGCAGGTTATCCACCAACCAGTCTTCCGTCACCTTGGAAATCCGGGTAAACTCCTCGGACCAGGACAACGCCCCGTGAAGGCGCGATTGATCCTCGCTCGACCATTTCATGGGATGAAAGAGAAAAGACGCATGGCGCGCCACGCGGCGCACGGGACAAGCGGCGAAGACCATCAACGCCGAACTGCTGCAGTCCGCCAGCACAATCGCCTCTGACTTGAAATTCTTCAGACGTAAAGCTGTCGCGATCCCCATGCTCGCATAGACACTGCCTCCTCCGGAATTGATCACGATCTGAACCGGCGCTCCGTCTGGCAGAGAAAAAAGCGTCTCCACGATCTCTTTTTCGCATTTTTCCACTTCGTCCAGCAAGGTGATAACATGGGGAGCTGATCGCTTTGCCATTTTCGGATGACCTTCTCTTGAAAAATTCCCTCCCTGAGGGGCGGCCAGGATTTTCCCGCTCCGGGCTCAAATCAAGCCCATTCTCCGGCAAGAAAAAGGTTGAAATCGCCAAAGTGAATAGAATGAAGGCAATGCGCTCAAAAAGCAAAAGAAAGGCAAAAAGCGAAGTAAAGGCGAAATATGTTTCCCCTGCGCAACCGGTTGGCGCGTCAAGTTTCTCTGCTTGCAAAAAAAAGGGCTGCCCCGGCTAGCAGGCCGGGGCAGCAAGGTGATTGTGTCCGATTCTTTCCGGGTTACTGCGCGCCACTCAGGGCCGGTTCTTCCGTTTTCTCTTCCCGGCGGCCAACCACATCGAATGTGATTTCGCCCTCCTTCAGATGCGCCTCGATTTCGCTGTTCTCATGGATCTCTCCCGAAATCAACGCGTAGGAAAGTGGATCCTCGATGCGGCGCTGGATCACGCGTCGCAAGGGCCGGGCGCCATACTCGGGATCGTATCCCTCTTCCGCCAACTTCTCCTTCACTTCGTCGCTGAGCGTCAGAGCGATATTCTTCTCTTCCAGGCGGCTGTTCACGCGCTTCATCATGATATCCAGAATCTGGATAATGTCTTCGCGCGTCAGCGGATGGAAGACGATCGTTTCGTCCAGGCGGTTCAGGAACTCCGGGTTGAAGACCTTCTTCACATCGGTCATCACCTTGTCCTTCATGGCGTCATAGTCGTGCATCTCGCCTTTGTCCGCGGCAAAGCCCATGGTCTTGCTTTGCTTGAGGCGCTTGGTGCCCACGTTCGACGTCAGGATCAGCACCGTGTTGCGGAAGTTGACCACGTGGCCCCAGCTATCGGTCAGGCGGCCATCGTCGAACACCTGCAGAAGCAGGCTGAAGACGTCCGGGTGGGCCTTCTCGATTTCGTCCAGCAGCACCACGGAGTAAGGACGCTGGCGCACTTTCTCCGTCAGCTGACCGCCTTCTTCGTATCCGACGTATCCCGGGGGCGCGCCCATGAGGCGGCTGACGGAATACTTCTCCATGTATTCGGACATGTCGATCCGGATCAGGGCTTCTTCCTCGCCGAAGAGGAATTCCGCGAGGGCTTTCGCCAGCTCGGTCTTTCCAACACCGGTCGGGCCCAGGAACAGGAAGTTGCCAGCGGGGCGGGCGGGATCTTTAAGCCCCGAGCGCGAGCGGCGAATCGCCTTGGCGATGCTTTCGATCGCTTCACGCTGCGAGATCACTCGATTGCCCAGCTCGTCCTCCATGCGGATGAGCTTGTTCGTTTCTTCTTCTTCCAGGCGGACGATGGGAATACCGGTCCACTTGGCCACGATATGCGCGATGTCTTCGTGCTGGATGGTCTGCATGTCTTCTTTCGATGTCTTGCGCTCATTCCATTCCTTGGTCAGCTCATCTTTCTTCTCGGTGAGCTGATCGCGCTCCTCCTTCACGCCCTTGCACTTCTCGAACTCCTGCTTATTCGTCAGGTCGCGAAGGGTTTCTTCCTTCTCGGCGATCTGCTTTTCCAGCTCTTTGATCTCCTCGGGCTTCACATTCGCCTTCAGCCGCGCCCGCGAACCCGCTTCGTCGATCACGTCGATGGCCTTGTCCGGCAGATAGCGGTCGGTGATGTAACGATCGCTCAACGTCACCGCGCCTTCGATCGCATCATCGGCAATGATCACGTTGTGGTGCGATTCGTAACGCGGGCGCAGGCCCTTGAGGATCTGCATCGTCTGCTCGGGCGTGGGCTGGTTGATAATGATCGACTGGAAGCGCCTTTCCAGCGCCCCGTCTTTCTCGATGTATTTCCGATACTCTTCCAGCGTCGTCGCGCCAATGCACTGGATTTCGCCGCGGCTCAGGGCCGGCTTCAGCATATTCGAGGCGTCGATCGCCCCTTCTGCTGCTCCCGCGCCCACGAGCGTATGCAGCTCGTCGATAAAGATCAGCACATCCTTGCTGCGGCGAATCTCCTGCATAATCGCCTTCAGCCGCTCCTCGAACTGGCCGCGATACTTCGTTCCCGCGACGATTGCCGCCAGGTCCAGCGACAGCAGCCGCTTCCCAGTCAGAATCTCGGGAATATCTTCGCTGACGATGCGCTGGGCTAAGCCCTCCACGATCGCCGTCTTCCCGACGCCGGGCTCGCCCAGCAGGATCGGATTGTTCTTGGTCCGGCGGCAGAGGATCTGAAGGATCCGCTCCACCTCGTCCTCGCGGCCGATCACCGGGTCGAGTTTCTCTTCCCGGGCCAAGGCGGTCAGATCCCGGCCAAAGGTGTCCAGCGCGGGAGTCTTGCTTTTTTCACTTCCTTCGCCCTTCGAGGCGGAAGGCTTCGCGCCCGCGGCGCCAGCCGCCGTACTTCCCTCGATCAGATTGAGCACCTCGCGCTTGGTCCGGTTAAAGTCCACGCTGAATTGCTTCAGCACGCGAGCCGCGAGAGTATTTTCTTCCTTGATGAGCGAGAGCAGCAGGTGCTCCGTGCCGATCCAGTTGTGCTTGAGTTGTTTGGCAATCTGCCGAGCCGACTCGATCACTTTCTTCGCTTCCACATTCTGCGGGAAGATGCCAACCGTGGGCCCTTTGCCGACTTCAAGCATGCGCTCGAGTTCCATTTTCAGGTCGTCGAGATCCACGTCCATGTTCAGAAGCGTTTGGACAGCCAGGCCCTCACCCTTACGGATGATTCCCAGAAGAAAGTGCTCCGGGCCGATATAGTCGTGCCCCAGGCGGCCGGCCTCATTGCGCGACTGTCGCATCACTTCCTTCCAGCCGGGGGTGAAGGGGGTATCATTCAACGGCATTGCGTTCATCCTCCTTGATGATTCCAGCGGCAAAACCCCTCAGATGATCTTGTCTCGCTTCGTCGGTCGTGTTTCGCATGCGGATTAAAGACTCGATACGACTGTCTTTATGGTAATGCGGATTTTTCATTTCGTCAATCCTTGCGCGAATCGCTAGAGAGGCCCTAGTTGGCTGAGGGCGAGCCACCGTGATTCGCGAAAAACTTCCGGAGCATCGCTGCCCGGGCTACATCTCGCTGCGCCGATTCGTCCGGCGCTCCATGCCGGAACACCAAGTGCCCCGGCTGAATATCCAGAATCAGCTTGTTCAACTTCTCGTGAGTCAATCCGTTCACCAGTCCTTCATCGATTCCAAGCCGGATTCTACTCAGTAGCTTCATCGCTTCCGACGAATCCATTTTGCGCGAGTGAGTCAGGGTTCCGTAGCTCCTCCACATCGCATCCTGGATCGTCATTCCACCATCCCGCCGGAGCAAGGATCGGGCCTCGACTTCCCGATCCATAATCTGGCTAACCATCTCCGCCAGATTCTCTTCAATCTCCCACACCGTTTTGCCCAGAGTCACCTCGTTGCTGATTTGAAAATAATCCCCCAGGTTCTCCGAGTTCTCGCCATAGAAGCCCCGCATCGTCAGCCCATAGCTTGGAAGGGGTTTCAGCGCATTCTGCACATCCCGGCGAAGAGCCAGTCCCGGAAGGTGCATCATCGTGCTCACCCGCAATCCCGTCCCAACATTCGTGGGACACGCCGTCAGATATCCAAGCTCCTGATGGTAAGCAAAATTCAGCAGGCCCGCAAGCTCCTCTTCCAGTTCGTTCAAGCGCTCCTGCACGCGGTTAATCTGGAGGCCGGGCTCGATGCACTGAATCCGGAGATGGTCCTCCTCATTGACCATGATCGAGGCCTTCAGGTCTGGCCGCACAAAAACCAGGCGATATTCGCCTCCGCGCTCCAGCTCACGGCTGATCAAGCGCAGTTCCTTGAGGTAAATTCGCTCGGTCTGCGTGGCCTCGCCGAGGTCCACCCGAATGAAATCCTTCAACAACGTCCCGCGGCGAAATGCCGCATCGATCTCCGCGCAAATGTCCGCCAACACCTCATCACCGGCATGAGGGGCGAAGGGGTGATTCATCAGATTGCGGGCAAGGCGCGCACGGCTGGTCATCACCACATTGCTGCAAGGGGCGGATTGCTCCAGCCAGCTTCTGCCTGTCCGTGTCAGTTCTTTAGGCAACGACATATGAAGCGCTCAGTCCTCCCTCTCCGATTCGATTGTCTTTTTCAGCTCATTGATCTGATCGCGAAGCTCAGCCGCCTGATCGAAATTCTCTTTTTCCACGCACTCCTGCAATTCGCGCTCGAGCTGATGCAAGCGAAGCTGGTTGTCGGGAGCCTCATCCGGAGCCGCCGCCACCGGCATCGGAGCTTCCCCGATGTGTTGGCTGGCCCCGTGGATCTTGCGGATATCGCTTCTCAGATTCTCCCCAAAGGCCTCATAGCAATTCGGGCATCCCAGCATGAACGACTGCCGGTACTTCAGATAGTTCAGTCCGCACTCCGGGCACGTCGGCAGGTCAGCTTCCACATCCGGATCCGGCTTCGTCGCCGCGCTTCCCTGCTGCAACAGATCTTTCAGCAGGTTCTCAACAGTCTTTTTATCGACTTCTTTCTTCTTCATGATCTTCGCGTAATGGTCGCTCACCTGGGGAGCACAGGACTCACAGATATTGTATTCCGTCGCGACTCCTCCCACAATTTTTGTTATTTTCATTGTCGCTTCGTTTTGCTGGCAAATCTGGCAGAGCATGATCCCCAAGGTCCTTTCCCGATCAACTGACCCGATTCTTATCACCTTGAATACCGCACATTCCTTGCCACATCCTTTTGAATCTTCCTTGCGCGGCAAGAAGGTCGATATGAATTTCTCCCTACCCTCCCCGGGGGATGCGGGGCCAGCTTCTTTTGACTTTCTTCCTTCAGCCTTTACATCCTTTGCGACGCCGCAAGAGGCTCTTGCCGCGTCGCTCACCGTCGCATACTGCACCGCCCGGATCTCCTCAGTGAGTCACTCCAGAAAAAAGCCACGTCAAACCGACCCACCCCCTCCCCCTGGCGCCCCGGGCGGGACGAGTCTCCTTAAGGCCGGATCCGGAGCCTTTTCACCTGACATCTGGATCGTCGATTCCCATGGTAACCCCCGTGTCTGGAAAAGCTGGTGGCGCCGTCCCTGGATTGAAAAACACACCTTTGGCCGCTGGCTCGCGCGGCGCGAGAGCCGCATTACCAGCGTCCTGCAGGACCTCGAGGGTTTCCCCCGTTTCCTCTCCAGGCCCCATCCCTGGACGCTGGAAATCAGCCTCCTCGACGCCGAACCCGTCCCCGAACTCAAGGGCGGCAAAGGCCTCAATGCCCAATACTTCGCCCGCTTGGAAGGCCTCCTCTCGGAAATGCACCGCCGCGGAGTCAACCATGGCGACTTGCGGCGCAAGAACCTGCTCCGCGCCCCCGGCGATCCCAGCACCCCCCGCGTTGTCGATTTCACCCAATGCTTCTACATGCCCCCGCCCCGCCGCGGCCCTCGCCGGTGGATCTTTCGCCAGGCCGTCCGCGTCGACCGCGTCACTTTTCTCAAGCTCAAGAGCTGGTTTCTCGGCCGCGAGACGCTGACACCAGCCGAGTGCGAGGAAATCTCCCGCATTCCCTGGCACCTCTATCTCGGCCGTTTCCTCAGGAAAAAGATTTACCGCCCGTTTAAACACTGGCGCCAGGGCACCCGGCGAAAGCACTGAGCACCCCCGCACTCACCTCTTCCGCCGGTGGGGGAGCAGCGCCAGCCACGGCTTCACGTCCGCCCCCCCCAGCAGGAAAAGCTCGCGCCACCCCGCGTCGCGCTGCCATCTCAGGAAAAGAATCAAAAAGACCAGAAACATCATCGCATAGCTTGCCGAGGTGATCAGCGCAACGGCCACGAGCCCTCCCCATTTCATGGCGAAATAGGCCGCCACCCCCTGCGCCGGCAGCAGCCCCCAATTCACCATCATCGGAATCTCCGGCCGCGCCAGGTGGCCCGTGAAGTAATTCGCCAGCATCCACGAGCAATTGTGGAACAGCCGCCCAAAGAGGAAAATGATAAACGGCGCCACGGCGCCGGCGAACTCCCGTGTATAGATGAGGGGAATCAGCGGGCTGAGAAGAGTCCCTGCCGCGATCAGAAGAAATCCCAGCGCCAGCATCTGGCGGAAGCACGCGGCCACAAGCAGCGCCGCCTCGCGCGGTGCTGCGGAGCAGATCCGCGCATAGGTGGAACGGGCCAATGCCTGGGGAAAAACCCGTGTCCGGTGCGTGAGCCCTGTTGCCAGTGTATAGACACCGAAAGCCGCCGCCCCGCCGCTCACCTGCTGCACGAAATACTGGTCGATGCGTTGACCCAGATTTGTCCCAAGATTGCCCGCGTAAACCCAGAATCCAAATCGCAGGAATTCGCGCACCAGACGGCCCCGCGGCCACGACCAAAGCCTCCGGCCCCGCCCCAGGCTCCGGCCCAGAAAGAAGCAGAAAACGATAATCACGGCGTAAAAACTGAAAATCAGCAGATCCACCGCGGCGCTCTCCCCCCGCCAGAGTGGAAGAAAGAGAATCAGCAGAACCATCAGGTTCTGCGTCAGGCTGAAGGCAAGGTCGTATATTGCCCGCGTCCGCACCTTCTCCAGGCCCACCAGAATCCCGTAACACCCGAACTGATAAATCCAAAACGGAACCGCCGTGGCGACCAGGTAGAGGGAAAAAGGGTCCAGCCCCGGCAGCAGTTTTTGAGTGATGAAAGTTCCCGCGCCCAGCGCCGCCAGCCAAAGCACCATGCCCGCCGCCAGGCTGATCAATACAATCAGGGTATGGATCGGCGCAACGCGGTCCGGGCGCTTCGCCACCATCATGCTCGCCGACAGCTCCACCCCGAGGTTCGTGAACCCCAGCACCAGCATTCCCGCAAAGCTGGTCGCGAAGACGTATTGGCCCCGGCCCTCATCGCCGAGCATCCGCGCCAGAAAAATACCGGCGAAAATGCTGAACGCCATCGAACCCGCCTGGGTGGCGGAATCAAACGCCGTATTTCGCGCGATAGACTGGCGCAGCGCCATGAAGCTCCTTTCAGACGAGACGGATTTCCTGTCTAGACAAACCGCCAGAACCGAAACCGGCGAAGCCCATCATCCTCGACTTTCTCCGCCGCCCCGCGGAGGAAGTTGAAAAAAAGACCCAGAAACCCGGCGGCTCATGAACCCGCCTTCTGATCGGCATGCAGATCAGAATTCATCCCCACCAGCCAACCCCCGCCCTTCCACGGCGGCAATCCGATAAATTTCCGCTTTCACCTGCAAACCGGAAAGCGGAAGATCCGCCGCTATGGCATCCGTCTCCGTTGTCATCCTCACCGCCAACCGCCGCGCCCTGCTCGAAGAAACGCTGGGTGCATTGCATCGCGGCACCCGGGCGCCAGACCAGGCCGTTGTCGTCAATAACCAGTCGACCGATGATACGGCAGAGTTTCTCACAGCAGCAAAGAACCGCTTCTCCTTCGAACTGACACCGGTCGATGGGCCCGAGGGCAGCTTCTCCGAGTGCCGCAACGCCGGAGTCGGCGCCGCCACCGGCGACTGGATCGCCTTCATTGATGACGATTGCGAGGCGGACCCCGCCTGGCTCGAACGCCTTCTGGCGGCACTCGAGAAAAACCAATGGGTGGCCTGCGGCGGAGCGGTTCTCCCCGCCAGCCAGCTCCCCTCCCCCGACTGGTATTCCCCCGAACTCGCCTGGACCATTGGCTGCAACACCCCCACCTATTTCAGTCCCCTTGGCGGGCGGCTCGAAATTCCCACCACCTCCAACCTGATTTTCCATCGCAAGCTCCTCGACCGGTTTTCCTTCCGCGTCCTCTCCGAAGAAAAAAAGACTCTCACCTGGAATTACGAGTTCAGCCGCGAGGACGCCCAGTTCTGGCGCGAGTTGCGCCGAGCCGGCGAGCCCGCCGGCATCGAACGCCGCGCCATCGTCTGGCATCATGTCCCCCCAGACCGCATCCAGCGCGTCCGCGCCCGCGAACGCGCCCGCCAGGACGGACGCGGCTTCTGGAATCGCGAGCCGATCCGCGAGGAAATCGCCCCGGCCGCCCGCGACATTGTCTATGCGCCCATTGGAGCATTGGACGACGCCTTCCACCGCGGCATCCCCTTTCGCCAGGCCTGGGAAGCGCGATCCGCCTGGGCCCGGCGCCAGGCCGCCCTCCTGGAATACGCTGTTGACGACTTCAATCGCGGCATCTCGCCGGAAGAACGCCTCAAGCGGTTCCTCCTGGCCGGAGCGCAAGCCGCCGCATCCATCGCCAAGGCGCCCTCGCGCCGCCTCCTGGCGGGCGCCTTTTCCAGCCTTCGCCGCGTCGATCCGTTGCCCTCCAGCGACACGCCGCCCAGGCGCATCCTCGCCGTCGTCCACCACTTTCTGGGCGACACGGTGCTCGCCGTCTCCATGCTGCGCCAACTCGCCGAAGCGTTTCCCGAAAGCGATGTCTTCGTGCTCGCCGGTCGCGGGCGCCGCCGCATGCTTGAGGAAAACCTGCCCGCAAACGTCGAAGTTCTCATTCCTCCCGGTTCCGCCGTTGGCCGTTCCCCCCAGGCCGCCTGGCGCCTCCACGAGTTCCTGCGCCCCGTCATGCCCGATATCGTTCTGCTCGCCTATTGCCACGGCCTGCCTCCCGCGCCCCTTTTCTTTCTCGGGAACGCGCCGGTGATCGGATGGCCCGAAGACAACGGCCTCCGCGCGCTACTGTACAGCGATTGGCTGGCGGCCAGGGTTCCCAAGGCGTTCGATAAAGCCGAGGCCGCCGCCCTTCTGGATCTCCTCCTGCCCCTTGGTGTTCAAACACGGCTCGAGCGTCCCCGCCTGCAATTCAGCGAGCAGGCATCCCAGCGGCGCCGGGACATCCTCGCCCAGGCCGGCATTCCCGATGCCAGCTACGCCGTTCTCCATATCGAGCCAGCCAACCGCGAAAAGAATTGGCCCCCGGAGCGGATGCTCGCCGTCGCGGACGCCCTGCACGAAAAAGGGCTCGAAATCTTTCTTACCGGCTCGCGCGATGCCGCCCTCGCCACGGAAGAAGAACGCGCCGCCCGCCCCTGGTGCCACAGCCTGCTGGGACTGTTGGATGCTGACGAGCTTGCCGGTTTCCTCGCCGGAGCGCGCCTCTTCGTCGGTGCCGATTCCGGGCCGGCTCATCTCGCGCAGGCCGCCAAGACCCCCGCCGTGATACTTTTCGGAGCGACAGAGTCCCGCCGCTGGGGCCCCCTCCCCAAACTTCCCGGCGAATCAAACCTCCCCTGGAAGACCCTGATTGGCGGCCCCGGTGATTGGCTGGCGGAAGAAACAAGGGGCCTGCCGCGGAACGAAGCCATGCGCCTGCTCCCGCTCGCGCAGGTTCTGGCCGCAGCTGAAGAGGTTCTCCGCCAGAGCGAAAACTCTCCCAAGCAAGAGGAATCGCATTGACCCTATTCATGGTATGCGATGGAAACTCCTTATCGAACCGAAACCGCCGCTCGGGGTTCATGGGGAGTTGAATCAGGAAAATCGTGGGGTTCATCTGCTCTCATTGATGACTTTAACATTGCCCACGGAAACGAAAGCCTGGATTTGATAGGGCACATCGTGTCTCGGCGGTGGATAGGGTTGGCATGGAAGCGTCCCCACGCGGACCCAGACTACGGGAAGGAATCACAGCGCGGCCAATGCTCCATCTGAAACAATGCCTTGGCGTCGACCTCGGTTTTCACTCGGTGAAAATTGTGGAGTTGGCATTGGAAAAGAACGGTGTGCGCACCGTCCGTGCGGCCCAGATGCCCACGGGGGCTACTCCCGGAATGTCCTCCCAGGAAGTCAGCCAATCCATCGTTTCCGCTGCAAAGGAACTGATCAAAAAAGGGCGTTTTCGCTCTAAGCGCGCCATTTTCGCCATCTCCGGCCAGAAGGTTTTCGTGCGCCGCTTCCGGCTGCCAAAATCTTCCGAAGAACGCATGGCCCGCATGATCCAATACGAGGCGCGCCAGCAGATCCCTTTCCCCCTCGATAAGACGATTCTTCAATATCAGCATCGCGAGATTCCCGAGGAAGCCGAAGTCGAAGTCCTCCTCGTCGCCGTTCGTTCCGACGAAGTGCGCCAGTTCATGCAGCTCGTCAACAAGGTCGGCCTCAAGCCCATGGCCGTCAGTGTGTCCTCCTTCGCCCTCTTCAATGCCCACGAGTTCATCGACATGGACGAAGACGCGGCGCGCAAGCGCGTCGCGGAGATTTCCGGAAAGGCCGGCGGGGCCAAGAGCGGAGGAAAGAAGAAAAAATCCCCACTTTCCCTGAGCTTTGGCAAGAAAAAGAAAAAGGGCGAAGATGAAGCATCCGCCGAATCCGGTGAAGAAGCCCCGGAGGAAGAACCCTTCGCCATCGAGGAAGTGAAGGGATTCATCAACCTCGGCGCGACCTCCTACGATCTGGCCATTGGGCGTAGTTCCCAGGGCCAGGGCAGCGTCGGCTTTATCCGCACCGTTCCCACGGGCGGAAACGAGATGACCAAGGCTGTCCAGCGCGCCTGCAACGTCGAGAGTTTCCACGATGCCGAGCGGATCAAGTCCTCCTCGACTCAGCTTATGTCCTTCGCCCTCGACATGGAAGAGGACGAGAACATCAACCAGGACGCCTCGATGGCCGTCACCGAGGTCGCCGACAAGATTGTCTCCGAGATTCGCCGCTCTCTCGATTTCTATATTACCCAGCCCGACGGCATGGCGATCGACTCGCTGGTGATCAGCGGTGGCCAGGCCCTTTTGCCCGGCATGTCCGACTACCTGGAAGAAAAGCTCACGGTCCCCGTCACGGTGACCCAGGAAATTCCAGAGGGGGCGCCGATCCGCTGGTCCGACAGCGCCGGCCCCATCACTCCCTATCTGATCCCCATGGGCCTCGCGCTCCAAGGCATGGGCGTCGGCTCCATCCAGGTCGATTTCCTTCCCGAAGACCGCAAGATCACCCGCGACTTCCCCTACCGCGTTGCCGCCGTCATGGTCGCTCTCGCCGCGGGCGTCGCAGCGATTTCAACCCAGGCCGGCGATCAGTACGCGGATAAGTATGCCACGGAGGCCAATCGCCTCCAGGGCCTCATGCAGCAGCGCTCCAGCCAGGTGAAGGCCTTCGACGAAGCGCAAGAGCTTCACAATGAAGTGGCGGATAAATATCTCGGCCTCGATAAGTCTTTCGGCCAGCGCTCCTTCTGGATGAACTTTGTCCAGCGCGTGGCCGAGGTGAAGCCCCCGGGCGTGCTGCTCATGGACATCCGCATGGACCACGCGGGCGAGGTCACCATTGACGCCCAGAGCGATGTGCAGGTGGATGCGGCAGAGTTCAACGAAGCTCTCGCCCTCGCCTTCGAAGAACGCCTCGATGGAGAGCCAAGCATTGAAAGCGTGACGGAAGGGACGCGCCCCGCGGGCGGCGGCCAGCCTCCCAGCCAGTTTACGATCCAGATGACCTTCAAAGATAAAGTCAATCACCTGGAGATTACCCCAACCCCCACAGCCACCCCCACGGAAAACCGTGGCTTCCAGGGCCAGGGGATGTTTAACCAGCCTGGCGCGAACCAGCCGCGCCGCGGCCAGCAGGGACAGCGGCGTGGAGCCCAGCCCGGGCCGCTCATTTGAATCGATGCGTGCTGAAAGGCGTATAGAGAAGACCGGATGAACGATCGCATCAAAGAACTTTTTCGCAAAGCGGGCGAGCGCCTCGACCTCGTCATCACCGGTGCGCTGGTGCTGCTGCTGATCATCGCTGGCTATCTCTTTTACCGCGAGCAGGACTATACGGTCCCTCCTCCCGTTGACCCTCAGCCGAAAGACTTCACCGTCAAGCTCCCGCTCGAGCGCGTTGACGAAGACCTGGGCCAGGACAATCCCGAGTATCTCGAAGCCGTGAGAAACGTCCAGCTCCAGTTTGTCGAAACCGAACGCGAGATTCAGAACGACCCCGAAGCCAGCATCCTGATTCGGCGGAATATGTTTGACCTCAAGTCGGTTCGCGAGCAGGAGCAGGCAGCGGAACAACTCAATCAGCAGTATGTCCAGGCCGACCGGCTCTACCAGCGGGGCGAATACGAACAAGCGCGGGAGATCGTGAACGAGATTCTTCTGCAGGACCCGACGCATCAGCAAGCCCTGGAGCTTCGGGAGCGATTGGACGAAGCACAGCAGGAAGCAGAAGAAGGAAACAATGGCTGAGGGCCGCGAGCCGAATCGGCGGCCGCAAGGAGTTTTTCCGCAGGAATTAAGGACATTTTAATCCCTGAGTGGAGCGAACTTGTTGCCTTGACACCTTCTCAACCGGTGGATGTCCTGTAGGCCCCGCCACACGAGAACTCTGTCCAGTGCAGCAAAGAACCAAGGAGTTATATCAGGCCCATGAAACGGCATAGTTGCACGCGCTCTGTAAAGACCCTGACGGGTCACTTTCTTTTGCCAACCTTCCTGGCCTTCAGTCTGACTGCGATGCCGGCCACGATGGTTTGCGCCCAGCAGGACCAAGGCGAAGAATCTTCCCAAAGGGACGAGTCTGCCCGGCAACGCGCCGAGCAATTGCGCGATTCCGCCAGGGAAGAATTGAAAGACGACAATTTCGCCCAGGCCCGCGAATACCTCGAACAGGCGCGCGCGACCGACCCCACGGTCTCCGGTCTGGACAAGCTCGCCAGTCAAATCGCTGAAGCCGAAAGAGAAGCCCAGGAAGAAGCTCGCCAGGAACAAGTCGAGCAGATCCTCAAAGGCGCCAAACAGCTTCTCAAAGAGGACAAATACGACCAGGCCCTTGTCGAAGTGAACAAGGCCCTCCAGGTCGACCCGGCCAGCGAAGACGCCAAGAAGCTCCAGGAAAAGATTCAAAAAGAAAAAACCAAGGCCATGGAAGACCGCCTCGAGGATGAAGTCGAGGCGCGCATCGATGCCGCGGAAGAAGCCATCGACCGCAACCAGTTCGACCAGGCCCGCCGCGAACTCGAAGCCGCCCGCCAGGTGGCCCAGGGCCTTTTCCAGGATGACCTCGCCGATCTCGAAGAGGACATCCAGGAAGAGGAAAGCGAGTATATCGCCGAGCAGAATGAAGAGCGCATCGAAAGCCTCATGGATACCGCCGAGGAACTCCTCGACGCCAACCAGTTCGAACGCGCCCGCGAAACCGTCGGCCAGGTTTTCGAATACGACAGGAACAACAGAGATGCCATGAAGCTCCTCTCCAAGATCGGAGAGGAAGAAAAAGAATTCCGCGAGGAAGCCGCCGAACGCGAAATCGAGCAAATGCTCGACACCGCCGAAAAGCAGAGGAAAGCCGGCCAGTTCGAGGCCGCGATCTCTACTTATCAGGCCGTGCAGGAAAAAGACAGCGGCAACAGCGACGCGCGCAAAGGCCTGAAAAAAGTCCGCAAGGAAATGGCCAAAGCCGCGGAAGAAGAAATCAAAGAAGATCTCAAGGCCGCTGAGAGCCTTCTGAAAGCCGAACAATACGACAAAGCCGCTTCCGCCTATCAGGCGATCCTCGATAAAGACCAGGGCAACCGCGATGCGCGCCGGGGCCTCGCCGAAGCTCAAGAAGAAATGCAGAAGGCCCAGCGCGAAATGGCCCAGGCAACAGAAGAGCAGGCAGAAGAGAAAACCGAGGCTGCAGACAACCAGGACGAGCAGGCGGCCCAGGAAGAACGCCAGCAACGCCAGCGCGTCAACAACCTCGTCCGTGATGCCCGTACTGCCCTGAACAATGGCGAAATCGGCCGCGCCGAAGAGCTTCTCGCTCAGGCCGAGTCCGTTGACGCCGACGCACCTTCCGTCCGTTCGCTCTCCTCCGCGATCCAGCGCGAAAAACGCCAGATGGCCCGCGCCGCTGAACAACAATCCGCGGAAGAACAAGAGCAAGAGCAGCAAGCTGCCCCAGAGCAGGCGGAAGAAGAGCCCGCCACACGCCCCGTCGCCATGGACGAGGATGCCACGGAGAAAAAAGAACAGGCCGAAGCCAAGGCCAAACAAGCAGAGAAAAAAGCCGAAGAAGAGCGCCGCCAGGACGCAGCAAGAGCGAAACAGCTTGAAAAGGAACGGCGCCGCAAGGCCGAGCAGGCTTTCCAGGATGGCAAGGAACTCTACGAAAAGGGCGAACTCTCCCGAGCCCGCCAGCGCTGGATCGACGCCCTGGAAATCGACCAGGAGTACGACAAGCCGAAAGTCTACCTGGAAGAAACCAAGCAGGAATATAACGCCTTTCTCGCCAAGAAGAAGGAAGCGGAAGCTTTCGAGCAGGCCGAGGCCGAAGCCCTCGACAAGATGAACACCCTCATCCCGTTCCGCACGCTCGAGCCCACGTCACTGCGCGATTTCCTGCAAACATTGCGGCTCCTCTCCGGCATCGATTTTGTCATCGTCGGGGAAGTGAACGCCCGCGTGGAAGCGGCCTTTGAAGACGAGCCGTTGCACCAGGTGCTCGATTCCGTCCTCCTCCCCATGGGCCTGCGCTGGCGCCGCGAACCCGGCTCCGACACCGTCATTATCGAACCCGACCTGCGCACGGAAGTCTTCGCCCTGGCCCCCGACCAGGTCCCCACCGTCAACGCCCTCATCGAAGAAGGCGTGATTCCCCGCCTCCTCTGGGGTTCCAACGGCGAACCGATTATCGATGGACAGGAAATCTTCACCGATCCGCGCCAGAACATCCTCGTCATGACCGATTCCCAGCAGAATATCACCAAGATTCGCCGGGTTCTCTCCAGCCTCGAAGGACAGGGCGGGGTCCAACTCGTCTGGGAAAGCTACGAGATCGATGAAAGCAAGGCGCCGGAGATCAAGGCGCTCCTCGGTGCAATCCTGGCCTCCGATGACGATCAGCCCTTCAACACCGACCGGAAATTGATCCTCGAGGGAAGCACTCTGATCGTGAAGGATACGCCGGAAAACATCCAGCGCGTCCGCCAGATCCTCCAGGACCAGAACTTCCTCAAACGCTTCTACTCCGACGAACTCACCGTCGCGACCTTCAACCTCACGCCCGTTCTCGAATTCCAGGAGAACCCCGACCTCGTGCGCTCTTTCGCCGACCAGGTTCGCCAGGTCGTGGAAACACTCCTTTACTCGCGCACGGGCCGCACTGCCGCCGAGCGCCAGGGCCGCCGCCTCTGGTACGATCCCGCCACGCTCCAGCTCACCATCACCGACACGCCCGATCGCATCCAAATCGTCCAGGACTATATCGAAAGCCTGCCCCAGATCCGCTCGCGCCGGCGCAGCAAGATCATCTTCCTCGATCACGCCAATTCAGGCGATCTTGTCAGCCAGATCGAATCCTTCCTCGGAATCGAGGGAGCTGCGGACACAGGTGGCGGCACTGAGGAAGAAACCACCAAGAACCTCAGCGTGGAAGATGAATTCCAATTCCGCGATGCCTTCTTCCGCGTCACACGCGTGAATGAAAATGATGCTAACGACGATAATGACGACAGCGTCGAGATGGTTGTTCGCACCGGACAGTCCACCCAGGATCTTACAATCGAAGAGTTTCGGTCCGAATTCATCGACGATTTCGAAATCGTCGCTGATGATATCGACCCCTCCAACACACCGGGCGAAGGCCGCGCCCGCCTCCTCTTCCGTTACGTCCCTCAAGACACCCAGGAAGCGGACATCGATGAGGAAGAAGAGGACGATGAAGAAGAAGAACGCCAACGAGTCGAGGAAGAAACCGGCCTTTCCATCGATGACATCGAAAACCTCAATGCCATCTTCATCGAATATCAGAACGTTGAAGACCTGCGCGAAGTCGAATTCTGGGTCCGCACTCTCGACATCCCGACGCTCCAGGTTTCCATCGAAGTCAAGTTTGTTGAGGTCGTGACCAACAAGGCCCAGAAACTGGCCCCCGAATTCGTCCTCGGCGACCTTGCCGAAGGCATCAGCTTCGACGACGCCGTCCTCCGTTCCCGCTTTGCCCAGGACCGCGACGAGTTCCAGTCCGTCTTCGATCCCTTCATCGAAAGCGGCGACTCCGCCAACCTGCTCAAGGGAACCACGGTCTTTAACTACATCGTCAGCAACGGCAACTCGCCGATTTCCTTCACGCTCAAGATGCTCGAAGCCCAGGGCGTCATCAACGTGGTTAACGGCCCGACCGTCACCGTGCTGAACACCGAAACCGCCGACTTCCAGGTCACCCGCGAATTCGGCCTTCGCCAGCCCGAGGAAGGCGCCACCGGCGGCGGCGACGAAGATAACTTCACCCTCGTTGCCAGTCTCGATCCGGTTGACCTCTCGGTCACCCCCAACGTGACCCGCGCCGGAAACATCACCCTGGATATCGACGTTGAAATGAACGACTTCGATCAGTTCCTCGGCCAGATCGCCAGCCTCGACGAAGGCTCGCTTTCGGCCCTTGCTCCGGCGGCCACCACGCCGCGCGCCTTCGCCACCAGCAGCGAGTTTGGCGTGCTCCGGAAGGAACTCACCACACAGGCCCGCATCAAGGACGGCGGCACCGTCGTTCTCGGCGGCTGGCGCAACGAACGCTCCTCCGACCTCGAATCCGGCGTGCCCATCCTTCGCGATATTCCGTTCATCGGCAAATACCTCTTTGAACGGAAACAGCAGGACTCCGACAAGATCACCCTGCTGATCTTCCTCACCGGCCAGGTCGTCCGCGACTAACAGCCACCGCAACCCGCGAAAAACGTCCCGCCCCGGAGGCCTTCCTCTGGGGCGGGCTTGCATTCCGGGCCGCTCTTTCGCGAAGATAAAGACACCCCGACAGCCACCGGCTGGATTCCCGACCACCCAGCGAGACGCAACCCTCCATGGCAAAGAGTAAGAAAACACTCGTCCTCATCGACGGCCACTCAAACCTCCACAAGGCCTACCACGCCATTCGCGACTCCCTGACGAACCGCAAGGGCGAGCCCACCTCCGCCGTCTATGGATTCCTCAATACCTTCTTTCGCCTCAACCGCCACTTCCAGTTCGAATATATCGCCGTCGTTTTTGACGCCCCCGGCAAAACCTTTCGCGACGACCTCTTCGATCAATACAAGGCCAATCGTCCTTCCGCTCCGGAAGACCTGAAAATGCAAGATCGCCGCGTCCGCGAGGCCCTCGAACTCCTCCAGGTCCCGGTACTCGAAATCCCCGGCTTCGAAGCCGATGACGTCATCGCATGCCTCGCCCACCAGGCCGTCGAATCCGGCGGCGAAGCCATCGTTTGTTCCTCCGATAAGGATCTGCTCCAGGCCGTTGGCCCTGGCATCCGCGTTTGGCGTGAACACCTTCAGAAATCCGAGGAACTCGACGAAGCCGGAGTGATGGAAAAACTTGGCGTGCGGCCCGAGCAGGTTCCCGCCTATCTCGGTCTTGTGGGCGACACCTCCGACAACATTCCCGGCGTGCCGGGCATCGGCAAGAAGAGCGCCGCGACGCTGCTCCAAAACTTCAATACGCTCGACGATTTGCTCTCGGCCAGCGCGGACGACCTCAAGGCCACGGGCGTTCGCGGAGCCGCCAGTCTCGCGAAAAAACTCGCGGAAAATGCCGGCGCCGCCCGCCTCTCCCAGGACCTCGCCACCCTCCGGTCAGACTGTCTCGACAAGTTCAATTGGGATGAGTTCCTCTGGATCTTCAAGCCCAGCCAGGAGCTTCGGGAATTCTATCGCGAGATGAATTTCCAGTCCTTTCTCAACGAGCTTGGCGGCGAGACCGTCGAAGAACGCCCTGTCGATTATGGAGTCACCCGCACGCGAGCCGATCTGGAAAAGGCCGCCAAAGCGATCAAGAAAGCCGGCGCCGCCGCGATCGATACGGAAACCGACGACCTGAATCCGTTCGAGGCGAATCTCGTCGGCCTTTCTCTTTCCTGGGAAGAAAACCAGGCGGTCTATATCCCCGTCGGCCATCATGAGAAACAGTTTGATATCACGCTTGCCGACGTAAAGGAACTCCTGGGCCCCCTCCTTCGCGATCCGAAGATCAAGCTCGCGGCCCACCACTGGGGCTACGACTACAAGATTCTGAAACGCGCGGGGTTCGATCCCGGCATCGCCTCCGGCGACACCATGATCGCCGCGTACCTCCTCAATCCCGACAAGGGAAACGGCACGCTCCGCCTGAAAGACCTCGCCCTCTCGGTCCTCGGAATCCAAATGACCGAAATCCGCGAACTCATCGGCGACGGCGACGACATGGTCACAATGGCCTCCGTCACTGTCGACGACACGGCCCAATACGCCTGCCAGGACGCCGATGCCACGCTCCAGCTTCATCGCATCTTTGAAAAGGACATCGAGGATGCCGGACTGGCCGATCTCTATCGCGATGTCGAACTGCCCCTCATCAACGTGCTCGCCGATATGGAATTGGAAGGCATCCGGATCGATATCGATTACTTCCGCCAACTGTCGAAAGACGCGGATGAAAAACTCCTCAAAATCACCGGCGAGATCTACGAGATCGCGGGCGAGGAATTGAACATCAACTCCTCCAAGCAGGTCGCCGCGCTTCTTTTCGAAAAGCTCCAGCTTCCCGCGGGCAAGAAGGGAAAATCGGGGGTTTACAGCACCGACGTCACCGTCCTCGAGGGGCTCAAGAACGTCCATCCCCTCCCGGCGAAATTGCTGGAATACCGCCAGATCGAAAAACTGAAAAACACCTATATCGATCCCATCCCTTCCATGGTCAGCCCCAGGACGGGCCGCCTTCACTCCAGTTTCAACCAGACCATTGCCGCCACCGGCCGCCTCTCCAGTTCAAACCCCAACTTGCAGAACATCCCCGTCCGCACGGAAGCCGGCCGGCTCATCCGCAAAGGATTCATCCCTCGCGAGGAAAACTGGAAATTGCTTGCCGCCGATTATTCCCAGATCGAGCTGCGCATTCTGGCTCATCTCAGTGGCGACGAGGCGCTCACAGAAGCCTTTCGCAGCGGAGAGGACATTCATACCCTCACAGCGAGCAAAATCTTCGGCGTGGCCCTTGACCAGGTCGCACCGGAGCAGCGCTCCGGCGCCAAGGCCATTAACTTTGGCATCATTTATGGTATGACAGAATATCGGCTGGCCCGTGATTTGGATATTCCCCGTGGCAAGGCCAGGCAGTTTATCGAGGACTATTTTCGCGTTTATTCCGGAGTCAGTGAATTCATCAAGGCAACAAAGGAAAAGGCCCGCGTCGACGGCTATGTCACCACCCTTCTCGGAAGGCGGCGGTTTGTTCCCGATCTGAACGCACGGAATTTCAACCAGCGAAGCCTCGCCGAACGCATCGCCGTCAACACCCCGATCCAGGGCACCAGCGCGGACATGATCAAGCTCGCCATGATTCGCGTCGCCCGCCGCATCGAGAAAGAGAAATTGCAATCGCGCATGCTGCTCCAGGTTCACGACGAATTGATCTTTGATGTCCCTGATGAAGAAGTGGAGAAACTCGGCCCCATCGTGAAACAAGAGATGGCCGAGGCACTCCCCCTTGACGTGCCCATTCAGATCGATATGGAAGTTGGAGAAAGCTGGGATCTGATTTGAAACAAATCTCCTCCCGCCAGTGTCATTCATAGAGGCAGGTAGCCTTTCCTTGGATCAGTCAAAACTGAAATATATCGCCATCGCGTTGATCGTTCTTTCCCTCGCGGGAGTCGTGGCGCTGGTCGTCACCCGGCGGGGAGACGAACCCCGCATCGTTCGTTACACCGAATCCGGTGAAACTGGGCGCGGTCGTGTAAGCGAGAGGCCTGGCGATGGCACCGCCATTTCCATCAGCCTGGGAGACGAATCCCTCTCTGGCGGCGAAGCCACCGCCGATGAAGAATCGGCTGATCCGGAAGGCTCCGAAGGCGCCGGCACGCGGGACGGCCAGCCCGGCGACACAGCCTCCGGCGCCGCTTCCGCGGATTCCGCAGCCGCTGGAAACGCGGCAAGCGGCTCCGCCACCGGCATTGCGGGGGCACCGGGGAGCAGCGGAGCGGAAAGCGGGGGCCTCCCTGGAACCGATGGCCAGCCCGGCGCGGACGGCCAGGGCGCATCCAGCGCTATTGCCGAAGGCGGAGAGGTGGATGGTTCCGTCGATGGGGAAGCGGGGGACGCGGAAGAAGAAGAGGAAGCCGCCGAGGGGAAAGTCATCGTCGCGGGTAATGTCCTGCGCGGCGAGAATCCGCTGCCCGGCGCGGAACTCGTCCTGACTTCCAATACAGCCTCGACGAATCAACGGGCCCAGACCGACGAACAAGGGCGCTATCATTTCCCGCCCGTGGAAGAAGGCGACTATACGCTTTTTCTCGCCGAACCGAACAGCCCGGGCGGCCGCCGCCGGATGCAACTCGTCGCGGATCAGCATCGCACCAGCGAGGACTTCGTGGTTCCCGACCTGCCACCGGTCAAGGGCGAGGTTTCCAGCGCCGCCTCCGGCGAAAGCATCAGCGGCGCCGAAGTCCAGGTCTGGCAGGGAAACTCCCTGATCGGAAGCGTGTCTTCCCGCAGCGAAGGCCAGTTTGAACTCTTTCCTCTCGAAGCCGGAAACTATACCCTGAAGGGCTCCGCGAACGGATATCTTCCCGGCGAGAAATCTTTTGAAGTCTCCGCGAATACCCAGGCCCAGGATTACGTCTATCTCGAACTGCCCGAGTCAGCGGTCGTTTCGGGCCGGGTGATCGGCCCCGGGGGAAATCCCGTGGGCAGCGCTCGCGTCAGCCTCTTTGGCAGCGCCGTCTATAACGACCCCTTCTCCCAGCTCGGCGTGGAAATGACCGATGGCAGCGGCCGTTTCCGCTTCGCCCTTCCCGACAGCGGCTATACGGGCGAGTTTCGCGCCGGCGCATACAAGGAAGGCATGCTCCCAGGATACAGCCAGGTTTTCCTGAAGGACCAGCTCACCGACGAAGAGATTGTCGTGCAACTCCGCGAAGGTGGCGGCATCTCCGGCCGCGTGGTCGACGGCGAGGAAACACCCATTCCCGGCGCTGAAGTGACTCTCGAGGAAGGCTTCCCGTCCACGGGCGCCATCCTCCAGCGGTTTAACATCCAGCCGCCCAAGGCCACCACCGGCGGCCAGGGCCTCTTTACCATCGAGGGGCTTGAGCCCGGACAAAACACCTTTGCCGTCGCCGCCGATGGATACGTTTCCGCCAACCCCAGCTTCAATATCAGCCAGGGATCCATCACCCAGGCGGGCGATGTCGTCCTGGAATCCGAAGAGGCGGGAGCCAGGGAAGGCCGCGTTTTCGGGTTGATCGTCGACGAACGCGGCGATCCCCTCGTGAATCACAATGTCTATATCAGGGGTAGCGGGGGAGAATATTCCACCAGAACCGATTCCCGCGGCGGGTTCCTGATGGATGATGTCGAGCAGGGCGAATACGTCCTCTATACAAACGGCTCTCTACTCCGGGGAGAAGATTTCATTGTCGTCGATCAAACCTATCCCTTTGCCCGGCCCGGCGATGAACGGATCTACCTGATCTATGATCTGGCCCAATCCATTCGCTTCCGGCTCCTCAATTCCCGCGGCGAACCAGTGAACAATTTCCGCGCGGGCATTCGCGTGCGCGACCAGGGGGCTGTCGGATTCAATGGGGTCCGGGAAACTTTTGGTCTCGGCTATGACAAGCAGGTTCAGACCTCCAATGGCGAGGCCGTTCTGGGTAATTTGATCGCGGGAACGGCCACCCTTACGATCTCTCTGGAAGGCCAGGGGTCCGTGGAAGAGGCTGGCATCACCATTCCCGTCGGCCAGCAGGTCGACCTCGGCGATATATACATCGAGGGCGGCGCCGCCCTCGAAGGCCAGGTCGTCAGCTCGGCCAATGGCCATGCCGTCTCGGGAGTCCTGGTGCGGGCCCTCGCGCCTCCCGGCGCACCGCACGACCACCCCCTCAACGTGCTGCGCTTTGAAACCACCACGGAAACGAGCGGAGAATTCTATCTCGGTGGTTTGCCCCAGGGCACCGTCGGCCTCGAATTGAGCAAGAACGGGTGGGCCACGGAACAGATTACCGGAATTCAGATCACCGGGGGCCAGGGCAACCAGGCGGGCCAGATCGAACTGGATCCGGCCGCCGCGCTGCGCGGCAGCGTCGTGAATTCCCAAGGCGCCGCCCTCTCCGATGTGCAGGTGAAAGTCAAAGACCAAGACGCCTTCACCGACCGCGAAGGACGATTCTACATGGACTCCCTCCCGGCCGGCCCCGCCACCGCGGAGGCCCAGGATCGCAGCGGACAATACTCCAGCGCGACCATGGATGTGAATCTCCTCGCCGGAGAAGCCGCCACCGCCAATTTTGTTCTCGAACCGAAAAGCTAACCCCATCGATTCCTGTCTTTCCCGCAGGCGGGAAACGAAAGAACAAGTTCTTGTCCGAAGAAAAGACGAAAAAGAGTCTCATTCTTGGCTTGACGGGCTCGCTGGGAAGTGGAAAGAGTTTCGTATCTTCACTGCTCTCCCAGTGCCAGGCGAAGGTCGTATGCGCGGATGATCTTGCCCGCGAGGCAGTGAGTCCGAAAAATCAGATTCTGGGAGAAATTGCCGAAGAATTTGGGCCGGAAGTTTTGAATGCGGACGGCACCCTCAATCGCTCTTCTCTTGGATCGATTGTCTTTGCGGACCCCTCGAAAAGAAAACGCCTCGAAGAATTGATTCATCCTTACGTCCGCAAAAGGGCACGTAGCCTGTTCCAGGATTTTTCCGGCCATCCATTGATTGTCTATGACGTCCCGCTCCTCTTTGAAAGCCATGCAGATCAGGAATGCGACCGCACCGCGGTCGTGGTCATCGAAGAAGACGTGCGCAGGCGCCGCTTAATTGAAGATCGAGGAATGACGGACAAGGAGATCCAGCGCCGCCTGGCGGCCCAAATGCCCCAGCGCGAAAAAGCCGCCCGGGCAGACTTTGTCATCGATAATTCCCATTCCCGGGCCCACACGGCCCAACAGGTTACCCAGATTTTGCTTTCGCTTTTCCCCGGGGGGCTTCCGAAACCGCTCAAAGTTCTTCCTGCAGGACTTTTCCAGAACTGAGATTCAACGCCTCGGGGCTCTCAGCCCCGATCTTAGAAATGCCAGGCCGGTCTGGCTCGTCTCCATCCCGAGCGAGCCGCCCCTTTGGAATAAACGCTCGAAAACGAACGAAAAAGTAGACTTGAACTTCAGGAGAAGAGAGATTCATGCGTCGAAGAAAAAACTCTTCAAACGCCAGCCAGCCATCTGAAAGCGGGCCGCCACCGCGCCGCCGCCGAAAAAAAACAAATGGGCCCAACCAACCCCCTCCGCCCAACTCCGACCAGGGGATGTACGCTGGCATGGGTGACGAGGACGACACCGATGGCGGCACCAGCATCGCCGACAAGCGCGAAGAAATGACCGAGGAACAGAAGAAAGCGGTCGCCAAGGCAGAGAAAAAACTCGCCTCCATGGACCTCGGCCAGCTCAAGCGCCTCTCCATGAGCGAACTCGCCAAAACAGCGATCGATCTCGGCGTTGACAACGCCGCCGGCATGCGCAAGCAGGACCTGATCTTCCAGCTCCTTCGCCACAGCCACAGCGCCGAAGAAGGCCTCCGCGCCAACGGCGTCCTCGAGATTCTCCCCGATGGCGGCTTCGGATTCCTGCGCTCGGCCAATTACAACTACCTCTGGGGCCCCGACGATATTTACGTCTCCCCCTCCCAGATCCGGCGCTTCGGCCTCCGCAAGGGCGACACCATCGTCGGCACCGTCCGCCCCCCCAAAGACGGAGAAAAATATTTCGCTCTCCTCAAGGTCGAAAAGATCAACGACGTCGATCCCCAGACGGCGAAAGAAAAGATCCTCTTCGACAACCTCACGCCCCTCTATCCCGAGGAGCGCCTCAAACTCGAAACACAAAAGGCCAAGATGACCACCCGGGTGATGGACCTTCTCACCCCCCTCGGCAAGGGCCAGCGCGCCCTCATCGTCGCGCCCCCGCGCACCGGCAAAACCGTCATGCTCCAGGACATCGCCAATGCCATCAGCACGAATCACGACGAAGTCTATCTCATCGTGCTCCTCATTGACGAACGCCCCGAAGAAGTCACCGACATGGAACGCACCGTCGACGGCGAGGTCATCAGCTCCACCTTCGATGAACCCGCCGACCGCCACGTCCAAGTCGCCGAAATGGTCATCGAAAAGGCCAAGCGCCTCGTCGAGCACGGCCGCGACGTCGTCATCCTTCTCGACTCCATCACACGCCTTGCCCGCGCCTACAACACCGTCACGCCCCCTTCCGGCAAAGTCCTCTCCGGCGGTATAGACGCCAACGCCCTCCACAAGCCGAAACGCTTCTTCGGCGCGGCACGCAACATCGAGGAAGGCGGCTCCCTCACCATCATCGCCACCGCCCTCATCGAAACCGGCTCCAAAATGGACGACGTCATTTTCGAGGAATTCAAAGGCACCGGCAACAGCGAGGTGAAACTCGACCGCAAACTCGCCGACCGCCGCATTTTCCCCTCCATCGACATCATGACCTCGGGCACGCGCAAAGAGGAACTCCTCCTCACCGAAACCGAACTCCAGCGCGTCTGGCTTCTGCGCAAAATCCTCAACGAGCTAAACACCGTCGAAGCGATGGACTTCCTGCTCCAGCGCATGAGAAAATCCGACAATAACAAGGATTTCCTCGAGATGATGAATCAGTAAGTTTCCTCCTCACCCGGGAAACACGCCCGCCGCCGGAATCACCCGGCGGCGGCATTTTCTTTATCTCATCACAGAAACTGTCAAAAGATCATGCGGGCATCCTCGTCCTCGCCCTCCTGCTCAACCACGAAAACATCCAGCAATCAGAACCGAGAGCGGCCGCTGCTCCGCTCTTCCGGCTGCCTCGCTTCCACCCGGTCTTTTGAACCCCGGAAAACCGGCTTCTGATTCATCTCATCCAGAAGATCCTCCATCTCCGCATCGATCCGGTCCGTTTGCTGGAAATCCTGCAGCTCCATCTTGTCCGGCAACTTGGGAAGCGAGTCCCGCCGTCCTTCCAGATACGCCAGCTCCAACGCCCGCACCACGTGCGGCAGCAGATCCGCCGCGCGCCCCGCCGCCGGCGTGTCCGTATATTCGCTCAGCACCAGGTTCAGCAGCGACAGCGATTCATCATGCTTCTGCAGGATATGCGCGCGCTCGGCCCGCTGATAGAAAACCTCCGCCCTTGGCCCCCGCGCCTCCTGTTCGCGATTCATCGTTTTCCGCGCCAGCTCGTTCAGGCGCCGCGCCTCCTCGGAAAGCCGGCTCCCGAGATTCGGATTCTGCAAAAGCTCGTTCGTCCTGCCCAGCACCGCCGTCATATCCCCCAGCTCGTACTCCTTCTTCGCCTGCTCCAGAAGCTGGATATCCCGCTCGCGCCGCGCATTGGCCAGAAACTGGTCGCTCAGATCCCGCAGATTCGGATTCTCCCGCGTCTTGTTGAAAATCCGCATCGCCTCCTCCATCAGGCCATGCTCCAGGCACCAGCGCCCATGCTCCAGCAGTTCCAGCGGCTCCGAACTCTCGATGCGGATGATTGTATATTCGTGGTAGGCGTGATTATGCAGCGATTGCATCTCCTCGCTCCGTTCCTCCTCCGGGACCGCATCCAGCAGCGCCAGCGCCTCGCCCGCCTGGTCGTTGTCCAGCAGATAGCGGCACTCGCGTGCCAGGAGATGGTTTCGCGCTTCCGTATAGACAGCGGGGTAGAGGCCGCGAAGCGGTTCCACCGCCTCCCGCGCTGCGCGGAACTTCCGCGTTCTCTCCGCCCAATCCTTCATCTGGTCGATGGTATAGAGCGCCCGGTTCCGTGCAATTTCCGGCACCGTGGGAGCCAGGTCTTCCGCGATGATTTTCAGGGCATGTGCGTAATCGCCTTGTTCCCGGGCCTTCGAGCTGCGGGCGAGATGCGCCAGCGGCAGGTTCGCGTCAGACGACTCGTCCGTGGTTCGCCGCATCCGCTCCACGTAAGTCAGTGCCCCTTCAAAATCGTCCCGCGCCAGGCGCCTCTTCACCATCTGCCGCATGAAATCCAGCGCCCACTGGCGCATCACCGGATCATCCTGCAGATCGGCCGTCGGAATGCGGTGGAGCGCCTCCGCCGCCAGTTCCCAATCCTCCAGCTGAAAGAAGTTCTGCGAGGCAAAAAACAGCGTCCGGCTCGTCAGCAGATCCTCCTTCATCAGCGCATGGATCGACCGGCGGATCGCCGACCGCTCATCCGCGCTCCGCGCCCCGTGGATCCCGCCGGAAATCCCGCTGTTCAGCCGCTCGATCATCGCCTTCACCTCCGCGTCCGGCGCCCCCTCCTTCCGCGCTTGAAACAAAAGATCGATCCCCTTCACCGGGTCGCGCCGTTTCAGGGCCGTCTCCGCCGCCAGCAGCGTATTCTCGTGCTCCGGCGCCCTCTCGATCGAGCGGATCGAATCCGTCCGCAGCTTCGTGATCATGCCGTGCGCTTCCAGCCGCACATACTCCTCCGTCCGCGAAAGCACGCGCCCCTCCACCGTCCGCCCGTTCGACAGAGTAATCACATCCGCCCACGCCCCTGAAACGCTCAGAAACGAAGCCACAACAATTTGGGAAACAAGTGGGGAAAGCGTCTTCATTCGGTCTCTGCCGCGCTCCTCGACTCCTCCAAATACACGCGCACAGTATAAGAGCCAAGCGCCGCCACGGCAAAACCAATCAAAACAATTTGCCCGGCCAGTTTCTCCGGCATGTAAAAAAAACGCACATAGCAGGCTCCAATGATCACCGTCGCCAGCAAATGCCCCTGCACAAACACCCGCGCCGCCTCGTGGCTCTCCCCCTTCGCGGCCAGGTAACGCTGATACAGATGCTCCCGATGCGCCGAGAGCAGCCGTTTTCCCTCCACCGCCCGCTTGCCCAGCGTGAACAACACATCCCACAAAAATGGCGACACCATGATCACAAACCCGATGAAAGGCAGGGGATAGCTCACCGGCAGGTTCGCCAGATGAACCCCAAGCAGCGCCACCAAAAGCCCCAGCGGCTGGCTGCCGCAATCCCCCATGAACGTCCGCGCCTCCGGAACATTGTGCCGCAGAAACCCTTCCGATGCTCCCCACAGCCCCGCCGCCAGGGGAATCATCGTCTCGAAGCCTCCGAAACCAACGGGAGCAATCAACGCCCCCACCGCGATGAACTGGGCGAAACGCCCGGCGAGGCCGTTGATCCCGTCCATGAAATTCACCGCGTTCATCACCAGCAGAATCCACCCCGCCGTCAGCACCACGGAGACAAGCGCCGGCAATTCTGCCCAGTCCTCCATGCCAGGAACGTGGAATTCCCGCAGCCGCACCCCGCAAAGCGGAGCCACGAACGCGATCACCACCTGGCCGCCGAATTTCCAGAGAGCCGGCACGTCCCGGCGGTCGTCCCACAGCCCCAGCCCGAAAGCCAGCAGCACCGCCGCCACCATTCCCCCGAGCCCTGCCAGGTCCAGAGCGCCCTCGACACCCGTCACCGGCTGGATCACGCCGGGCATGGCCCCGGGAGCGGCCAGCATCACCGCCAGCAGCGCAAATCCCGGCAGCAACCCGCCCACCAGCCCAATGCCCCCCACTCGCGGTGTTGGCTCCCGGTGGCTGCTCCGGCCGGTCACCTCCGCCAGCAGGTTGCTTCTCCGCGCATAGCGGATCGACTGCGCCGCCAGCCAGTTCGAAACGATCCCCGAGACATAAGCCAGGGGGATCAGGACGACGAGAAGTTGGAACAGGTAATCAATCGGTATCACGCCATCATGGCCTTACCAGTTTGATGCGGCCCGGCTGATCTCCGAAAGCCTGGCCGGGTCCACTGCCTCGGCGTAATGGGAAAAAAGCATCCACTTTGTATAGCACTGATATTCATCTTCGTTGGAAAAAACTTTCGGCTCGGGATTGCGGTTCGTCAGCACGCCTTCCACCGTGTGGCTTTCCTCGGCGTTCACCGCATAATGGGCCATGAAATCCAGGAACTCCCGCAGCCCCTTGCCCAGCGTCGCCGTCCCCCGCGGCGAAAAATCCTCCATGTCGAAAACCTGGTCGATAAAGCGGAACTCCTGCATCGGCGACCCACCCAGCACCGAAACCCACAGCTCGTTCCCCACCGTCCCGCAATTCAACAGCCGGATATGGCCCCACCGCACTTTCTCCCGCCCATATTCCGTGCTCATCTTCAGCCCCTTCTCGTGCATCTGGGCCGAGAGGATTTCATGCACGTCCACCGGGCGCAGCGGGGGCGGCACATGAACAAACGCCATGGCCTGGCGGCATTGCTCCACCAGTGCGCTCATCTCCAGCATCTGCTCGAAATCCATGTTGTCGTAGAGCAGGCCCTTGCGATGGAGCACCAGCTTCTTCGCCTCCGAATGGCCGATCTTCTCAAATCCGGCGATAAAGGCCGCCACATCGTCCAGCCGGATGCGCTTCCCCCGGGGAAGAAGCAGGGCAAACCGCCCGCGCCTGAGCCGCTCATAGCGCTCGTCCTCGTCTTCCTTTGCCGGGACATATTCGTTCCCGGGCGGTGTTCCGGCCTCGGGTTTCTTATTCCCCCGGCGCGGGGTTGGCGGCGGCGTCGGCATCTCGGTCCTCGGAAGACCCTCTGGCTGTCCCTGGGGCGCAGGCGGCGCCTCCGGCGGCTGCTGCTGCGCGGGAGGACCAGGAGGTGGCGTCGGCCCCGGCTGCATCGGCGCCGCGTATCCCGGAGGATAATGCCCTGGCGGATAGGCCGCTGGCGGCGGATAATAGCCCGGCGGTATCGCGGCGTAATATCCCGGCGGCGGGTATGGCGCATAGTATCCCGGCGGAGGGGCGCCCTGCGGCGGAGGAGCCGCGGTGGGCGGGGGCGGCTGATCCGGCGCGGGCGTTTCCGGCTTGGGCCGGTCCGTGCGCGGGGGAATCTTTGGCCGATCGTCCTCCGACAAATCCGCCGTGTCTCTTCCTTCCGTTGAGGAACCCGCAGGTTTCGGCGAGCGAGCGGGAGCCCCGTGTTCTGAACCAGTGCCCTTTTTGCCACCCGGCGAAGGCATCGGCGTGTTATCGTGGCGGACGCGCCATTCCAAGGCCACGCGGCTTTCCCCGGGCAGCGAAGGCTGCGGAAAACCGCCTTCCCCTTTCGCCTTCTCGCGCCCCGGCGGGCCAGCCTGCTCCTCCTTCGGTTCCTCGATTCCTGAAACATGCACCGATGAACTCGTGGCCGTGGACGATTTGTCTTGCTTGCGCACCGTTGCGGGCAGGCGCTTCAGCACATCTTCCGCCTCTTGGCGCTCGTTGTAAAGGGGGTCGGATTTCAGAAATTCGCGGAGAAACCGGTCCGCCAGATCGAATTTTTTCAGCCGGTCGGCCAGGTGCCCCGCCGCCTTCAGCGCCGGGTTGCGCGCCTGGTTGTCGGGCTGGTGATCGATGAGCAGCCGATACGCCTCCAGCGCCAGATCGTCGTGCCCGTTCCGCTCCAGCACGCACGCCAGATCGTATTGCACCGGCCCGCGAAGCAGATAGTCCGGCTTCGCCGTCAGCAAATCCTTGTAAAGCACCGCCGCTTCATCCGCCTCGCGCATGAACAGCGCGCGCTTCAATGCTTCGCTGAGTGACGCCAATTCCGGCGAATTGGAGTGCTGCCCTGCCATAGTGTGGGCCGCTTTCCCAAGCTTGGATCTTACCCTCCAGGAGACTCCAGGCCCGCGGACATTCGCAAGCCGGATTTCACCCCAT
>CAYFUR010000017.1:0-45202 GCA_964346275.1 uncultured Candidatus Sumerlaeota bacterium
CGGGCATATTGCCCGCCATCTCGAGATTGACGTTCCAGGCTATGAGCCATCGGAGACGGACCGGTGGTTCCAGAAGTTGTTAAAGAGATTTCTGATGGTATCATAGGCACATGGACTCGTTAGGCCAGGAGGACAAGAATGGGAAAATCAGAGCAGTTGTGGTAAACGTCTCCATCGCTATTAAAGCGGAGTCTTTTTCCGTGCCACCGGCAATGTGAGCATTTCGCGGCTTGACGAGTTGCTAACGCAGACCCGCGCCTTGCAACTCGGCCAGCGAATTGAAAGAGGAAAGGCTTGGCAGAATGCTTTCTTCAAGGGGCAGCCAGTGGCACTCGACCTGGCTCAGGAATCGGCGGGGGGAGTGCTCGCCCCGCTTGAGAGCGCTTTTGATTTGGTGAAGCAGTGATTCCGGAAAGACGCCGGGAAAGGGGGCGAGGGAACTGCCGCCGGGAGCCGCGAAAAAAGCGGCGCGCGAATCGCTCCCGTCGAGCAAAGTCTGGAGCGTTTCCGTTCGCACAAGCGGTTGGCCGCACCCAATGACGAGCAGGCGCCCGGCTGGGATTTGCCCGAGCCCGCGGGAGGCGACCTATCCACCCCGATGCTGTCGGAAACATGATGGCGGACTGGAACATCCCGGCTGGACGAGTTCTTGGCGGACAGGCGAAAATCACTGACACAAGAAGGGCACATTGCTTGGCGCACGATTTTGTTTGACCGAACCTCTCGCGGACAAATAAAATTACGCATAGCTTCAAGACACCCTCAATTGGCACAAAGGATTTCAACATGAAAAAAGGCATTTTCAGCGCAGCTTTGCTGTTGGCGGTGGGCATGACGGCTCCCCTTGCCGCCCAGACGGTCACCGTTGCCAAAACTGGCAGCCCGGATTTCAATACCGTTCAAGCCGCAATCGACAGCTTTGATCCGGACCCGGACGCCACCACGGCGAACGTCGTCCAAATCACCGATGATTCCGTTTACAGCGAAATCATCACCATCGATGTCCCCTTGACCCTTGAGGGAACAGGATCAAATCCCCCGGTTCTCGCCGTGGTGGAAAATCCCGACAGCCCAGGCGCAAATGATGGCCTGTTGATTGAGATTCCCGATTCGATCGGCTCATTTGTCGACGTGACCCTCCGTAACCTGTATGTTATTCCTGATCAAACCACTCCCCCAACGGACGATGGCATCCGCAGTGTCGGCCAGAATTTGAACCTGCTCGTTGAAGATGTTGTCGTCACTGCGAATGATGGCAGCGACGCGCCGGTGACCACGGATGGGCTGACCTCTGTCGATGTATCCGGAGCAACGCTGTTGGGCGATGACGGCATTTTCGTTGGCGGGGGCGATCCACCCGCTGGGGATGGAACCCAGGTGGTACTGCGGAACTTCGTGACCACGCATAACCAGAATGGCGATGGCCTCGTCTGCAGCACCGGCGGCTCCAGCTATACCGTCGAGCAGGGAAGCGTCTTTTCCTTTAATGGGCGTCTCGGTATCCAGGGGGCCCTGGATTTCAGCATCGATTCGCCGAACGATCCAGTCAAAGTGATCGGCAATCTTGGCTTCGCCGGCATTTGGTTCAACTCGGCCGCCACCACTGCGCGCGTTCTTGATGGAGTGTATATCGCCAATAACGGCAGCGCCGGCAGTGGATGGGGTGTTGAGTTCCAGAACAATGGCACCGTTGGCAGCACCCTGCGCAACGCGATCGTTTCCGGCAACGAGGAGCAGGGCATCGTTGTCGGCAGTGTGGGCGACGGCCCGACTGTGATTGAGGACACCACGGTTTCCTCCAATGGCAGCGAAGCGGTTTCGATCGCCACGGACGCCGAATCGAACATCAGCGTGACCAACTCCATCATCGCCGGGAACGGATCGAGCGATCCTCTGAACATCATCGATCATTCGGGCAACGGCACTTTCTCGCTCACCAATTCCGCGGTTGTGACGGCCGGCCCGCAGTCACTACTCAGCGGAGCACCCATCAACGGCACGGTCAGCCAGAGCAACGTGATCAATGATGACCCGGAGTTCATTGAAACGCTGGATCCCAACTCCGCCAGCTTTTTCGACGTGACGGGGTCCGCCTATGAAACTGCCGCAACCGGCGGCGATCCGCTCGATGGTGGCGCCGACTTTGTGGTGCAGACCGATTCCCAAAACTGGAACCTCTACCAGTAATCGACCTCCCACTGCTTAACAGGAAAAGGGCGGGCGATCAGCCTGCCCTTTTTTTTGTATCGCTCGAAGTCTTGAACCCTTTCCGACTAATGACTCGCACTGTCCCGATGCTGGCTATTTATCGCAATCTGTGGCATGAATACTTCCGAAGAGCAACCGCGAGTCGTGTGACCAGGAATCAAAGACATCCCAGCCCCCCCAAAACTGGGTACTTGGACAAGTAAACTTTCCAGGCTATCCTTTCCGCCAGGAGACGGAGAAAAAACACGGCCACCCAGACTCATCAATCCGGCTCGCAAAGAGGAACGCTGCCCTCCGTGGACCGCGACAGCTCTTCCAGATCAGCCCCGGAGAAGGCCTTTTCCGCATGGGCGACGGCCTCGTCCACCAGGCTGTGAACAGGACAAAGCTTCACGTGGCCCTCCAAACCAAGAGGGCACTTGTGAATCCTCCGCGGCGCCGCGCCAACCGACGCCAACACTTCCAGCACGCTGATGTCCTTCGGCTCGCGGAGCAGTGTGAATCCGCCGTGGAGCCCGCGCTGGGAATGAATCAGCTCGGCCCGGACCATGGACTGGAGGATTTTCGACAGATAACCCGACGGCACCTTGGTCCCCTCGGCGATCAAAGCGGTCGTCTGCGGAAGGGGATGGTGCTGGGCGAGGTAAACAGCGGCCCGGAGAGCATATTCACCAGTTGTCGAAATCACGCGAGACACTCCGCAAATCGGGTAAGTAGATATCTTTGTCTTCTTAATTCCTTTTCCGGGTCAAGAGACAATCCGCCAGCGGCTTTCTTTTTGTTCCTTATCAGAGGCTTTCGCCCCGGAGCTTTCACGTCCCCCCCGCAAACATCGTTTTTCCCCCTTATTTCACCAATTTCCTGCTTTTTTTCGCCCCGGGCCAAAAAAAAGGGGCGATGGCCGCCCCCCTTGGTCAAACGCTGGAATAGGAATCTTGCCGTCCGCGAGCCCCTGTCGGACCGCTCCGCTTCTCACTCATCGTCCAGAAAAATCCATTCATCTGCCCCGCTGTTTTGCTGCACAATCTGGGGAGAGCCCTTGGCGTCGCCATGATTTCCATTGGGCGACAGATCCCTCAGGTCGTTCACCCCCGGATCGCCGACCCCCAAATCCTCAAACTCGTCCAATGGCCAGTACCCTACCAGGCCCGGCTCGCTCCCCGTCAGCGCCACATTCCTCTGGTCCTGAATCTCCTGCGCCGTCTTCGCGTAGTTCCAGATACGCACGTCGTCGATTGAGCCAACATAGAAATCACTGGGGATGCTATTTTGTAACCGTGCTCCAATGAGCACTGGTGTGATGGTATCGGATGGTTGACTCCCTTTGGCATCTGATACGTCAAGCACCCCGTTAACATAAATTCGACTCTTTGTGCCATCGTATGTCGCCGCAATATGGTTATACCCGCCGATATATATACCGACATTGCCACTCAGTACGGAAGAGCTCTCACGATCTATAGATACTGTGTTACTTCCATTCAAAGAGAGTTGGTATTCACCCCGAATGCCCAGATTGAATTTGCTGACAATCACTCTTATTCGATTGTCATCATCCGGTTTAACCCAGCATTCAATTGTATATTCTTGGTTTCCTCCAAAACTCAGATTGGACTCCCCACCCAAGTTGACGTATTCCCCATGGTCATCCAGGTGAAGGGCATTTCCAATCTTCTGCGCCATGCCGTCGCAGGTAGAAATGGTAATGAGAATCGCAGCAAGAACACTCATATATTTCATCTGGCTTTTCTCCACTGGAGTGGAAACCAAAATGAAATTGGAACCATGGTGGGCAATAAAAATCCCCCCCGCCCCTTCATTCGAGGGCCGGGGGGAATTCCTTTTCCAGCGTTTCCGCCTCAGCTACATCCCGTGGTGCTGCCGCATGTGATGCACTTGAGGCACGTGCCGTTGCGCACCAGGGTCCAGGAACCGCAGCTCCCGCACGGCTCGCCAGCATAGCCTTTCAGCTTCGCCTGGCGCGCCGATTCCGTCTGCGTCAGCACGCCGGCCTTCCGCTTCTTTTCCTCCAGTGTCGCCGCTGGCGCTTTGCCGTGGCCGTTGGCGGGCCTGGCCGGCGCCAGGGGATTCAAGTGCGCCGAATCCGGCCGGATCGCTTTCGGGTCAAAGAAATCCTCATCGGAATCGTGATAGATCGTTTCCTGCTCTTCCTCGTCGAATTCCGGCTCCTCTTCCTGGCTCCGCCCGCCGATGGTGTCGTGGCGCAGATCCTCGGGGCTCACGTGGGCCAGGTCCGTCCGGCCGAGATAGCTGATCGCCAGTTCGCGGAACATATAGTCGATCACCGAAGTCGCCATCTTGATATGCGGGTTGCCGCTCACCATGCCGTTGGGTTCGAAGCGCGTGAAGGTGAAGATATCCACGAATTTCTCCAGTGGCACGCCGTGCTGCAGCCCCAGGCTCACGGCGATGGCAAAGCTGTTCATCAGCGAGCGGAACGCCGCCCCTTCCTTGTGCATGTCGACAAAGATCTCGCCGAGCGTCCCATCCTCGTATTCACCGGTGCGGAGGAACACTTTATGGCCGCCGATGGTGGCTTTCTGCGTGTAACCGGCGCGGCGATCGGGAAGACGGCGGCGGCGCGAGATATAACGATAGATGATCCGCTCGGCGATCCTTGCTGGCGGCGTATCCGAGGTCAGGGGCGCGTCGGCATCCTCGTCCTCGTCGTCGATCGCCGCCAAAACTTCCGACGTGGCGTTCAGGGGCTGGCTGAGCTTCGAGCCGTCGCGGTAAAGCGCGTTGGCCTTCAGCATCTTCTTCCACGAAAGCCGGTAGGCCGACTTCACATCGTCCACGGTGGCCTCGTTGGGCATGTTGATTGTCTTGCTGATGGCGCCGCTGATGAAGGGCTGGGCCGCGGCCATCATCAGGATATGGCTTTCCGTCGACAGGTAGCGCTCGCCGTACTTGCCGCACTTGCTGGCGCAGTCGAACACCGCATAGTGCTCGGGCTTGAGATGCGGCGCGCCCTCCACCGTCATCCGCCCGCAGATATGGTCGTTCGCTTCCTTGATCTGCTGGCGCGTGAAGCCCAGCGACTCCAACAGGTTGAAGGTCCAATCGTTCAACTGGTCCTCGGTCAGTTTCAGGTGTTTTTTGCAGTTCTCCTCGCCCAGCGTATAGCGGTTGAAGACAAACTGGATTTCAAAGGCCCCGGGCAGCGCCGCATTCACGCGGTCGATCATCTCCTGGGTAAAGCCCTTTGTCCTCAGTGTTTCCTCGTTGATATACCGCGCGCCCTTCAGGCTGAGCGTGCCGCGGCAGTAATCGATGATTTCTTCCACCTCGGCTTCCGTATAGCCAAGGCGCCGCAGCGCGTTGGGCACGGATTGGTTGATGATCTTGAAGTATCCCCCGCCGGCCAGCTTCTTGAACTTCACCAGCGCGAAATCCGGCTCGATCCCCGTCGTGTCGCAATCCATCACCAGGCCGATGGTGCCCGTGGGCGCGATCACCGTCGACTGGGCGTTGCGGTAGCCATGCTTCTCGCCCAGCGCCAGCGCCCTGTCCCAGGAACGCCTGGCGGAATCCACCAGCTCGTCCGGGCAATAATCCGGATCGATTGCCGTCGGCGTCACGGTCAGGCCCTCGTAATCGCCCTCCTCCGCGTTATACGCCGCGCGGCGGTGGTTGCGCATCACGCGCAACATGTCGTCGCGGTTTTCCGTATAGCGCGGGAACGGCCCCAGCTCGCCGGCGATCTCCGCGCTCGTGGCATAGGACACGCCGGTCATGATCGCCGACAATGCGCCGCAGATCGCCCGCGCCTTTGGCGAGTCATAGGGAATCCCCTGCACCATGAGCAGCGTCCCCAGGTTGGCGTAGCCGAGGCCCAGCGTGCGGAAGTCATAGCTGAGCTGGGCGATGCGCTCGCTCGGGAACTGGGCCATCAGCACGGAAACCTCCAGCACGATGGTCCACAGCCGCAGCGCGTGCTCGTAGCCTTCCACGTCGAGGCGCTGCTCGTCCCAGTCGAAATACTGCATCAGGTTCAGCGACGCCAGGTTGCATGCCGTATCGTCCAGGAACATGTATTCCGAACACGGGTTGCTGGCATTGATGCGGCCCGACTGGGGGCAGGTGTGCCACTCGTTGATCGTCGTATCGAACTGAAGGCCCGGGTCCGCGCAGGACCACGCCGCGTTGGCGATCTTGTCCCACAAATCCCGCGCGCGCATCACCTTGGCCACCTTGCCATCGGTGCGCCGCACCAGCGTCCACTCGCCGTCCGATTCCACCGCCTCCAGGAAGGCGTTGGACAGCCGCACCGAATTATTGCTGTTCTGCCCGGAAACGGTGACGTAGGCCTCGCTGTTCCAATCGATATCGTATTCCGCGAAATCCAGCCGCGCCACGCCGTCGCGGGCGAGCTGGATCACGCGCTGAATATAGTTTTCCGGAATCAAAACCTTCCGCGCCTCCTTGATCGCGCGGCGCAGCGTTTTGTTCTCGCGCGGGTCGAACCGCCCCCCGTTCAACTCGTCCTTGGCCTCATGAATGGTGTGCAGAATCGCGTTGAGGTGCTTGCTGCAGAGCTTCGACCCGGCCACCAGCGCGGCCACCTTCTGTTCCTCCGCCACCTTCCAGTTGATAAAATTATCCACGTCCGGATGATCGATATCCAGGACTACCATCTTCGCTGCGCGGCGTGTTGTGCCGCCGGACTTGATCGCCCCCGCCGCGCGGTCGCCGATCTTCAGGAAACTCATCAGTCCCGAGGACCGCCCGCCGCCGCTCAGCGATTCCCCCTCGCCGCGGATCGCCGAGAAGTTCGATCCCGTGCCCGAGCCATACTTGAAAATCCGCGCCTCGCGGGTCCACAGATCCATGATCCCGCCCTCGTTCACCAGATCGTCGCTCACCGATTGGATGAAGCACGCGTGCGGCTGGGGATGCTCGTAGGCATTGCTCGAGCGCGACATCTTCCCCGTCTTCGGATCGACGAAGAAGTGGCCCTGCGCCGGGCCGCTGATCCCATAGGCCCAGTAAAGCCCCGTGTTGAACCACTGGGGCGAGTTCGGCGCCGCCATCTGCCTCGCCAGCATATAGCACATCTCGTCATGGAACGCCTGGGCGTCCTCCTCGGAATCGAAGTAGCCATGCTTGTGGCCCCAATACGTCCAGCAGCCGGCCAGCCGGTTGAACACCTGGCGCGCGTCGGTCTCCATGCCGGTGCGCTCCTCCTCGGGCAGCTTCTTCAGCGCCTCCTCGTCGGCCACGCTGCGCTGCAGCCACCTGGGAACGCCTTTCTCCGCGACGGGGCGCAGCGCCTTCGGCACGCCGGCCTTGCGGAAATACTTCTGCGCCAGAATGTCCACGGCCACCTGCGACCAGGACTCGGGCACCAGGATGTCGCGGGCCTCGAACACGACGGAGCCGTCGGGGTTGACGATGCGCGAGGTGCGCGTGGTGAACGGAACCCCGGCGTAGGGGGATTTTCCGGCGGTGGTGTAGCGGCGGGTGATCTTCATCTGGCAGAACCTCCTCAGCGGAACGGGTGGTATGAATGTGGAGCGGGTGTGCTCTCTTTGGTGTCGGATCGAGCCGCCTTGGGGGCGGCGGCACCACCGGATGCCGGGCCTTGAGGCGGCTGGGCCGCGGCGAGGGGGCATCCTTTGTTCTGTTTTTCGCGATCCGCGAGGCGAACTTTTGGCGAAAACAAAATGCCGGGGCGAAATTCAGTGGCTAAACCCGCTGATTTCAAGGCCTCGCAGTCGTGCGCGAAAAAACACAACTCCTGGTGGTTCGGTCACTGTGCAACTACCAGATATTGTCCATCAAGGAAAATCGGAGGGCGCGAAAAGCCTGCATTGTCAAGGGGTCGCTATCGCGGATTGCTGATAATAGGCGATTTCACTTGGATGTTAAAAACCTGTGGAAAACTCATTTTTTTTGGAGCCCGGCCCGCCGCCTGTTGAGATGATCGATCCGGCATCAGCGAGTTGTCGTGGGATGCTTTTTGGGGATGATGACGAGGATAAGGAAGATTACGAAGACGAGGGGGGGGCGTCTATACGCCCTCCGATCCTGCTCCTGAACTTAATCGCAATCTTAATCCATGTCTATACGCCGCACCATGCCGCCCATCTACTTCCGCAGGCGGCCGAAGGGCGAGTCGTCCTCGAAGGGCGTCCCCTCGCTTTCGTCGACGACTTTCACTCCGCGCGAGGGATCCTCGCTTTCCTCCCTTTCGCCGCTTTCGCCGCCCCGGGCGCCGCGGGGATTCACATTTGTATAGACACGGAAACCGCCGCGGGGGCTGGCATGAACTCCCTGCCCCACATTGCGCATGCGCGATTTGAAGCGATACTTGATCGCGCCGCGATAGACAGCCCGCACGCCGGGAATCAGCGTCGAAAAACCCACGATATCCGTCAGCACACCGGGGGTCACCAGCAGCGCCCCGCCCACCAGGATGATCAAGCCGTCGATCAGCGATTCCGCGGGAAACCGCCCCATGGACATCTCGCGCTGGGCCCGCATCCAGACGTACAATCCCTGCTGGCGCGCCATGGATGCGCCGATCACCCCAGAGACGATCACCAGCAGGATGGTAAACCCGAGGCTGGTCGCGCCCGCCAGCCACACCAGAATGGCCAGTTCGACCAATGGCAGCACGGTAAAGAGCAGCAAGAGTTTCAGACCAAGGGGGATGACAGGCTGGCGGGTTGACACACTTTATCTCCAGTCGAGCGGCTGGAAATCGAAGCGGAGCAAATCACGGTCCGAATCCCATTCCAGCACGCAAACCGATGGCATGACCCCGAATCGCGGACGCCCCGCGGCCCCGGGATTCACCAGCCAGACGCCCTTGCGGAATTCCAGGTGCTGCATGTGGCTGTGGCCAAAAAGCACAAGCCGCGCCTCGTTGGGCGCGAAGGTGTCCAGCAGCTCGCGGCCGCGGCCTTCGCGATCGGTGGAATGACGGTGGCCGTGGGCCATGCCCACCTTGCCAAAGGGCAGATCGACCACGCGGGTCAGCGGCAATTGCTGCGATGAATAATCCACGTTTCCGCAGATCGCGTACACCGCCCCGTGGATTTTCAGCTCGATCAGAACGCTTTCATCGCCCACGTCTCCGGCGTGGAGAATCGCCTCGGTTCCCTGAAAGATTTCATGAACGTCCGGGTGCAGCTTGCCGTGGGTGTCGCTGATCAGGCCATAGCGGTGAATCGGCATCGGTTACTCCGGCTGGGGATAAGAGGAATCCGCGGGGATTTGCGGGTGCGGGGCGCGGTGGAAGACTTCCCAGTCGGGGCCGTATTGCTCGAGATAGACGACCGAAAAGGTGCGCCGGAAAACCAGCCCCGGCAGCATGGGAAGCATATTCAAAACGGGCAGGAGCATAATGCCGCACGTCAGGCAGCAGGCAAACACGCTGAGGAACCCGTTGATAAAGTTGACCGCAAGCCCAACGACTGCCCGCACCAGGAAATAGACGAAGAAATTCCATCTGTTTGCAGTGAGCAAACCCCAGAACAACCGCCCAGCCTCGCCGAAAAGAATCCTCCGGCGATACATGATGGGAACGACGAAGTCGTCTATAAACATCCGCACCACGGCAATCAGGATCATGAACAAGAGCGCCACGATTCCGGAAACAACAAACACGGGAATCAACGGCACAAAGATTTCCTCCAGGCTGCTGGCTCCCCGCGCCTGTTCCAGGCCGAGAAAAAACAGACCCAGGAGCAGGAAGAAAAACGGAATCCAGAAAACCAGAAAAAGCAGGTAATAGAATCGAAAGAGGGAATTCCCCTCGCGGCTGTATTCACTCCAGGGCCGCACCACCTCCGGCTGGTTCGTCACCACCTGGTCCAGAAAGATCAGGCTGCCGCGCCCGCCCAGCCACTTGAAAAGAATGGCGATTCCCGCAGCAAGCAGAAAGAGCAACGCCCAGCCGCCCAGAATCCACAGGATATGCGCGTCGATCCACTGCACCGCCTGGGAAATCTCATCGCGCATATTCCCCCCGCCGGCGCCTCCTCCTGGCCCGCTGCCGGTGCCGTAGTTGAAATTAAACCCGCCGCCTCCCCCACCGAGAGCCATGAGAAACGCCCCCACGGCAAGGACCAGCCACCGGGTAAAATCAAACGGGGAAAAGAGAACCTGGCCCGTCCAGTTGAAGGACCAGCTGAAGACCTGCGAGAGGTCGGGCTTTCTTTGCACAGGCACTTGCGACACGGGCATGCTACCTCGTGAGGAGTCTGGCCGGACTACGTCAATGCCCGCTTTTTATTCAGAGGAAAACGCATCAAGCGGCGGGCATGTCAAAGTGGTAATCGAAATCCTTCCAGCGCAGATACCGTTTCGTCTCGCCGTAAAGGCCAATTCCCAGGGCCAATACAACATAGACAACACTCGCCACCGTGCCAACGGTATAGCCGCCGGGCTGGTAGGCAGCGGGATTCGCGAACGCATCCACCAGCATCGCGAATGGCGAAAAAGCGATGATCTCGCGCCCGACGGCGGCGAACGGGGTGACCAGCGCCCCAATACCCGCCCCGATGATCGGCAGGCCCACCAGGAACACCGACAGGCAAATCAAAAGATATCGCCCCGCACGATTGCGATGATGAGTGAGCCCCGTTACCGCTCGCGCGAATAGGCAGAAGAAGGCGAAAGAACTCAGCGAGACATAGGTCATCGAGTCCACCAGCCCCGCCGGAACGTTCATCTTGCCCAGGATTCCCGGCAACGCGCCCAGCGCCCAATACCACCCGGCGCCGACAAGAATCAGAAAAGGCACCGTCTGGTCGATGGGACGCAGGAAAGGCAGCAGGCGCTTGAGGTGCCAGATTTCATCGCCCACCTCCATCCGCCCGACGGCAAAACAGGACGCCGCCACGAGGAGCAATGAGTAACCAACAGCGAGAAACGCCAACTCGGGGATTTCTCGGCTGAAACTGTTCGCCGACAGAATGCCCAGGCCACCGATGAGCCCGCCGGCAAAGAGCAGAGCGAACTGCGAGTGGGAAAACGCGCGCACATCCTCCGGCTCGAAGAGCTTGCGCGCCGCCAGCAGCAAAAAAATCGCCGTCACCAGGAGCATGGAGAGCACCGTCATCACCCAGGAGGGAATGCCATAGTTGAAAATGAAGAGCTGGCCGCCGGTGCCCGCGCCCGCGCCGGTGGCCTGGGCGGAGGCCGCGGCACCGCCAAAGATGATCTGGATCTGCTGGTAGAGAATAAACCCGCCGAAAAGAATCGCAAAGATCAGGAAAACCACAATGCCCTGAGCCGTGCGCGTGCGATCGGTGACCGAGCTGATAAAAAGCCCAAAACTGGAGAGGATAAAGGATCCCGCAAGCAGATAGAAAAACATCCGGATCACGTCGTCCAGCGTCACCCCGCCATAGATGAAAGACAGGCTCAGGAGGGGCAGCGCACAGATCAGAGCCAGCGCCACGTAGAACGCCGTGGACAGGAAGCACCCCATCACATACATCCACCGGGTGATCGTCGTTACCCGCAGAAAATCAAAGGTCTTCCGTTCCTTCTCGCCCGTGGTCATGCCGGCGGTCAGTGTCGGCGCCACGATCAGAACCAGCAGGATCTGGATGCCCGTAATCCAGAGGAAGATGCGCTCGCCGGTGAGCTGCATTTGCTGAAGCATCTCCACGCTCGCTTCCGCAAAAGGGGAGGGGCTCGTCACCAGCAGAACCAGCACTGTCGAAATCGTCATCAACACGATATAGGTGATGATGCTGTAGATCAGCGCTTTGCCCCGCATGCGGCGCCGCAGCTCACGCAGCAAAATCGGATTATCGAAAACATTGGCGAAAAAAGAATTCATCGAACTCCCCTCGGAATTCTCAAAACAAATGCGGAGGCGGCATTCTTTCTGATGAAGCATTCGCCTCTTCGCAACCGGATTATCGCCTCCCGGGATTGCGCATTGACTTTCCCCCGGGAGAGTGAAAGCTGCGGAAACAACTCGCTATGATGCACTTGTCACCGGGAGAGGCCATGCGTTCCGCGCGCTTTTCGCTCTTTTTGGGGATTCTCCTCACCGTATTTACCCACCAATCGCTCCAGGCCCGATTCGCCGATCCCGGCTATTTCATCGAAGACGTTTTCTCCACCGGCGATTTCGACCACCCCAATCCCGCTTTCCCGGACAATTGGCCTCCCTCCGTGTCCTGCCTGCAGGCCCTGCCCGACGGGCGCGTCTTTATCGGAACCGGAGACCTGCGCGGCTACCTCTGGGATCCGGAAAACGACTGGCAATCCGGCGAGGCAGTGCTCCCCGGCTGGTTTCTCGACTATCGAGGCCGCACCGCCGGCGAAATGGGCATGGTTGGCTGTGTGGCCTCGCCGGACTACGAAACCACCGGCCATTTCTACGTCTCCTACACCGTGGAGCCAGAGCCCGGCAACCGGCGCATCCGCCTGGAACGATTTACCGCCGACCCCATCGACAAGAACGCCGTCATTCCCGAACCGAATCCCGTCGAACCCGGCCAGGTGGGGCTCCAGGTTTTCGATATTCCCGACGCCAACCAGGGATCGGACTTCCATTTTGGCGGCGGCCTTGCCTTCGGCCCCGATGGTAACCTTTACTGGAGCCTCGGCGACGACGCGGACACACGGAACCCGCAAATCCTCACAAGCTATCGCGGCAAAGTTCTCCGCATGACACCCTCCGGCGAGCCGCTTCCCAGCAATCCATTCTACAATGGCGAGCCCATCACCTCGCGCGACTACATATACAGCCTTGGCCTCCGGAATCCCTTTCGGCTTCGCTACGACAGTGAACTGGGGATCATGTATGCCACGGACACCGGCCAGTCGCTCTGGGAAGAACTCAACCGCATCACGCCCGGCTCGAACCATGGCTGGGCCCTCATCGAAGGCCCGCTTTCCGATAATCCGGGCGTCACGCCTCCTCCTGATTACACGGAGCCGTTTTACAACTACAGGCATGGCGAAGAAGATTTCGAGGGATCCTCCATCGTCAGCCTGGTGAAATACCAGGGCAGCATGTTCCCCGATGAGGTGAACGGCGACCTGCTTGTGACGGAATGGGGCAATATCCACGACGACCGGAGAGGAAAGATCTTCCGCCTGATGCTCGACGGAGAAGGGAACCTCGTGGACAAGGAAGTCTTTTATCGCCAGCCCCGCCTTAACTATGGCCTGTCGGATATCACGATCCTGCCTGACGACTCGCTGCTTCTCGCCGTGACAGGCAACGTCAATGGGCGCGTGCAGCGGATCACCTACCAGGAACCCGACAACCCGCCCTCCATCGCTATCGAAGCCTCCACCACGGAAGGCCCGGCGCCCCTCTCGGTCCAGTTCACCGCCAACGTGGACGACGAAGGCACACCCGCGATTTCCTGGGATTTTGGCGATGGAACGAACGCCCAGGAGGACTCCCCCGGAAAAACCTATCTCAATCCCGGCATCTATACAGTCACCTGCACGGTCACCGACGAGTTTAACTCCACCGCATCGGATACGCTCACAATCCGCGCCTACCAGACACTCGACAATCTGCTCCTCTCCGGCACCCTTTACAATGCGTACCCCGATACCGGACCCGTACTTTCGAGCGGCACCCTCGTTCTTTTCGATGGGGACGGAATCACCCTGCTCGAACACAATGGCTCACCGGTGGAAATCGCCGCCGGGCCGGATGGGGCCTTTGATGCCTCGTTCAGCGACCTGGACTATGCCGGAGAAACGCTCATCGGCGAAGCGCGCCTCGGAGCTGGCCATGGCAGCCGGTCCTTTGCCGCGAAAATCGAAGGGAACGACACCGCGTGGTCCGGCGATCTCTATGTTTCGCCCGTCGCCATTCAGGGAACCGCCTATCGCTCGGACTCGGACGATCCCCTCATCGATCTGGACGTCTGGATTTCCGAGGAAGGCGAGTTCGGCGTCCTGACGCCCTACGAAATCCCCGGCGGCCGCGATTTCCAATCGCCAAACGCTCCCGTTGGTTATCCCTGGGGCATGCGCACGGACCCCCTGGGTCATTACTACTTCCCCATTCGGGAGAGCGACGAAAGCAAGACCTTCGTCCTCGAAGCCAACCTCCAGCAGGACAGCAGCGGCGCCGTGATGCTGCCGGATTATGTCGCCGTGGCCCAGGACGTTGAGCCAGAAGGCCAGGTGCTCGAGCAGGACATCCTCCTGCAATTTGTCAGCGGCGGCGAAGGTTGCGACGAAGCGGTCCCCGCAGGTTGGTACACAACCTCTATGTCCGAGGTGCAGGCTATCTTCGATTCGCACTGCATCGGCTGCCACGCCCACGTGAACCCATACGAAGACCTGAACCTGATGGATGGCTTCGCGTACAGCTCGCTCGTCAACCGCGAAAGCCAGGAGCTCCCCGTGCGGTTTCTCGTGGAACAGCGCGACCCAGGCTGGGATGCCACGGACAATCAGTATCTCTTCGAGAAATTGGCCTGCGACGCTCCCAGCATCGGTGCCACCATGCCCCCCTTTGGCAGCAAAATCAGCGGCAAGGAACTGCGCGACATTGCCATGTGGATCCGCAATGGCGCCCCCCACGAGCGCGAACGCGTCTCCATCTGGGCAAGCAGCAGCCTCGCCCGCAGCCCCGCCCGCATCCAGTTCTGGGGCGGCTGCGAGGCAGCCGCAGCGCCCTTCCGCTTTGAATGGGATTTTGGAAACGGGGAAACCGCCCAGGGCATGAACCCGATCCACGAATTCCAGCTCGAAACCGGCGTCGAGAGCTATACAGTCACCGTCACCGCCTACGACAAAGACGACAACGAAGTGGGCACCGCCTCGGAAGAAATCACCATTCTCGCCGAGGATGCGACCAACACCTGGATACTGCAATAAGGAAGAGCTTACAGCTTCTGCTTCTCGCGCTCGGACAGATCCTTCACGATCGACTGCGTAAGATACTTCTCCTTGATACGCTCGTTTTGCAGGATTTCCTGCACGGATCCGGAAACCAGCACGTTTCCTTCGTCCATCATATAACTGCGGTCGGTGATGCCCAGGGTCTCGCGCACGTTGTGATCCGTGATCAAAATGCCCAATCCGCGCACCTCTACGAGCCCGCGGATGATTTCCTGGATATCTTCCACCGTGGGCGGGTCGATGCCGGTGAAGGGTTCGTCGAGAAAAATAAAGGTGGGGTTCGTCGTCAGCGCCCGGGCGATTTCCACGCGGCGCTTCTCGCCGCCGGAGAGCTTCTCCGCCAGGCGGTGTTCAATATAGCGAATGCCCAGCTCTTCCAGCAGACGGTTCACACTCGGCCGGATTTCCGTCTTGCTGTATCCCTGCGCCTGGAGGATCGCCATCAGGTTCTCGCGCACGGTCATCTTGCGGAAAACGCTGCTTTCCTGGGGCAGGTAACTGATCCCCAGCCTTGCCCGGCGGTGAATCGGCATGCTGGTGATCTCGTGCTCGTCGAAGAAGACGCGCCCGCCATTTGGGGCCGTAAAGCCCACCAGCATCTTGAACGTCGTGGTCTTTCCCGCGCCATTCGGGCCCAAGAGGCCAACGACCTCGCCCGCGCTCACCTTCAGGCTCACCTCGTTCACCACTCGTTGCGTGCCGTATATCTTCACCAGTTTTTCCGCCCGAAGAACGGCGTCTTTTTTCACTTCCTTCATCCCAGTCGCTTTCCAGACAAGTTCGTGTGCCGGGCACAGCCAAAATCGAAATTTGTGCCTTCTCGCCGGGCGGTGACAAGGAAAAGAGCGCCGGGCGAGCCGCCTGCCCCTACTTTCGCCTCATCAGCGCCCTGCGCAAAACGCTCGGTAAAAGCCGCGCATAATGCCTTACTCCCGGATTATACAGTTTCTGGTTATATTGTTCGGGATGGACAATGTCAGCGAGAACCTCCCGGCCTCGAGGACCGGCTTTCAGAAGGACTTCGTCTTTCTCGAGAACCTCCGAATTCGCGAAGAGAAAGCCGTTCTGACGATACCAGAAGCGGATCTCCCCGTCGCCCCAGAATCGGGGCCGGATGGCGTCGATCACAATGAATCCCCGCTTCGCAAAATGCTCGATCCAGTAGCTTTGCCACTGCTCATTCACGTGCTGATACCCTCCCTGGCCCGGAATCGCGGCGGAGAAAAAAACCACCGGGGCCAGCTCCGTCAGGCTCTTCACGAAACCTTCCGCCGCACCGGGCGACAAATGCTCCGCAACCTCCAGAGAGACCGCCAGGTCGAACTGAGCCTCCACCTCTAAAGGTTGTTCCAGGTCCAGGCGCTGGAAGTTCTCCCGCGGGATGAGCAGTTCTTCTTCCTCGACATAAAACCCATCAATGCCAAGAGATCGCTCGACCCCATGGCGTGCAAACTCGGCGAGCCACCCCCCCTTGCCGCACCCCACATCGACGACGGATCGCGGCCCGAGCAATTCCATTAAATACGGCACAATCTTCTCCGCCGAACGGCGATGAGGGTATGCCCCGCGATAAAGAGCTGGATTATATTTCCGCAAACGTCTCGTCACCCTTTCACCGAACCGGCAGTCATGCCGGACACAATTCGGCGTTGAAAAATGAGGACAAGGAGAATCAGCGGCACGGTGGCAATCAGGCTCCCCGCCATGATCTCGCCATAGGGAATATGGTGCTGCGACTGGCCGGGGAACTGGGCGATCACCACGGGGACGGTCTTCGCCGATTTGTCCACGGTGAAACTCAGCGCGAACAGATACTCGTTCCAGCTTTGGATAAACGCCAGGAGTCCCGTTGTGACCAATCCCGGTGCGGCAAGCGGCAGGAGAATCAGCCAGAACGTCTGGAGCGGAGAGGCACCATCCACGTAAGCGGATTCCTCCAGCTCTCGCGGCAGCGAGCGGAAAAAACTCGCCAGCACCCAGACCGTGAACGGAAGAGTCGTCAGCAGATAGGTCAAAATCAATCCCGACCGCGTGTTGTGGAGCCCCGCCGAGACGATCATCTGGTAAAGAGCCCCGACCACGGCGATCTGGGGAAACATGGTCATGGAAAGCGTCAGATAGAGCATGAGGCGCCGCCCGCGAAAGCGAAAGCGCCCAATAGCACAGGCGGCCAGCGATCCGATGACCAAAGAGAGAAGTGTCGCCCCGCCAGCCACAATCACCGAGTTCCTCAACGCCGCCAGGTAGATGCTTTCCCCCAATACGCGCCCGTAATTCTCAAGCGTCGGCGGAGCGGGAGCATAGTTTACGGGAATCTCCCCCACCTTTGTTTCCGGCATGAAGCTCATGTTGAGCGCCCAGTAAACGGGAAAAGCTGTATAGACAATGGCAGCCAGAATACAGAAATAAAAGAGTGTTTTCCGCGCAAGCCGCGGCCACGTGCGCTTCATGCCGCATCCTCCACACGCACGGAATTCACATAGATGACCACGAAGAGCGCGATGATCAGAAAGATCATCACACTGATCGCACTGCCGTAGCCAACGCGCCAGTATTGAAAGAGATTTCGATAATTATAGGTCGCCATCGATTCCGTGCCCGCTTGGCCCGATGTCAGCACCCAGATCGCGTCAAAAACCCGCAAGGCATCCAGCGTCCGGAAAACCAGGGCCACCAGGATGGCCGGCTTCAATAACGGCAGCGTAATAGAAAAGAATCTTTGCACCGGCCCGGCCCCATCCACTTCCGCCGACTCATACAGCCCATCCGGAATGAGTTGGAGCCCCGCCAGAAGAATCAACGCCACGAAAGGCGTCGTTTTCCACACATCCACCGCCACAACGCTCAACATCGCCAGGCCCCGCTCCGACGTCCAAACCGGCAAATCGCGCGCATCGAACAACCCCGCCTTCAAGCCCAGCATGTCGTTCAGCACACCATGCTGATCGAGCATCAGACCCCACATACGGGCCGCCACCACAGTCGGCAAAGCCCAGGGAACCAGGATCACGGCGCGCATCAACCCGCGCGCCTTAAACTCGCTGTTTACAACGAGCGCCAGGAACAAGCCGATGGCGAATTCCGCGCTGACACTCGAGATCGTAAAGACAACGGTGTTGAGCACCGACTGCCAGAACGCCTTGTCTTGAAACAGCTCGGTATAATTGGCGAAGCCGATCAGCCGCGCCTTCGCCACCGGATCGGTCCCCGCATCTGTAAAGCTGAGTGCAAGGGTACTGAGAAGCGGATAAAACCCAACGGCCAGAACGACCAGCAGTGCCGGCGCCACGAAGGCCCAGGCAACGCGTTCTTGCTGCTGGGCCAGTGATCCCTTGCGCCAGAAAGCCATGTCAGCGCGCCAGGATACCGCGGATTTTTTCTTCCGCCTCGCTCAAGGCCTCTGCGGGCTCCGCCTCTCCAGCCAGGATCCCATGCACGGCGTTGTAATAGGTGGCGGAAATTTCGTTGTAATGCTGGCCCGCTGGAGCGGAAGGACGAGCCGCCGCATTGAGAAAAACGTCTTTCATGTCACCGTAATAGGCTATTTGATCGTCTATATCAGGGTCATCGTAAAGTTCCGGCCGCGTGGCGAAATACCCCCCCTCTATGGCGCGCCTGCGCTGCGCTTCCCGTGTGCTCAAAAACGCGGCGAACCTCTTCGCAGCGTCCGGGTGTTCGCTGTATTTGGAAACGCCGAGGTTCCAGCCCCCGAGCGCTGAAGCATCGCGCTCGGAACCGGGTAGCGCCGCGATATCGAATTTTCCGCGTATCGGCGATCCCTCTTCCTGGCCGAGAGAATAGGCATAGGGCCAATTGCGCATAAATGCCGCCCGGCCCGATTGGAAGATCTGGCGGGATTCCTCCTCCATATAGGTCATCGCCCCGCGCGGCGCGATATCACCGATCCAACTGGCCACCTGCCCGAACACGCCGCGCGTCGCGTTGTTGTTCAGCACAACCTCGCCATCCGGGGTGAGGACCGTCCCCCCGCCAGCGCCCGCCTGCCATTCCAGCGCGTTGCACGTCAGCCCCTCGTAGGCCGCCCCCTGGAAAACATATCCGTAAAAGACCTCCTCCCCAGCCTGGACCTCCCCATCCATGATCGTCCGAGCCATCTCCTCCAATTCGTCCATGGACTCCGGAGGTCCATCGTAACCATATTTCTCCAACAAATCCGTCCTGTAATACAGCAAGCCCGCATCCGCATAGAACGGCACGCACACAAGCCGCCCGTTGACCGTGCTGTTTTCAATCATCGCGGGAAAATGCGACGACCCATCAATCACATCCGAGAGGTCCAACAGGTGGGGCGCCAGCAAACCCGGCCAGATCACATCGATCTGATAGACATCGATTTCCGAAGAACGCGCGCGAAAATACTTCTGATACTCTGCCAGGCGCTCCGTCGCGCTGTTCGGTCCAATCAGGAATTCCACCCCAATGCCCGTATCCTCCTCGAACTCCCGGGCCATCTCGCGCGTGATCTCGAGCTGCCTGCCTACCGAATCCGTGACAAAAGTGATCGTGGCCTGCGGGTCCTCCTGGCTCTCCCCCCCGCCGCAGGAAAACAACAGAAGCAGTGCCAGCCACGCCCCAGAATATCGAAAACGCCGCATCAGCCGTCTGATTATCATGGATCGAACCCCAATACAGTTGATGAAGTAAAGAAATGAAGAGCAGCTTGAATCCCGATCGGCAATCGGTCAACCCCCCCATCTTTCCCGGCAGGAAAGAGGGAAATCCTGGGGCGGCGGTCCAAACACCCAAGCCCCCATCTGAGTCCAAAGTAGCCGCAGAGCCAGGACGCACTAACTTCAATTTTTTCAGAGACACCCGCAAATCGGACCCTTCTTCATCTTCTTTTGGACCATGGCAAAAACACGGCAGAACGACACAAAAAAAGTCAGGGCCTTGGTGCAGAATAACACGGTTTTGGGGTTGACTTGTCCAAAGGATTTGGGCACAATCCATTCGCAGTCGAATGATTCACTCACCGTTCATTTCGGAAAAAATCATTTGACCCGCACCAAACCAACGAAGACAACACCGCTCCAATGATGACCGACGACATCCACACACCGGCCGAAATGCCCAGTGGCTTCCTGCCGCTGGACTTGGCAATCACGCCGAATGAGCTTCAGCGCGAAGTGCCCGGCGAGCGATACGACCTGAGAATCCTTCAGGCCATTCGCCGGATCATCCATGCCGTTGACACCTATTCCCACCGCATGGCGGTGCGTCATGGCATCACATCACCACAGCTCATTTGCCTCCTGAAAATCTTGGAAGCCGGTGAACTCTCGCTGAAAGCACTCGCACGCGAGGTTTACCTCAGCCCCAGCACCATCGTTGGCATTGTCGACCGCCTCGAAACGAAAGGCTTGGTGCGCCGCGAGCGCTCGGCGAAAGACCGCCGACTCGTTCAAATCAAAGCGACAGAGGCGGGCGAGCGACTGGGCAAAGATGCCCCCTCTCCTCTCCAGGACGCCCTCGCGCGCGCAATGAATGAATTGCCTGCCGAGGAGAAGGCGGCTCTCGCAAGCGCCTTCGAGCATGTCGTGGATCTCATGGAAAACAGCGATCGCGAGGCGCCCGCGGCAGCAGGCGATCTCACCTGACTCGACATTGAATTCTTCCACGAATCGGAGCGCCAGCCCTTTTCCAGAAAATTCGGAACCTATCTTGCACAGTCGGATGCAATCGAGGTGAAAAATGCAGCACGGAACCCAAAAAGACGACGAGACGGAGACGCCGGCGATTCACTTCCGCCGGCCGCAAATCGACGATGGGGCGAGAATTCACCGCCTGATCGATGAATGCAAGCCGCTCGACCTGAACTCGGTTTACAACTACCTGCTGATTTGCGCCCATTTTTCCGATACCAGTGTGGTGGCTGAGATGCAGGGAAACATCGTTGGCTTCATCTCTGCTTACTTGAAACCTGCCGACCGAAGCGTGGTCTTTGTCTGGCAGGTTGCCGTGAGCGGCAAGGCTCGCGGCCGTGGCCTGGCCAAGAAAATGTTGAAGGAAATCTTGAGCCGCCCCGCCTGCCAGCAGGTCAAATACCTCGAGACCACGGTCACACCTTCCAACAAGGCATCGCGCGCGCTTTTCCAGTCGTTGGCGCGTGATTTGAATACGGAATGCGCGGAGAGCACGCTCTTCACGCAGGACCATTTTGGAGGAGGCCAGCACGAAGAAGAAGTTCTTCATCGCATTGGCCCGATCCAAAGAGATTAAGAAAGACAACTACACTCCAAGGGAGATTGAGTGATGGAAATTTTTAACCGACTCGAATCGGAAGTTCGCGGATACAGCCGCTCCTTTCCTGTCGTCTTTGAAAAATCCCAGGGCGCGATCCTGCACGACGACAGCGGCGAGGAATATATCGACTTCCTCGCGGGAGCGGGAACCCTGAACTACGGGCATAATAACCCCGAGATCAAGAAGGCTCTCATCGAATACATCGAGAACGACGGCGTGGCCCACGGCCTCGACATGATGACCGTGGCCAAGCAGGAATTTCTGGAGACCTTTGAGAACGCGATCCTGAAGCCTCGCAACCTGCACTACAAGTCCCAGTTCACCGGCCCCACTGGCACCAATGCCGTCGAAGCCGCGCTGAAACTGGCCCGCAAAGTGACAGGACGCCACAACGTCCTTTCCTTCAGCAACGGCTTCCACGGCGTGACAATGGGATCGGTCGCGACAACGGGTAACAGCCACTTCCGCGACGCCGTGGGAATGCCGCTTTCCGGCACGGCCTTCATGCCCTATGACGGATATCTGGGCGAAGGGGTGGACACCACCGAGTATATCGACAAGGTGCTTGCCGATAACAGTTCCGGCGTGGATATGCCGGCCGCTGTCATCGTGGAAACAGTCCAGGGCGAAGGCGGCGCCAATGTCGCCAGCTTTGAATGGCTGCGCAGCCTGGAAAAGGTGTGCCGCAAGTATGGCGTCCTACTGATCGTTGATGATATCCAGGTGGGCTGCGGCCGCACCGGCACATTCTTCAGCTTCGAGAAAGCTGGAATTTCGCCCGACATCATCACGCTTTCCAAGTCCCTCAGTGGCTATGGCCTGCCCTTCGCCCTGGTGCTCATGAAGCCCGAGCTGGATCAGTGGAAACCCGGGGAGCACAACGGCACGTTCCGCGGCAACAATCTCGCCTTCGTCACGGCCAAGGCCGCCATCGATCTTTATTGGAAGGACGACAAGTTCAGCAAGGAAATCGAACGCAAGGGCGAGTATCTTCGTCAGCGTTTCGATACGATTGTTGAAAATGATTCCGACGGATACTTCACGGCCCGCGGCCGTGGCATGATCCAGGGCCTCGTCTGCGAAAATGGAGACCTGGCCTCCGATATTGCCAAGGTGGCTTTCAGTAAGGGACTCGTTATCGAGACATCTGGACCCGAAGACGAGGTGCTGAAGGTTCTCGCCCCCCTGACGATCACCGATGAGGAACTGAAGCAGGGCCTGGACATCCTGGAAAATGCCGTGAACGAGGTGGTTGCCCGCCTCTCCGCTCCGGCCAAGTCCACCAACTAAGTATACAGAATCAAAAACCCACGAGGAGACAGATCTACGTGATCGTCAGAACGCTGGAAAAATGCGAGCAAACCGACCGACGGGTCGTGACAAAAAACTGGGAAAGCACCCGCCTGTTGCTCAAGGGCGACAAGATGGGCTACTCCGTTCACGTCACCACGATTTACGAGGGTGCCGAACTCGAGATGGAATATCGCAACCATCTCGAGGCGGTTTACCTGACCGAGGGGGAGGGGGAAATCGTGGATCTGAAGTCGGGGAAAACCTATTCCCTGGCGCCCGGCACGATTTACGCACTCGATCAGCATGACCGGCACATCCTCCGGGCCATCAAGCAGCTCCGGATGGTTTGCGTTTTCAACCCGCCGGTGATCGGCAATGAGGTTCACGACGAAACAGGCGCATATCCACTGGAAGCTGATGAAGTCGGGTCCTCGGAGGATTAAACGGCAGAATCGTTTCGAGGAGGTTTACAATGACTGTTTTGCATGACCTTTATCCATCACGCGTAGACGAACAACCGCATATCATTGACCGCCAGGATCCGGTGATCTACACACAAGGCCCTCCATCGGAGGGCCTTTCCCTTGATCAGGCAAAATCCTATGAGGAAAAGGGGTTTCTCTCGATCAGAAGCCTCTTTGCTCCTGATGAGGTTCGTGTCTTTACGCGGGAACTTAATCGCCTTTCCAGATCCGAGGACATCAAGGAATGCCGCGAGTCGATCACCGAGCCCAACAGCGGCGAGGTGCGGTCGATCTTTCGCGTCCACGAGCTGAGCCCTCTCTTCCAGAGGCTCTGCCGCGACGAGCGGCTTCTCAATATTGTGCAGTATATCCTGGGCGACGATGTCTATATCCATCAGTCCCGGATTAACCGGAAACCGGGTTTTGTCGGGAAAGAGTTCTACTGGCATTCAGATTTCGAAACGTGGCATGTCGAGGACGGCTTGCCGCATATGAGGACCATCAGCTGTTCCATCGCGCTCACGGAAAACAACGAGTTCAACGGGCCGCTCATGCTGATTCCCGGATCCCACAAGAAATTCATCTCCTGTGTCGGCGAAACGCCGGAGGACCACTACAAGAGCTCACTGAAAAAACAGGAACATGGCGTGCCGGATAACGAAAGCCTGAGCGACCTGGTGGATGAGGGCGGCATCGAGGCCCCCAAGGGTCCCGCAGGCTCGGTGACATTCTTCGATTGCAACACCATGCATGGCTCCGCGGGGAACATTTCTCCTTTCCCCCGCAGCAATATCTTCTTTGTCTTTAACGCGGTTTCCAACCGGCCGGTGGACCCCTTCTGCGGCTTGGCGCCTCGCCCCGAATACATTGGCGCCCGGAAAGATATCGAACTTTTGAAACCGATCAGCGCGAGGGAAAGGCCCTACCGGATCGGCGAATAATCGCTCTCGCCGACGCCTTGCTGCCAGGCGTCATCAGCAACGCTATAGCCCAAATAGTCTCTCTGTCGGAGCTCATCAACCAGGCGTCGGTTTCTGAGTTCCGGCAGATTATTTTGCGGGCGAATTTGATGGCCTTCACCATCTTCCTTTTCTGCGCCTATGCAGGGAAGCTCATCCTCTTCCAGGACTTTCAAATCTCCCTCGATTCCATGCGGATCTTCGGCGGAGTCGTCACGGTCTACCTGGCCTTCAACTCCATCGTGAAAGGACCGGAAGGGATGAAGCTCTTTCGCGGGGACGTCACCGAACTGGCGCAGCAAATCACCCTGCCGGTCATGGTGGGTGCCGGGGGAGTCTGGGCCTCCATAAAAGTCGGAGGCAGTCACGGCCCGATCACGGCCGCCTTCTGCATTGCACCGGTCCTGCTGGTGAATATGATCCTGATGCTGGGGTATCATCGCTTCTACAAGACGGCAAAGGGGCGATTCGAACTCATAAACCAGATTGTCAGCAGTGCATGAGTTCGGGCACGCTCCTTCCAGTTCACTCACACAGGATTGAGACTATGAAAGACTTCTGGACGAAACTTTGCACAGCCGCGCTCTGCCTCTCCTTCCTCGCTGGCTGCGGAAACGGGACGGAAGGCCAGCAAGGCTCCGCGGGAGAGCAGGCCTCCTCGACACTCGATAAGATCCGCGAGGCCGGTGTCGCCCGCGTCGGATATGCCAATGAAGCCCCCTATGCCTACCGCGACACCGAAACAGGCGAGCTGACCGGCGAAGCTCCGGAAATTGCGCGCGTGATCCTTAAAGACCTCGGCGTGACCGAGATGGAGGGCGTCCTCACGGAATTTGGATCCCTGATCCCCGGACTGAAAGCGGGCCGATTCGACATTATCGCGGCCGGCATGTATATTAAACCCCAGCGGTGCGAGCAAATCGCCTTCTCCAATCCAACCTATGGCATTGGCGAAGCCATCGCCGTGCAAAAAGGCAACCCCCTGGATTTGCACAGCTATGAAGACATCCGCGACACGGAAGGCGCGACTCTTGGCGTTGTGACAGGAGCCATCGAACTCGATTATGCTCGTGCCATGGGAATTCCCGACGACCGCATCATCCGCTTTCCCGATGCGCCAAGCGCCATCTCCGGCGTCAAGGCCGGCCGCGTGGACGCCTACGGCGGCACCGCCCTCACCGTTCAGGATCTCCTCGATAAGGACGAAAGCGGCCGCCTCGAACGCGCCAAACCGTTCCAGAATCCCGTCATCGACGGAGAGAGTGTCCGCGGATACGGCGCCCTCGGATTCCGAAAGGACGATCAGGAGTTGAAGGAGGCCTTTAATGAGCGCCTCGCCGAATTCATTGCTTCGGAAGAACACATGGACCTGGTCCGCCAATTTGGGTTCACCGAAAACGAGCTGCCTGGCGACGTCACGGCGGCGGAACTCTGTGCGGGCAACCAGTAAGGGAGAGCCCAACCTTGCCCCCTCCCTTCGATCTCCTGCCTCAACTCTGGGACGGATTCCTGCTCACCCTCCAGCTCACGGGGGGTGGCATTGGCTTTGGTATCATCCTCTCCTTTCTCGCCGGATTGGGGAAACTCTCAAAGTTCTTTCCCTTCCGGTGGATCGCGATCTGTTATATTGAGGTTTTTCGAGGCACTTCCGCCCTGGTCCAGCTCTTCTGGTTCGTACTTGTGCTGCCGCGGCTTGGCGTGCCGATAGAAGCCATGACCGCGGGGATTGTTGTTCTCGGCCTCAATCTGGGCGCCTACGGCGGCGAGATTGTCCGGGGATCCATCCAGGCCGTTCCACGAGGCCAGTATGAGGCCGCCACATCCCTCAATTTCACGCCTCTTCAAACCCTGTGGCGCATCATCATTCCCCAAGCCGTCGTCTCGATGATTCCCCCCATGGGAAATATCTTTATCGAACTTTTGAAGGCAACTGCCCTCGTTTCCCTCATCAGCCTTTCCGAACTGACTTTTGAGGCCAAGGTCATCCGCGACGATACCCTGCGGACCACGGAAGTCTTCACGCTCATTCTCTTTATCTATTTTGCCATCGCCCTGGCTATGACCGCAGGGATGCGGATGCTCGAGCGCAAAGCCTCCAAAGGGATGGATGTTGGGGGGATTAAGAAATGACCGACTTTCAATGGGACTGGGAATTCACCTTTCGCATCCTCCCCCGCCTGCTCGATGGTTTTGTCATCACAGTGACCGCCACCGCATTCGGGATGCTTCTCGCCGTGTTTGGAGGGATGATCCTGGCGATGTTGAGGCGGTCGCAGGTGAAATGGATCTCCTGGCCCGCCGTCTCGCTCATCGAATTCGTCCGCAGCACTCCCCTTCTCGTCCAGCTCTACTTCTTTTTCTATGTGCTCCCCGACTTTGGAGTCACCGTTCCCGATCTCGGTGGAACGTTCGACTCCGCCCTGGTCACGGGGATCCTCGCCCTGGGCCTCCATTACAGTTCCTATACCTCGGAGGTTTACCGGGCCGGTATAGACAGCATTCCGAAGGGACAATGGGAAGCCGCCGTGGCCCTGAATTTCAGTCGCGGCCATACGTGGACCAAGATCATTATTCCCCAGGCTGTTCCGCCAGTCGTCCCCGCCCTGGGGAATTACCTCATCGCCATGTTCAAGGAAACGCCCCTGCTCTATGCGATCACCGTTTACGAGTTGCTAGGCACCGCCTACCAGATTGGCTCGGAAGAGTTCGCCTACATCGAGCCGATTACCATCGTCGGAGCGCTGTTCTTGACTGTCAGTCTGCTCTCCGCCTATCTGGTCCGTCTTACCGAGCGCTGGCTCAAATTGCCCGGGCGCTGATTCCACTTAGAAGAAGGCTATGGCTGAAAACGAACCGATCATCCAGATTCAGGACCTGTGGAAATCCTTCGGGGATCTCCATGTGCTCCGGGGCTTGAATATCGACGTTCCCCAGGGGCAGTGCGTCAGCATCATTGGCCCCAGCGGGTCCGGAAAATCGACCCTGTTGCGCGTCCTCATGACACTCGAGAAGCCCAACCAGGGCCGGGTCAATATCGAGGGCGAATCGCTCTTTACCGTAGAGAAGAATGGCCAGGAAGTACCGGCGGGCCTAGCCCATCTCCGCCGGGTGCGCTCGAAGATCACCATGGTTTTCCAGCACTTTAACCTTTTCCCCCACATGAAAGTGCTGCGCAACGTCACGGAAGCCCCGGTCCACGTCCTTGGTCTCTCCAAGAAGGAAGCGGTGGAACGAGCGAAAGAGTATCTGAGCATGGTCGGCCTCGACGACAAGCTCGATGCCTATCCAGGCCAGCTTTCCGGCGGACAGAAGCAGCGTGTCGCCATCGCACGGGCGCTTGCCATGCGGCCCAAGATTATGCTCTTCGACGAGATCACCTCGGCGCTGGACCCGGAACTGGTCGGCGGTATTATGGAATTACTGCGGGAAATCGCCGAATCCGGTGAAATGACCATGCTCATCGTGACCCACCAGATGAAGTTCGCCCACGAAAGCTCGGATCGTGTGCTCTTCTTCGACGAGGGAATCATATTGGAAGACGACGAGCCTGATAGAATCTTCACCAGCCCCAAGCACGAGCGGACCCAGGAATTCCTGAAGAGCGTTCTCGAAGCCTGAGACTCCCCCAGCCTGCCATAAAGAGAAGAGCGGCGCTTGGCCGGGCGCCGCTCGTGTGTTTTCGCAGAGATGAATCGCAGGGATTAAATATCCAGGTTCCGCACCTCTGGCGCGTGCCGCTGGATAAACGCGCGGCGCGGCAGCACTTCGTCGCCCATCAAGGTCGAGAACACCTCCTCCGCCTCGATCGCATCCTCCATCGTGACGCGAAGCAGCCTTCGCGTGCCGGGATCCATGGTCGTTTCCCAAAGCTGGCCAGAGTTCATTTCCCCCAGCCCCTTGTAACGCTGGACGGTGATTCCCTTTCCACCAAGGTCCTTCACCCGCTCCAGCAATTCCGTCAACGAATAGGCCGGATACATGGTATTGTCCTTACTATAGACACGGAAGGGAGCCGTTTCCGCCGTCTGGTCGCCTCGTTCAAAATGGTCCTGCTCATAGAGGTCGATCGACATCCCGAGTTTCTCCAGAGTCCTCACAATTGATTCGATTTCCCGGTGTTCCGGGAATTCGTAAAGCTCGACCTTGACGACTTCTTCCGGCTCGCCCATGGCGGGAACATTGTCGGAATCCTGCTCCACTTCTTCCGTCGCAAAAAGATCTCCGTTCTCATCCCTCTGGCCTTTTCCATTTGATGGAGGCTCTGGTTCCAGGGCCGCGAATTCCTCTTTTGTATAGGCGAATTTCTGCTCGTCATCGATGATCGCCATGCCCAGTGGGAAACGCCCCTTCTCGTCACGCTGAGCCAGGTAGGTGTCCAGCATGAGGCTCTTTCGCGTGATGACGCGGCTGACCTGGACCAGTTGCATCATGGCGTCGGCGAATTGCCGGATCTGCTGCTTGCTCAACTCAGTCTCTTCCGGCTCATTCTTCCCATTGGAGGAAACCACGCTCACGCGCACGGAATCGACGCCCTCGTTAAGAAGATAGCGATCCTTCTCGTCGTCACGGTCAAAATACGTTTCCTTCTTCCCCTTCCGCAAGCGATAGAGAGGCGGCTGAGCGATATACAAATGGCCGCGTTCAATCAATTCGTGAAACTGGCGATAGAAGAACGTGAGGAGCAGCGTCCGGATGTGGGCCCCGTCAACGTCGGCATCCGTCATGACGATCAGTTTATCGTAGCGGAGCTTTGTATAGTCGAAATTATCGCGGATTCCCGTTCCAAGCGCCGTGATAATCGTGCGGATTTCCTCGTTGGAAAGCACCTTGTCGATGCGCGCTTTCTGGACATTAATGATTTTGCCGCGGAGGGGCAGTATCGCCTGGAAATGGCGGTCGCGCCCTTGCTTGGCCGATCCTCCCGCTGAGTCGCCCTCCACCAGGTAAAGCTCCGTTCCTTTCCCTTTCTCCGAACAATCGGCCAGCTTGCCGGGCAGGCCGCCGCTCTCCATGGCCGACTTCCGCACCATCTCCCGGCTCTTGCGCGCCGCAATCCGCGCCCGCGCCGCCAGAAGAATCTTCTCTACAACCTGCCTTGCCTCGCGCGGATTCTCCTCGAGGTATTCGCTCAACCCCTCGTTGACGATATTTTCCATCAGGCCCGACACCTCGGCATTGAGCAGCTTGCCTTTGTTCTGGCCTTCGAACTGGGGGTTCGAGATCCGCACGCTGATCACAGCGGTCAGGCCCTCGCGCATATCCTCGCCGCTCAGGCCATCCTTGAATTTTTTCAGCAGGTCGTTCTTCTGCGCATACTTGTTAATCGTCGATGTCAGCGAACGGCGAAAACCGGTAACGTGGGCGCCGCCGTCACGCGTGTTGATCGTGTTGGCGAAGGCATAAAGCTTCTCATCGTAGGAATCGCAATACTGGATCGCGACTTCCGCAATGAGCGAATCCGTTTCCCCGTCCGTCCGGACATAGTCCTTTTCGCGCCGGAAATAGATCGGCTTCTTGTTGATCACCGTTTTCTTCGAGTTCACATGGCGCACAAATTCGATAATGCCGCCATTGAATTTATAGCTGTGATCCTTGCCAGTCCGCTCGTCCCGGATTGTCATCGTCAATCCAGGGTTCAGGAACGCCTGTTCCCGGAATCGGGCCGACAGCACCTCGAAGTTGAAATCCGCTGTTGTGAAGATTCCCGTATCAGGCTTGAAGCGTATTGACGTGCCCGACTTCTTGGTCTTGCCGATTACTTCGATCGGGCCTTCGGCAAGGCCGCCGTCTACCATGCGAAGAAAATACACCTCGCCGTTGCGCCGGACTTCCGCCTCCAGCCACTCGGAAAGGAAAGACACGACCGACACACCAACGCCGTGAAGCCCGCCGGAATACTTGTAGGCTTCCTTTTCGAATTTGCCGCCGGCGTGAAGCGTCGTCAGAACGACCTCCAGGGTCGACTTGCCCTTCATCTTCGGGTGGTTGGAAGGCCCGACGGGGATACCGCGGCCATTATCGGTAATGGTGATGGAATTATCGAAATGGATCGTCACGTCGATCCGGTCGCAATGCCCCTGCATCGCCTCGTCGATAGAGTTATCGACGACTTCCCACACCAGGTGGTGAAGCCCCAGGGTATCAGTATTGCTGATGTACATTGCAGGGCGTTTACGAACCGCTTCGCGCCCCTCAAGCACTTGAATTGACTCTTCGGTATAGAGTCCTTCTTGCTTCTTTTTCGCCATGGGAACTTTGACTCGATCAGCTGGATTAGAGGTCGAAACGGAAGGACTCCCCCACTCGCGCAAGCACTTCCTCATCAAGGAAGCAACGCCTCGGGTTTTCCCCCGGACGAACCACTATGTTTTAGCTCAGCGCTGGGGGGAAGTTCAAGCGCTTATACAATGGCGGCACTCTTTTTTTGGTTCTTTTCGATCGATCCTAAAGTCTTTCGTATCAATCACTTAAACGGGCGGGGGCGTCTTCAGCTTCTCCCCGAGAAGTTTCTGCAGGTCGCGGGGAGGAATTGCGCCGTCGCGGAGGATTTCAAAGGGGTCCGTCAGAACGCTCAGCACGGTGCTCGCCGTCTGATTCTGGCAAGGACCGGCATCCAGAACACAGTCAATTTTTCCCAGAAACCGATCCAGAACTTCATCGGCGCTGACAGCCGGCGCCGCATCACGCAAGGCCGCGTTAATCACCGCCAAGGGCCGCCCAACCATCTCCATCAGACCAAGCGCCACCGAGTCGTTCGGAATACGGATGGCAATGCTCGGCGCCTCGCTCACCGAGCTCAAGACACTTGGATGCTTGGGAAATAAGACCGTCAGGCCGCCAGGCCAGTACTTCCCGAGAACGGGCTCCACCGGAGGGGGAACTTCCTTCACCAGCTCGTCCAGCATCTCCTGTTTATGGATCAGCACAGAGAGGCTCTTGTGCTGGGGGTTGTGCCCTTTAACATGATACAACAATTCCACCGCTTCTGGTGAGGTGGCATCCACCGCCAAGCCATAAACCGTATCTGTCGGAAAAGCCACAATACCGCCCTCGAGCAAAACCATCATGGCATGAGTCAGCACGTCTTCATCCGGGGCCGAGCGGTCGAGCGAGAACACTTTGGTTTCAATCGTCTTGCCGTTCGGACGGGATGTGCCCTCCCGCTCTTGCTCCCGTTCTTTTTCTTCCAAAGCGAGAGGATCGGGAGGCGTGTTTCGAGTATCCGGGGACAATTCATTGAAAGAGGGGAAACTTTCCAATTCAAGCGGCGACAAATCATCGTCGAGCGGCGGAGGAGGAAAGTCACTCGCATCGGGAGCTGCGTCACCCGATGCAACTTCTCCATCTTCCCGCCATTCCGGATCATCGGTTATCGTGCCCGGTTCCTGAGGGATGGGGGTTTGGACTAACTGGCCCGCCTTGCTCGCGGAGCGCTCCGCCGCCCCCTCCTCCTGGCGCACCAGGATCGCGCCGGGACGGATTCGTTCACGCTTGTGCTCTCCCGGTTCCGGGGTCTCCCCTTCGGTTTCGATGCCGGGATCGGTGTCCTCATCGCCCGGGGTGGGGTCGGCCCGATGGCCGATCGTCTTCACTGGATCCACAAGCTCGGGATAGACGGAAAGCAGTTCCTTCTGAGAACTCTCCAGCCGCTGCGCGAGGTTGCCCCGGGCGTGAGAAAGCACAGTGCGATAGCGCGGATACTTCAGCGCCAGAATCTCAGTCGCGAGAATCGCCGCGTTTTCCCCGCTGTTCACGCCGACGGTGGCAACGGGAGTTCCCGGAGGCTGCTGTACCATGGAATAGAGCGCGTCCTGGCCGCGCAGAGGCGACGAGTCGATGGGCACCGCGATGATGGGAAGCGTGGTGTAATTTGCGAGGAAACTGGCAACCTGGGCAGACCCCCCCGCCGCACAGATGAGAATCTCGACTCCATCCTCTCCAAAGCTCTGGGCAAGTTGCGCAAGCTGGTCCGGGCTTTTGTGGGGCGAGGAGAGTTCAAAACGATAGGGAACGCCCATCACACGCAGGGATTCGAGGCCGCGCCGCATGATATTAAAGTCCGCGCGCGTGCCGACAATGACTCCGACTAAGGCCTTTGGCATGAGCAACCTCTCTGGCCGAATTCCTGGACAAAATCTAGCGAAGGCATCCCAGCAGGTAAACGCCAATTTCCTCTGAACAAAACGCTGAATTTCACGCGTTATTGTTTCAACACTGAAATCTTTCCATTCGCGAGTTGAAAGCGGCGATCGGCCCGCGCGGCGATGGAAGAGTCGTGGGTCACCATGACCAGGGCCTTCCCTTCCTGAGTCGTCGTTTCAATCAGGTAGTCGAGGGCCTCGGCGCTCGTTTGGTTATCCAGATTGCCGGTCGGTTCGTCAGCAAAAACAATGAGCGGATCGTTCAACAGCGCGCGGGCAAGTGCAACACGCTGCTGCTCGCCTCCGGAGAGCTTGGAAGGGCGATGATGAAGGCGCTCGCCCAGGCCGACGCGCCGCAGGATCCCCTCGGCGCGGTGAACAACCTCGCCCCGTGTTCCCCGGGCGATCAGACCGGGGAGCACCACATTCTCCAGCGCCGTGAACTCCGGCAAAAGATGGTGGAACTGGTAGATGAATCCAATTCTTCGCGAGCGCAGGTGGGCAAGCGCGCGGTCCGAAAGGGCCGAATAGTCATTCTCGCCGAGGAAAACCCGCCCGGAGGTTGGACGATCAAGCCCGCCCAGAATATGGAGCAGCGTTGATTTGCCACTCCCGCTCTGGCCAACGATGGAAACGAACTCCCCCGCATCCACGGTAAAATCAACGCCACTCAACACTCTCAGCCGTCGTGGGCCGTCGATATATTCTTTACTGATCTTTTCACCGGCAAGCACCCGGCCCGCTTTCTTCTGTGCGGGCGGGTTTCTCTTCGGATCATTTTTGGACGGCATCGGTTCAAAGAGCTTCTCACGCGGAATGGGCACAGTCGGCTTCCAAGTCAATCTCCGCCGCCCATGGGACGCAAGTCCTGCGAGGCCTGCGCCTGCTCTAATTCGCGAAAGGCTTGCGGAAGGCAGGCCGCGACCTCGCTCGTGGTCGTGCCTCGGGGCGACCCTCTCCGAAGGAAAATATCTGCCGCAAGCCCATGAACGAACGTGCCAAGCTTCGCTGCGTCGGCGACGGACATCCGTTGAGCCAGAAGACTACCGATCACACCCGTCAGGATGTCGCCCGCTCCCCCCCGTGCCCAGGCCGTGTTGCCCGAAGGAATATGGGTCACGTGGCCATTGGGCTCGGCGACCATCGTGCCCGCTCCCTTCAGGACGACCGTGCAGCCAAAGCGCATCGCGGCCTCCCGCGCACTGGTCCAGCGGTCGGCCTGGATCTCTTTCGCATGTTTTCCGGTCAGCCGCGACAACTCCCCCGGATGGGGCGTGAGCACGACATCGCCTGACAACTTGTCCCGGCAATGGTCATACTCGGCCAGGAGATTCAACCCGTCCGCGTCTATCAGCTTTGGCAGATCCTCAACATCCAGAAGCTGCTCGAGCAGCTCGTGGAGCCTGTCGGACGTTCCGATGCCCGGCCCGAAAGCAATCGCTGTCGTCCGGATGAGAACGCACTCGAGCCCGCGCTCATCCAGCGGCTGCAGATCATCAGAGTTCCGGCAGGCGTCGGAGAGCAACACCTCTGGCAAATGGCTCGCGATGACGTTGTTCACGCTCGCAGGAGAGAGCATGCGAACCAGCCCGCATCCGCCTCGAAGCGCGCCCATTCCGGAGAGGACCGCGGCGCCGGGCATGGTGCGGCTGCCCGCTGCAAGCAACAGCAGCCCGAAGGTTCCCTTATGGCCGCCGCGAGGGCGCGGAGGAAGAAGCCGCGCCGCCTCCTCCAGGGTCAGCGTTGAATAGGGGCTTTCCATGGCATCAACGACGTCCTTGGGAAAGCCCAGCCGCTCCACCCGGATTCCGCCACAGTATTCCACACCATCGCTTGTCACCATGCCGATTTTTGGAAGACCCATGGTGATTGTCCGGAAGGCCTGGACAGCCAATTCCGCCGTCCCTTCTTCCGGATGGAGACCGCTCGGGATATCCACCGAGAAAACGGGCAGGTTAGCGGCATTCAGAGTCTTGATGATCTCATCGAAGGGAGGCCGGGGAGAGCCCTTCGCACCCGTTCCCAGCAAGGCATCCACGGCGACATCCTGGCGGCCGAGGAGCCCGGCCAGATCATCCACATCTTCCCAGGCCACGAGGTCGATATTCCCGGGCAGGGATTCCCACGCTTCCCTCGCCTCGCCGCTGCCTGGATCCGGTTCCTTAATGTAGACGACCGTGACGCGCCATCCTGCCTTGGCCAAGTAGCGCGCAACGACGAATCCGTCGCCTCCATTATTCCCTTTTCCGCAGAGCAGAACGACGGCGCCTGCCTCGAAATGGTCCGTAATATCCAGCGCGATGGCCCGCCCCGCTTTTTCCATGAGCTGAAATCCGGGGATGCCGCGTTCCTGGATCGAGATTCTGTCGATCTCCTGCATTTGCTGGGAAGTAACCAGTTTCATCGGAGCCTTCTCTGAGGGAGTTTAAGACTGCTTGCCTGGCGGGCGTGCCAATTGGCCCACACAAGAAACGCGCAAAAGCGAGTCCAGCCCTTGCGTTCCTCCTCTTTAGCCACAGTATAATCCAATCCTATTTTGCGTGGAAAGGAGTTCCCGGTGGCGAGGGGTTCGAATCGGACAAAAGAGGCGGAAAAGGAACACAAATTCCAGGAGCAAACGCTTCGCTATGCGGAACTGGTCGACCGCGAACTCATCCGCCTGATCGGCATGAGCGAGCAAGTGCCTCATCTGCACGACGGCGTGCTGTATTCCATGGGGCTGGACGAGGAAGATCGCGCAATTCGGGGCAAGCGGATCCGGCCCGCCCTCTGCCTGCTCACCGCGGAAATGCTCGGAACTGCCCCGCGCAACGCCCTCACATTCGCCTGTGCCATCGAACTGCTGCATAACTTCGCCCTGGTCCATGACGATATCGAAGACGGCGATTCCATGCGGCGCGGCCGCCCTTGCACCCATGTCCAATACGGGCTCGCTCATGGAATCAACATCGGAGATTTCATGCTGGCCAAAGTCTTCTACTTCATCAGCCGCGATCCGCATATGTCCATGGCCGTTCGCGAGCAATTGATTGAGCTTCTCCACCGGACCCTCGATCATCTCTTCATTGGCCAGTCCCTGGATATCTCCGCCCGCGGCCAGCGCCATTTCACCATGACTGAATACGAGCGGCTGGTGGCCATGAAAACCGGGTCCTACCTGGTCGCACCGATGCTCGGCGGCGCGATCATCGCCCACGCCCAGGAAGACACCATCGAGGGCCTGACGAAACTTGGCAACGCCCTTGGCCCCCTCTTCCAAATCAAGGATGACATCATCGACCTGACCCAGGGCAAAGGGCGGGGAGTCATCGGAAGCGATATACGCGAAGGCAAACGCAGCTATCTGGTGGCCGCGGCAGCGGAGAAGTGCTCTGTGGAGGAACGCGAGCGCCTCTTTGATATCCTCGATCGCGAACGGGAAGAGACGGCCGCGGAGGATATTCAGTGGGTTCTCGAACTTTACGAGCGCCATGGCGCAGTCGCGCGCGGCGAGCAATACTGCGAGGAATTACAATCCCACGCCTTGGAAGCGATCAAAACGCTGCCTAAAGCGCTGCGGGAAAGCCTTGAGACGGCGACGCGGATCCTGGTTTCGCGTACGACATGACAATCAGGCCGTGTGCACGGCGGCCGTGCCGCCCGCTGCCAGCTCCTTCTGGTCTTTTGCATAGACATCGAACTGCAACAGCCCGAGGTGCGTTCCCGCCCAGCCCGCCTGGTGCACGTATCCCACGCTGCCGCGCCGATTCAAAACGTCCGGCGTTGGCAGCAAGTAGTGATTGTGCCCGCCGACGATCACATCGATCTCCGGTACTTCGCGGATCACATCCCGGTCCCCGGGCTCGGCGTTGTCAGAACGCTGCTCGTGGCTCGAGAGAATGTTGATATGCGAAAGGCAAATGACAAAGTCGCAACCTTTCTCGTTGCGCAGTTCGCGGGCCACGCGGCGCCCCTCGATGATTGGATCGAGATACCGGGTATCGCCGAAATACCCTGGATAGACAAGGCCATCCAGCTTGATCCCCAGTCCGAGCAGGCCGATGCGGAGCCCGGCTTTTTCCACGATCATGGATTCGCGGGTGAGCCCCTTCATGGGAGTATTCCGAAAGTCGTAATTGCAGCAAAGGAACGGAAAGTCCATGTGCTTGCGGGCGACCTCGGCAAGGCGCTCGATCCCCGGATCGAACTCGTGATTGCCGATTGCCGAAGCGAGGTATCCTGTCTCGTTCATTGCGACCGCTTCCGCTTCGCCCTTGAAAAGATTGAAATACGGCGTGCCCTGTAAGAAATCTCCCGCATCGACGAGCAGCACGTGGTCGTTCTCACGGCGAATCTTCCGGATCAATGCGGCCCGCGCGGCCGCTCCGCCCAGGCCTGCATAGTCCCCGCTGTTCTTCGGCTCCAGGTGGGAATGCACATCGTTGGTGTGGATGATGGTCAGCCGAACGGCGCTGGCCGGTTTTTCAACAGCCGCAGGGAGTCCGGCCGGCCGAAGGCCAAGGGCCGCGGCGCCCGCCAGCCCCGCCGTTCCCTGTAGAAAGCGTCTCCGGTTCATTCCAACTCCTCCAGCGTCTTTCCGCCGTATGTATAGCGGTGGACATCCGTTTCCGGATCGATCTTCTTTCCCTCCGCTGCTAAATCGCGCAGATGCATCGTGATCGCATCGCGCAAAAACACCCCCGTGTCGTTGGCCGGGAGCGTCGTCAGAATGTCCATGTTTCCTCCACCCGCCGCCAGAAAACTGTTCGTCGCGACAAGATAGGTTTCCTCTGGATCGATCGGCTCTCCATCGATCAGCACACGCTCGAGTTCAAATTCCTCATTGCCTTCGATGCTCATTCCCGAAACCGGCATGCCCCCGCGCCAGGTCGTAAAGACCTCCGCGACCTCATGCAATTGCAAGCCGGTCATCTCGTAAACCACCACGGTGTTCTCGAAAGGAAGAATTCGGGAAATGGTCGCATAGGAGACAGGGCCTTTTGGCAAGTCCGAGCGGATGCCGCCCGCATTTGTAAATGCCGCATCGACGGGACGGCCGATCGCTTCGGAAGCCGCTCGCCGCATTTGATCGGCCACCCAGTAGCCCAGGTCTCGCTCTCCCGGCCCGGGTTTCAGCTCCACCGTGGATTCGGTGATCGGCTGGCGCAGCTTCTCGACCTCCGCCGTATAGGGGGCGAGAGCGGCCTCGACACCAGCATCTGATTGCAGCTTCGCCGAATCAACCGCCAGCACGGTATGTCTCGGCGGCATTTCGACCGGGTCGCCGCTGGACGCGCAACCGCCGGCCAGCAGGGCGGCCGCCGATGCGATCATGAAAGGAAAGAATCTTCGCAGAGCGGTCATGCCATTAGCCTTCATCGGATTCGGATTCCCGCAGCCGCACCACCGGCACCTCGACGGAATCGATCACTTCCTGGAGCACATTCTCCGGTTCAACCCCGCCCAGACGGGCCTGCGGTTTCAGCATTAACCGGTGGCAGATGACCGACGGCGCCAGCTTTTTCACCAGGTCGGGCGTGACAAATCCGTGGCCGCGCACCCAGGCCGCCGCCTGGCAGAATCGATACAAGGAAATGCTCGCGCGGGGACTCGCCCCCAGGGAAACATCACGGTGCGAGCGCGTTGACGTCACCAGCCGCACGATATAATCGGTCACGTTCGGCTCCACGGTCACTTCGCGCAAACCTTGCATCTCTTTCAAAATCTCCTCGATTGTCGCAACGGGCTCCAGGCTGCGAATCGGATGCTCGGTGCGCTGGTGCTCAACGATCTTGCGCTCCTCGCTCTGCGTCGTATATCCAAGGCGCAGGCGCACCAGGAAGCGGTCGACCTGGGCTTCCGGCAGTTGGTAAACGCCGTGTTGCTCGATGGGATTTTGCGTGGCGATCACGAAAAAGGGATTCGGCAGGTCGTGCGTCTCTCCATCGACGGTGACCGTGCGCTCTTCCATCCCTTCCAGAAGGGCACTTTGTGTTCGCGGGGTGGCGCGGTTCAGTTCATCTCCAAGGACCACATTGGCAAAAAGCGGCCCTTCTCGAAACTCAAACTCGCCCGACTTCTGGTTGTAGATCGAGACACCGGTGATATCGGTGGGCAACAGATCGGGGGTAAACTGGATCCGGCGGAAAGACGCATTGATCGATTTGGCCAGGGCGCGGGCCAGCATCGTCTTGCCCGTGCCGGGCACGTCCTCCAGAAGCACATGCCCCCCGGCGAAAAGAGCGGCAACCACACGAAGGATCAGCCCGCGCTTGCCGATGATGACTTGCTCGATATTATCGATGAGCCGGAGTCCGGCGGGATCCTGGTCTGTGGTGGCCAAGTGCGCTCCTTTCGAGGGAGACGGATTTGATTGTATTCAAACTGGTTCGCCGCTGAGGTTCAAGCGAAGTTAAAGCCACGCAGGCGAGGCGGCACTCCGGGCTTGCGCTGCCCCCCGCATTCCGCCACCATGCGCCTCCGCCAAGGCGGCCAAATCCCTGCGACCGAGATGAGCATGACGACGACCGGCTTTCATTATCAAGACGATCAGCTTTGCGTGGATGGCGTCCCCCTGGACGGCATCGCCCGCCAACACGGCACACCAGCTTACGTGTATTCCTGGAATCTTCTCAGAGAGAATTATCGCCGTATTGCCGACGCCTTTCCCGGCATCGATTCGAAAATCGCCTATAGCGTGAAATCCAACAGCAACCTCGCGGTTCTGCAACTTCTGGCCCGGGAAGGAGCCTGCTTCGACATCGTCAGCGGCGGGGAACTGGAACGCGTCCTCCGCGTCGGCGTTCCGGGAGGGCGTATTATTTTTGCCGGCGTGGGGAAAACGGAAAGCGAAATGCGCGCGGCTTTGGAGGCTGGAGTCTCGGAATTCAACGTTGAATCGGAAAGCGAGGCGGAGCGCCTCAATCGCATCGCGGGAGACATGGGCCGGCGCGCACCCGTCGCCATTCGCATCAATCCCAACGTCGACGCCAAGACCCATAAGTACATCACCACGGGGAAAGAAGAGAACAAGTTTGGCATCTCCCTCCAACGGGCGCTGGAGCTTGCACGCCGCTTCGCCAGAGAACTCGACAACCTGGACCTGGTGGGCCTCCATTGCCACATCGGATCACAGATTCTCGATCCCTCGGTGCATCCGAAAACGGTTCTCATCGTTTCCGAATTCGCCCGCAGCGTCATGGATGAAACAGGCATTCAACTGAAGACGATCAACTTTGGCGGCGGGTTCGGGATCGCCTATCAAGAAGGCCAGGAGCCACTCGACATCGGCCCCTTCGCGAAGGCTGTTTCCAAGGCCGCCGAGGATCTCGGTGTGACGCTCATCGTCGAACCGGGCCGTTCCATCGCTGGGCCAGCGGGAGCCCTGCTCACCCGCGTCGAATACATGAAAGCCGGCGACGCCAAAAACTTCGTCATCGTGGATGCCGCCATGACCGAATTGATGCGGCCCACCCTTTACGAGGCTTACCACCGCATCCTGCCGATTGAGAAATCCGAAGGTGGCGAAAACGTGGCTGACGTCGTGGGCCCCGTCTGCGAAACCGGCGACTTTCTGGCCCTCGACCGCAAGATGGCTCTCCCAAAAGAAGGCGACCTGCTGGCCTTCATGGATGCCGGCGCCTACGGCTTTGTCATGGCAAGCCACTACAACACGCGCCCCAGCCCGCCGGAGATCCTCGTCAAGGATGGCAAACAATACATCATCCGAGAACGGGAGAGCTACGACGATCTCCTCGCCCACGAAAGGACACTGGACTAAGCGTCGAGGCTACTGCTCGACGCTTTCCGTGTTGCGAAGATAGTCCTCCACCAGCGCGCCCCATTTTCCCTGGCGGCGGAGAATTGTTTCGACGACCTCGCGGGCGGCGCCATGCCCGCCGCGCGCGATCGTGACGTAATGCGCGAGGGACTTAACGTCCTGGACGGCATTGGCAGGAGCAATGGCCAGCCCGACTTTTCGCATCACCGGCAGGTCGATCAAGTCGTCACCCATATAAGCCATTTCGCCCAGCGTCATTTCGAGGCGATGGCCGATTTGTTCCAGCAGGCCGATCTTGTCCTTAATGCTCTGGTGGCATTCATCGATCTGGAGTTCCGCGGCCCGGCGCCGGACCGCTTCGCTCTTGCGTCCTGTAATCCACACAATGGAAAGACCGGCGCACCGGGCAAGAGAGAGCCCAAGGCCGTCCTGGACATGAAACCTTTTGGTTTCGCCGTTCTCGCCGAGATAAATCCCGCCATCGGTCAGGACGCCATCGACATCAAAAGCGATCAGCCGGACTTTCTCGATCCGCTCGATCAGGCTGGTCTCACGATTCGCCATCGGGCTTCCTTAACGCCCCTTCGCAAAACAGGACCGTCCCGCCTGGCAAGCCTTATGGCTCGCCACCGTTCGGTCCGGGCCGATGGGATCGCTGGTCAAGTCGCACCAGAAACCCATGGACTCATCGTCATGCGCGAGTCCGGGGCGCTCATCGTCCCGGTAGTACATCGACTTGCAGCGCAAATGAACGCAGCAGGGGCGTGGCGTCTCATCAATTTGCAATTCCGGTTTCATGCTAGACTGCCTCCTTGCCGCAGGCCTTCAACAGCGAACGGCGTATAGCGGCGCGGGCAAGTTTGATACGATACGCATTCTGGCTCATGGGCTCCGCGCGTTGAATTTCCGCATCCGCGGCTTTTTCCGCGACTTCCTTGGTCAGATCAGCCATCGTTCCGGCGATCTTCTCCGCCTCCTCCGCCCGCCAGGGGGTTTGGGCAACGTGGCTGAGAACCACCGACCACTTGCCATCCATATAGACAGCGATGCAGGCCGCAACGGGCCAGTCGAAGCTTTGCTTTTCGCGGAATTCGACATAGGCCGACTTTTCCGGCATGGCGGGGATGACGATCTCCGTGACCACTTCATCGTCTTCGAGGATATTCTCGCCATAGAGATTCCGCGTCGGCATCACGAAGAAATCCTCCGCGTCATATTCCTTTTCTTCCGATCCATTGCTCGCCTTGATTTTCGCTCCGGCAGCCACCAGCGCGGGGGCAATATTGGAAGGATGGGTAATATGGCAGGGTCCCTCGCCAAAGATCGCGTGATAGGTGTTTTCCCCGTTCACAGCAAAGCACTCGGCGCCGCCCTTTTTCAGACAGTGGTATTCCTTGGCTCGGAAATACCAACAGCGCGGGCGCTGGAGGATATTCCCGGCCGCCGTTGCCCGGGCGCGAATCTGCGGCGTGGCCGCCTCGCCCGCGGCCAGAGCAAGTGCCGGATACCCTTTTTTGATCGCCTCATTCTCGGAAATTTCCCTCAACGTCGCGAGAGCGCCGATAGACACTCCCCCGTCCGTCATGCGGATTTCCTTCAGCGGCTTCACCTTATGAATGCTCACCAGTTTTTCCGACGGTTCGATTCGCTCCTTCAACATGTCGAGCAAATCGATTCCCGACGCTTTGACTTTATATCCTTTATCAACAGCGGCATGAATGCCCTGCTGGTTCTCCGCTATGGCGTAGTCGAAAGCCTTCACGCGGCGCCTCCTTTCTCGAGCGCGGCTAACACGCGCTGGGGCGTTATGGGCAACTCGCGGACGCGAGAGCCGATCGCATTCGTCACGGCATTGGCGATCGCGCCCGCCGTGGGGATCGTGGTCGGTTCGCCGATGGACCGCACGCCGTCGTCTTCCTCGATCACATCCAGCACGGGAACAATCTCCGGGACATCCACCGGTCCGGCAATTTTGTATCCGAGGAGATCGGCATTCACCATGCCCCCGGTCGGTCCGTCGAGGCGGCGGTCTTCGAACAAGGCAAAACTCACCCCCTGGATCACCCCGCCGTAGATCTGGTTTTCCGCCGTCAGCCGGTTGATCGGCTTGCCGCAGGCCTGGATCGCCACGACCTTGCGGACGCGGACGATCCCCGTTTCGGTGTCAACATCCACCCTGGCAAACTGAACGCAGTCGGAAGATCCATTACCGTAATAGGCGGGATTGAATTCGCCGTGGGCTGTCGTCTTTTCACTGCTCATCAGCGAGCAGGCATCCTTCCAGCCCACCTCCTCGCCGGTGTCCGGATTCGTAAAGACGCCTTCCTTATAGACAACGTCTTCTTCGTTGATTCCCATTTCCCGAGCGACATAGCGGCGAATTTTCTTCATCGCATTCTCCGCCGAATCGCGAATCGCCGGCGCAGCAAAGCGCGATGTTACGGAGCCTCCGCTGGCGGGGCCGGGAGGATAATTGCTGTTGCCGACCTTGCCCGCGATCCACTCGCGCGGCAGCCCGAGGTGATAAGCGGTCACGTCGATTGGCAAAGTGGAAGCCCCCGTGCCGATGTCCTGAATGCCAACCCGAACTTCCAGTTCCCCGCTGCGGAAGACATCCGTCACGCATTCGCATTTCCCCTGGGAGTTCCCCCAGGACGCGCCGCCGCAGCCATAACCGGTCTTCACGATGCCCGGACGCGATCCATCCGGCTTGCGGTCCTTCCATCCAATCAATTCCGCGCCCCATTCCAGCTGGCGCACACGGCGATCGCTCGTTTCGTTGACCTTGCGAAATTCCACCGGATCCATCTTCAGCGAGGCGGCCAATTCATCCAGCATCGATTCGATGGCGAAAGTCCCCGGCGGGAAACCCGGGGCGCGGAAAGCCGTGGGAAGGCCGGCGTTGAGAGCGATTTCATTCTCCGTGCGCACGATCTCGCCAAAGTCATAGTAGTTCGGATTCCTGCAGGCACCGCGCCCGCCCGTGTAGCCGACCACGTTTGTGCAATGAATCCGCCCGCCAAGCATCTTGCCATTCTTGTCGGCGGCGATCTTCATGTACTGGATCGTGCCGGGGCGGTTGCCTCCGTCGAAATGTTCATCGCGCCGGTTCAGCAACAAGCGGCAGGGGCGGCCGAACTTCTTCGACGCCTTTTGCGCGAGACGGCCCTCGGGGCCGATGCTGAATTTACTGCCGAAACCACCACCAACGTATTCCGAGTGAATCGTCACCTTCGAGGCGGGCAGCCCCGTGGCGTTAGCCATCTGCTCCTCACAGCCAATCACCGCCTGGGTGCTCACCCAGGCCTCGACGCTGTCGCCCTTGTGATCCACCGAGGCACCGTGCGTTTCCAGGCAGCTATGGGTCTGGATCTGCGTTTTGTAAGTCGCCTCGATGACCGAAGCTCCGAGATCGTAGAGACGCTGGAGTTTCTGAACATCTTCCGCATTCACCTCCGGCACGCCTTGATAAAGCTTATCGATCTCGGTTTTCGGGTCGGAAACGTCGAACTCGATATCCAGCGCGGCCTCCGCATCCCCGATCGCGTCCTCTGATTCCGCCACGATCTCTCCGATGCGATGCCCGGCATACTGGCACTCCGTGTCGTCGTAGATTTCCACCGATAAGACGCCGGAAACCTTGCGAGCCGCCTCGACATTCGCGTTGGCGAAGCTCCCGGACCCATAGGGGAAACGGACGTATTTCGCGTAGATGATATCCTTCGGATATTGATCCGCCGCGTATTTGGCTTTGCCGGTCACCTTCTGAAGGATGTCCGGGCGGGGATCTTCATTTTCCATGGCGTTGTAGTTGTCGACTTTCATCAGCCCACGCCTCCCTTCCGGACACAGCCCTCAATGGCATCGAACATCTTGGAATAGGTACCGCATCGACAGATATTCCCGGCAATGCCGTGGCGAATCTCAGAAGGCGTCGGCTTCGGGTTCTCCAGAAGCATCGCCGCGCTTCGGACGAAGAATCCTGGGATGCAGAAACCACACTGAGCGGCGTCGTTTTCGATAAAAGAGTCCAGAAGGTTCTTGAAACGAGGATCCTCTGCAATTCCCTGCGCCGTAAGGACTTCCGCCCCCTCGGCATCCATGGCGAGCACCATGCAGCTCATCACGGCACTCCCATCCAGCATGACGGTGCAGGCCCCGCAGGAGCCGCGATCGCAAACCTCCTTGGGCCCGGTCTCGTTGAGCCCCTCACGCATGGCGGCGAGCAAAGTCGTGCGCGGCTCGACGGAAAGCTTGCGCCGTTTTCCATCCAGTCGCAGGACAATTTCCCGCTTTCCGCGGCCTAACTCCTTCAATCCCGGTGTTTCAGAGCTTTCTTCGTTGGCGGTTTCCTGAGCCTGGGAATATCGCGGCAGCAGCGCGCCGGCGCCGGCGGCCACCCCCATCCCCTTCAGGAAACTTCGCCGGGTTGTCTTATACGCAGTCAGCCCATCCGGCCCTTTGTCTTCAGTCATTGGCGAGTTCCTTTTGGCTTCTTGCGATCTATTCAGAGAATTTTCTCGGACAGATTACAAGGGGTAGGAGAACAACATTCTTTCTACAGGTCAAGGAACTCCGATCCAAATCCCTTAGAATCCGTTCTCCTGAATGGCCCGGGAATACCATTCGGCACTGAGCTTCGGAGTCCTTTTCTGCGTCTCGTAGTTCACGTGAACAATGCCGAAACGCCGCGTGAACCCCTCCGCCCATTCAAAATTGTCCATGATCGACCAGACAAAATAGCCCCGCACCAGGAACCCTTCCGACACGGCCCGGTGGAGGCTCTGTAAATACGTCCGCAGGTAATGCACCCGGGCGAAATCGTCTACACGCCCCACCTCATTGACTTGGTCCGGATAGCAGCATCCATTCTCAGTGATATAGACATCTCCGGCCTGAAAAAGCTCTCTCGTAAATCGTATAGACCAGTAGATGCTATCCGGCGTGAGCGGCCAGCCAGAGTCCGTCCGCGGGAACCAGGACTCATGCCCCAGGCTGCCATACTCCGCATGCACGCATTCAGGCGCGTGGTAGATATTCAAGCCGACGAAATCGGTTTTCTCGGAAATCGCCTCCAGGTCATCCTCTTCGATTTCCGGCGCTTCGATGCCCAGGGACTCCCATTCTTTCTCCGGATACTTCCCATGGAAAACTGGCCCGAAAACCCACGCGTTCATGCGATAAAACGCCTGGCGAGCCGCATTGATATGATCTTCCGTCTCGAAAAAGGGGAGAAAAGGATAGGGA
>CAYFUR010000018.1:0-22735 GCA_964346275.1 uncultured Candidatus Sumerlaeota bacterium
GAAACTTTCATGGGCCGTACTGTTCCGACGTTTAACATGTCTCTCGAACGCGAGATGGCGGGCTGGGCGCCGTTTCGGCGGGCGTTGCGCGCGGAGGATCGCGCGGTGTTCGACCGCTTGTTCGTCCACGCGCGCCAGCATATGGCCGAGGCCGCCGCGGCGGCGCGGCCGATCCCCTTCGACGCGGTGGTGATGTCGATTCTGCTTGAGCAGCAAAAGGAACTCGCGCGCCTGCGGCGCCAAGTGGCCGATCTGCGCGGGGAAGACCCGGAGCCGCCCTCGCCGAACCATCCCCGCCGGCTGGAAAACGAACAGCAGGAAATGCCGTTTTCCCAGAATACGGAAAACAACCGGGACGAGCCACGGGCGCTCCCCCGCCCGGACCCGGCGGAAGAAGAACCATGATGCCGGGCTCGCCCGCCGCCATCCCGCCTTTCAGGTTTTGAGTATGCGCCACGCGTTTTTGTTCGACCTGTTCTGCACCCCCGAGGCGATGGTGCTCTATCTGATCACCGAGGAGGGCGAGCGCCTGCGCCTGCGCGACCGCTTTACGCCGGCGATTTATCTCGGCGGACCGCGGAGGGCGCTGCGGGCGTGCCTCCAAACGCTGGAAAAATGGCCGCGAGAGGTGGAAATCCTCGGCGAGACCGAGCGCCTGGATTTTTGGTCGGGCGAGAGCATTCCCGTCATGAAAATTCGCGTGCTTCGGCCTTACTCGTGGCACCGGCAAACGCTTCGGCGGCTCTATAAGCTGCATCCGGACGTGGATTACTACAACGCCGACCTGTTGCCGGAGCAGCACTACAATTTCGAGCGCGGGTTGGTGCCGCTCGGGTGGTGCGCCTTCGAGGCAGACCGTGATGGATGGATCACGCGCATCGAATGCCGCGACGACGAGTGGGGCACGGACTATACGCTGCCGGACCTGCGGACCATGGAACTGGACGGAGACGGGTTGCTCCATGGCGGGCGGCCGCGGCTGGATTGGCTTTCGGCGCGTATAGACGGTATCGAGCAACAGTTTGAAACCGGGGATCCCGGCGAGGTGGTGGCTTCGCTCAACCGCCTGATCGAGCGCGAGGATCCGGATATCGTTCTGACCCATGGAGGCGACGATTTTCTGATTCCGCTGTTGCTGATTCTGGAGCAAGGCGCCCGCGATTGGGACGGCGAGCCGCTGCGGCTGCGGCTCGACCGCGAAGAGCCGCCGGAGCCGCGGGAAATCCGCCTGGAAGGACGCAGTTATTTTTCCTACGGCCGCGTGCTTTACCAGGCGCCGGACTATCCATTCTTTGGCCGCTGGCACATCGATTCGGAAAACTCCTTCATGGTCGAGCACACGGGGCTCCACGGCCTGGTGGAAGTGTCTCGCGTCTCCAAGCTTCCCGTCCAGCGCATCGGGCGCCGCTCCATCGGCACGGGCATCACATCGATCCAGCTCGATTTTGCTTTCCGCGAGGGTTTTCTCATCCCGTGGAAAAAATCCGAGCCCGAGGGATGGAAAACGGCGGCCCAGCTCCTCGCCACGGATCGTGGCGGCCTCGTCTATCAGCCGCTCACCGGCGCTTACGAGGATGTCATCGAAATCGATTTTGTCTCGATGTATCCCACGATCATGTCGCGCTTTAACGTGTCGCCGGAAACGGTGAATTGCCGCTGCTGCCGGAACGAGGGCGTTCCGGAAATTGGCTATACAATCTGCCAGCGCCGCGAGGGCCTGGTTTCGCGGGCGCTGGCGCCAATTATAGACAAGCGCGTGCGATACAAGCGCATCCGGTCGCAGGCACGGCGCGACGCCGATAGCGAACGCGAGTTCCTGGTGGATTCGCGCCAGACGGCGCTCAAGTGGCTGCTGGTCTGCTGCTTCGGCTACCTGGGTTATCGCAACGCGCGCTTTGGCCGCATCGAGGCCCACGAAGCCGTTTGCGCCTTTGCGCGCGACCGCCTCATGGTGGCGCGCGAGGTGTGCGAACGCCGGGGCTTTCGCGTGCTGCATGCCATTGTCGATTGCTTCTGGTGCCAGCGCGATCCCGAGCTGGCCCACCTCGGCCCGCCGTCCGCGGAGGAGATCGACACGCTCTGCCGCGAGATTCTCGAGGCGACGGGGCTGCCCATCGGCCTCGAAGGCGTCTATAAGTGGATTGCGTTTCTCCCCTCGCGGCAAAATCCGGAGATGCCCGTTCCCAACCGGTTTTTCGGCCGCTTCGAGGATGGCTCGGTCAAGATGCGCGGCATCGAAGCGCGGCGCCACGACCTGCCCCCCTTTATCCGCAATGTGCAGAAGCGATGTATCGACATCCTGAGCGAAGCGCGCGACCTCGCCGAATACCGCGAGCGCGTGCCCGATCTGCTGCGCCTGTTGAGCGAGTGCGAGGGGGCGCTCGCCCGGGGCGAGGTGCCGCGCGAGCACCTGCTGATCACCCGCCGCCTTTCCATGGACCCGGAGGATTACCGCTCGAACAACATGGTGGCGCTCGCCGCGCGCCAGGCCCGCCTGGCCGGCATGGAACGCCGCGCCGGCATGCCCGTCACCTATCTGATCGTGCGCCAGCACGACCGCGACCCGATGCAGCGCGTCTGCCTCGCCCAGCTCCTCCAGCCGGAAACTATTTATGATGCCGCCGCGTATAGACGCCTGTTGCGCCGCGGGTTTCAGACACTGCTGCGCGTAGTGGGCTACGATCTCGACGAAACGCCGCCGGAAATCCCCGGAACGCACCCCCGGGAAGATGTCCGCCCCCGCCGCAACCACCAGGGCGACCTGTTCGAACCGGATTGCGGGTGAGCAGGCGGCCAATGCGGAAAAAACACTCTTTTTTCGTTTTCGCCTCGATTTGTCATCTTATAGGGGGCCGCCTTACCACAAACTGATTTGACGAGGGGGGCAGGCATGAAGAACCAGACAAAGATGCTGCATCATCCTCGGCACCGCACCCGAGCGCGATACCAGCCAGAATGAGCAATAACTCGCCTTGCGCCACCATCGCCCTAAAAAGTCGCAACCAGAGCAAGAGCGAGTTCTTATCCATGTCTTAGGAACAATGTGTTACCGATGTGTCCGGTTTGGACCTGTTTTAAGTGGCGCGCCCAGGAGGATTCGAACCTCCGACCTGCAGATTAGAAGTCTGCTGCTCTATCCGGCTGAGCTATGGGCGCGCAAGTCCCGCAATCCGGCGGGAACTTAGAACCGGACGGCTACCCGCGCAACCCCGAATTCTCGCGAAAACGCCTTGCATCTCACGGAAAATGTGATTGGGGTGGTTGTTGGCCTCTTGGAAGGTGGCGCTCCAGACCCCAAAGAAAGCCCGGGGCGCGGCCTTCCGCAGCATGATGGAAGCGAGGGCCGTGATGCCGCCAGTCAAAACAGAAAAACGCCAGTATGTCGGGCATTCCGTTGCCCGGCGCGAAGGCCGGCCCAAGGTCATGGGCCAGGCCGTCTATGTCGATGACCTCAATGTGCCCGGGGCGCTCTATGGCAAGACGCTGCGCAGCACGATCGCCCGGGGCCGTATCCGCAAGATCCATTTCCCCGACGATATTCCGTGGAAGGAGTTCGTGGTCGCGACCGCGGCGGATTTGCCAAACAATTTCGTGGCGCTGATCAAAAACGACCAGCCCGCGCTCGCCGATCGCGAAATCCGCCACCACCAGGAGGCGATTCTTCTCATCGCCCACGCCGATCGCGGGCTGGTGGAAAAAGCGATCCGGTCGATCAAGGTGGAGTATGATGAGGAGCCGGCGGTGCTGGATATGCGCGAAGGCGAGCGCATGCAGCGTTATCTGATCGAGCACGGCGACCTGGAAAAGGAATTCGCGGCGAGCGATATCGTGTTCGAGCGGACCTATCGCACGGGAGCCCAGGAACACGTCTATATCGAGCCGCAGGGATTTATCGCCTATTGGGACGAGCAGGGCGTAACGCTCCACGGTTCACACCAGTGCCCGTATTACGTGCATCGTTCCGTTTGCGAGGCATTTGGTCTCGCGGGCGATCAGGTCAACGTGATCCAGGAAACCACCGGCGGGGCCTTTGGCGGCAAGGAGGATTTCCCAAGCCAGGTGGCGATTCACGCGGCGCTCCTGGCCAAGAAAGCCGGCCGGCCCGTGCGGCTGATGTATGACCGCCAGGAGGACATGGCGTGTTCCACCAAGCGCCATCCCTCAGAAACCACGGTGCGCATCGGATGCATGCGCGATGGGCGCGTGCGGGCGCTCGATTTCCGGTTCCTGCTGGACGGCGGGGCCTATGTGACCCTGACGCCCGTGGTGCTGTCGCGGGGCATCCTACATGGATGCGGACCGTATAACTGGCCCGCGGCGCGCCTTGAGGGGATTGCAAACTACACGAATTCGCCGCCCTATGGCGCGTTTCGCGGATTCGGCACCCCGCAGAGCATCTTTGCCATCGAATTGCACATGAACATGCTGGCGGAGAAATTTGGCATGGACCCGGTGGAACTGCGGCGCAAAAACTTCCTCCACAAAGGCGACGCCATGCCGACGGGCCAGGTGATGGACCAGGATCCGCGCATGGACGAGTTGCTGGACCGCGCGCTGGAGCTCTCGGATTTTGAGCGAAAAGCTAAAGCGTATAGACGAGGCGAAGGGCGCGGGATTGCCCTCTCGGCTTTCATGCACGGGACAGGATTCACCGGATCGGGCGAGGTGTATCTCGCCTCGAAGGTGGCGCTTTCCACGCGCGCCGATGGGAAAGTGGAAATCCTGGTCGCCTCGACGGAAATGGGCCAGGGCACGGAAACGGTCTTCCCCCAGATTGCCGCCGAGGCGCTCGGAATTCCCGTAAATGATGTCGTGTTCCACAAGCCGGAGACGCGGGCCGTGCCAAACAGCGGGCCCACGGTGGCGTCGCGCACCGTTTCCATTGTCGGACGCCTGGTACAGCGCGCGGGCGAGGACCTGCGGGAGAAGCTGAACGGCTATACCGTCGTGGATCACGTCAAACATTTCGGCACGACACGGGCGGAGGCGGATTTCGTTCCGCCGCCGGACCTGGTCTGGGACGACGAGACATACAAGGGCTCGGCCTATGGAGCGTATAGCTGGTCGGTCGATGTGGCCGAGGTGAGCCTCGACCGGGTCACCATGATGCCGACGGTGGAGTCTGTCTGGTCGATCGTGGATGTCGGCACGGTGATCAACCCGGTGCTGGCGGCGGGCCAGGTGGAGGGTGGCGTGGCCCAGGCCGTGGGCTGGGCCACGATGGAAAATGTGGTGCTCGGCGAAGGGCGAATGACCAACTGTCAGATGACGAATTACATCATTCCAACCACGATGGACGCGCCGGATATATACGTCGAATTCCTGCCCACGCCGTGGGACGAAGGCTGTTACGGCGCAAAAGGCCTGGGCGAATTGCCGATGGACGGGCCGGCGCCCGCTGTTGTCGCTGCGATCAACCATGCGGCCAATACAACACTGACCCATATCCCTGCTCAGCCGGAGGATCTGCTGGTATGAATTTGGAATTCGATTTGAACGGTGAAAAGAAGGAACTCGATGTGCATCCGATGATGTCGCTCCTGGATGCCTTGCGCAGCGAGGCGGACTCACCGGGCACGAAGTACGGCTGCGGAGAGGGCGAATGCGGAGCCTGCACGGTGATCCTGAACGAAGAGTTGGTGATGAGCTGCATGGTGCCCGTCTGCCAGGCCGAAGGCGGCCGGGTGGAAACGATCGAGGGCATTGCACAAAGCGGCGAGGAGGGGGAATTGCTCGACGCCGTGCAGCAGGCGTTTGTGGAAACGGGCGGCGCGCAATGCGGCATTTGCACACCGGGGATGATTATGGCAGGCGTCTATTACCTGAGGCATCCCGAACTCTCGCCCGGCGGCGTGCGCGAAGCACTGGAAGGGAACCTCTGCCGCTGCACGGGATATACGGCCATTTTCCGCGCCATGGAACGCGCCAGAGAGCTGATGGCCGAATCATGATGGGTTCAAATCTTTCCGACTATACGTGCCTGGTTCCTTCGAGTATCGAAGAAGCGGTGGCGCAAAAAAGCGAAGTAGAGGGACTCGCGCCAATTGCGGGCGGGACGGAAGTCATGGTGCTCCTCAACGAAGGAATGCTGCGGATGCACAACTGCCAGTCGCTCCATCGCCTGGCCAGAGAGTGGCGGTATATCACAAAGGCAGAAGATGGCGGGATCCGCATTGGCCCCATGGCAACCTACACCGATGTCAGGCACGATCCGTATATCAGAAAGCATTATCCCCTCCTGGTTGAGTCATCCAAAGTCACCGGGGCGCTGCAGATACAGAATCGGGGCACCTTGACGGGAAATATCGTCAATGGATCCCCCGCCGCGGATTCCGTCCCCGTTTTGCTGGTTTATGATGCTCAATTGCGCCTTCTCAGCAAACGCGGCGAGCGCCTGGTCAAACTGAGCGGGTTCTATACAGGGTATCGCCAGTCCGTCCTCCAGGATGATGAGCTAGTTTCCGAAATCATTCTTCCCGCCCCAGAGTTCCCCGCGGAAAAGCAATACTACCGCAAGGTGGGCACTCGCGCCGCCCAGGCGATCAGCAAAGTCGTTTTCGCAGGAGCGCGCGCGAACGGCCTTGTGCGGATTTCCATTGGGTCCCTCGCTCCCGTCACTCTGCGGAACGAGGCCGCGGAAAAAGCGATCACAAGCGGTGCGGCCAAGGAAGAGGTTTGGGCGGCGCTTCGCCAGGAAATCACACCGATCGACGACGTGCGCTCCACCGCGAACTATCGCCTGAATGTGACGCGCCGGATTCTCGAGGATTTTCTCACGCACACTGTCTAGACAAATGGGGCCCGGGAAACCGGACCCCATTGCAAACGCTTGAACACGGCCAGTGGCTATTTCTTCACGAGAACGCCCAGTCCCCAATTCGAGGGGTCGATCCAGTTTTGCCCTGTTCCGTTCCAGACGAGAGCACGACCGGGTAAATTTCCCGCCGGGGCCCAATCTTCCTCGTCGACATCATCAAGAGCAACGTCGAGGCCGACGAAATCGCCGGCCTTCAACTCAATATCGCCCGACCCGATCGCAGCCAGCGGGATGCGCGCTTCGATGCGATAGCCGCTCTCTGTTTCCTCTGTGGCGACTTCCGCGCCTTCGATGATCTCATCCTGATGAAACCAGAAGGCGACCGGCCCCGTTTCGGCAGTCTTCGGCGCGACACCAATCTGGTATTCAAAGGATTTGTCGATGGTGCTTCTGGCGGTGGGCCCCTGGAGGCCAAGATAGAGTTCGAATGCGTCTCCCTTCCACAATTCCTTGGGCGCATTGTCATTCACCATCGGCGAATTATCCGTGACCTCCGCGGCGAAATAGATCGCGTCCGGCGTGAACCAAGAGTGGACATCGGCGGAGGCGTTCTCCTTTGTCCATTCCACGCCGGCGGTCCGCGTAATATTTTCCTGTCGGCCGATAAACAGAGAGGGCACGCCCTGCCAATCGCTCAGATCGCCATCAATTTCCGGGCCGTTCTCGGAAAACGCCGCTGTATAGACACGGAACGGCCGGGATTCGAAATCGCCGAAACGCGCGGTCCATGCGCCTGTTCCCTCCAGGCCCGAAAGAGGGAGCTCCGCATCCAGACTGATCCGGCGATTTTCCCCTGCCCGGATAGGATCAATCTCCTGCTCCACAAGGAGAGACTCTTGATCTCCATTTAGCCAAGCCAGTTCCAGTCTCCCTGGAAGCTCGCTTCGAGTCTGGTTTGACAAAGTGACAACGGCTTTTAACTTCCCATCTTCCCGGACCGGCCGCAAACTCAGGTCGAGCGTTGAAATGATCTCCACAAAGGCCGTTTTGCGCAGAATCGGCTGTTTCTTCCGGCCATATTCGTCTTCGTACTCCGCCTCGATCACCGCCTCTAACTCGTAAACTCCCTCCGGAAGGGTCTCATCACAGCGCACAACCCCCTCTTTCACGTCCCAAGTGATCCCGTCCGGCGTATCGACTGAGCGCGCGCGCCAGCGGCCTCCGGGCATAGCGTCGTAGATATCTATCTCCATCCGTGATTCCTCGCCGGGAGCCAGGATCGCCATGGGGGGATCGATCTGGAAAGCCGCCTCCGGAAGATAAGTGTGCGGATCCACGTTGTGGATATAGCGCGGATGGCGGTCGATTTTCACCGTGATGGTTCTCGTCTCCTGGCCGGGGGCGCGGGGGATCTCCAACGGGATCATCTCGAATTCACCAGAGGGCTGGACAATGCGTATATCGCGCGGCTCGGTGATGATTTGAACCTCGCGTGCCGCGTCATCATCAGTCAGCCAGGCCGCCAGCTTGACCTCGCTGGCAGCCGGACCATGGATCACGACAGCCTCGACTCCCTCTCCGAGCTTTGTATAGCGCCCGACGACTTCGCGATAGTCCACTTCCTTGACCATCGTCTGGTAGGCATGAAAGGAAGGCTTTTTATCTCCATCGGCCTCGACAAGGCCGAGCTGGGAATCCCACTCTTCCGGATCGTTGTCGCGCCAGTTCTGAAGATCAAAGTAAAAGAAACGTTCCACTCCCAGGGCAAGGGCCAGCAGTTGGTTCCGAACCACGAGGGACGCCTGGCGTGGATAATTCTCTTCCACGTTATCGTTGGGAGAGGAGACTCCGCTTTCCGAAATCCAGATCGGCTTCTGGCCCCCATAGCGCTCCATCAGCGCCTTGATCTCGGCGATCTCCCGGGGGACTTCCCGCTCGGGCGGATGGTTGCGATAGTAATGGTAATCGAACACATCAAAATACTCGTGGCCGCCTAACTGAAACAGGCGCTCGGTGAACTGGCGATCCCACTCGCCCAGGGGCGCCAGTACCGGTGCGCCAAGTTTCACATCCGGATCGGCACGCGTGGCAGCTTCGTGAGTCGCCTTCAGCAGCTCGTAATAGACCTCCACGTCGGGTGCCGGAGCCCAGAAATTCGGGATGTTGGCCTCGTTCCAGACAGCCCAGTAAGTCACGCGATCTTGAAAGCGATCCACGGTCTTATAGACATACTCGGCGAAGTCCGCGACATGTTCATCGGTCAGCGGCGCGTTGTGCCCCTCCCACCAGGCCGCGCCGTAGCACAAGATGGGATACCATTGGACACCATGGTCTTCGTACGCCTCGAAAGCATAGTCCGCCCGTGAATAATCCCAAGTCCCGGGTTCGGGCTCGACCACGTGCCACCAGAGATCGATACGATCCCAGTAAACACCGAGATCCTCCATCAATCCAAAGCGTTCTTCCACGGCGGGTTCACCCGGTATGTGGAAGATCTTCGTTCCGTTCAGACCGAAATAGCTTTCCTCTCGGTCCTGCCCTGCCGGTGTATCGATCTCCCTGGCCGCCAGTGCCGGCGAGACGAAGAGCGCCAGCAACGCAAGGAAACGTAAGTTTTTTGAGAGAGGCCCCTTGAATTTCATCGTGCAATTTCCCGGGAGGGTTTTGTTTTCGTGGTTCTCAGTTCGGTCTTTTCTGAGCTTTTTTCAAGCGGACGACAAGGAAAACCAACCCCGGATTGCCGAAAAACTGCAACCGCTTGCAGCGGCCAGGCGGTCACGGACAACCGATTTCCCCTTTGCCTTTCCCGGGAATCCGGTCAACAAACGCGCGCAATCTTGCGCATGGAGAGATGCATGAGTGATCGTACCGCCGAGCGGGAAAAGAGAATCCGCTGGGTCTTGGACCGCCGCCAGCCAACTCTTGCCGTTGTCATGGAAAACATCCACGACCCCCATAATGTCAGCGCCATTCTGCGAACCTGCGACGCGGTTGGTGTCTGCCAGGTCCACCTCCTTTATAACGCCGAACCCTTCCCCAATTTTCGCCGCCAGGGGAAGAAGTCCAGCGCCGGGGCGCGAAAATGGATTGAAACTCCGAGGCATCATACCGTGGAGGATTGCTATCGTTCACTTCGCGAGCAGGGGTTCCGCATTTACGCGGCTTGCCTCGCTGATGAATCAAAGCCTCTCTTCGACCTGGATTTCACCCGGCCGACGGCGATCGTGTTTGGCAACGAGCATCGCGGGGTTTCCGAGGAGGGGCGCGACCAGGCCGATGGGGCTTTTCTCATTCCGATGATGGGCATGGTCCAAAGCCTCAATGTTTCCGTGGCGGCGGCGGTGACTCTTTACGAAGGCATGCGCCAGCGCTTCGCCTCCGGATTCTATGACCAGCCTCAACTCGTGCCCGAGGCTTACGAAAGACATCTATCCGAGTGGTTGAGAAAATAGGAATTAGAGCGGAAATGTTTCCTTGTTGACGGAGCCGTGTCGAGTTGCCTTGTATTGGCGTTGAGTTGGATGGTCGCGTGCCCAGGATGTTTTTCCATTTTTGAAAGGGCCTGTTTACCGACCGCATGGAAGCGGCGTTTCCACCTTGCCAGCTCACAACATTTCTGATACCGGTTACAAACAAGAAAAGGGAATCCGCGAAGGAGATAAAGGAGAAATCTCAATGGCCAGGAATGAAGAACTCTTTAATGCGATCCTGAAGGGAAAGCGCAAAGATGTCGGGCGCATCGTCCAGGAAAACGTCGATGCGGGGAACGACGTGGCCGAATTGCTGAACGAATCCATGATCCCGGCCATGCGTGAAATGGGCGAGCGGTTTTCGCGCAACGAGGCCTACGTTCCCGAGATGCTGATCGCCGCGCGTGCCATGCAGGCCGGGCTGGACATCATCGAGCCGATTCTCGAGCAATCGGGCGGCAACAAGCGGGTAAAGGTCTGCATCGGAACCGTGAAAGGCGACTTGCATGATATTGGGAAAAACCTGGTCGCCATGATGTTGAAGGGCGCGGGCTATGAGGTTGTGGATCTGGGTGTGGACTGCGAGAAAGAAAAGTTTGCCGAAGCGGTCCAGGGTGGGGCCAACTTCGTTCTCTTGAGCGCGCTGCTGACAACCACGATGCAGTATATGAAAGAGGTGGTTCACCACCTCGCGGGACAGGACAACGTCAAGGTCATCATCGGGGGGGCTCCGGTCACCCAGGATTATGCCCAGGAAATCGGTGCCCACGGCTATGGCAAGGATGCCAACGAAGCCGTGAAAGTGGTCGATTCGCTTCTCGCTGCCGCGTCCTGACACTTCCAGACAGGACCCTGCCACAAATGGCATTGCACGTTAAGACACCGTCGGGGGAGCGCACCCTGCCTCCCTCGGCGGATTTGCTTCTCACCGACCTGGCCCGCCGCCATGGCCTGTCGCTCAATACGCGCTGCGGCGGCCGCGGGGTTTGCAATGGGTGCCTTGTCTATCTCGAGCAGGGCGAATTCGAGATTGCCGGAGAAACCGTGCGGCTCACTGGTGGCAATCGCCGAAAGACTCTTGGTTGTCAGACCCGCGTCCTGAGTGAAAACGCTTCGCTCTTCATCCCCGGACCCTCTCTGATCGAAACCTCGGCGCGCATTGAGGACGACTTTCTGCTTCCCGAATTCGAACGGACGCCTCGCGTGAGCCGCGTCTATACAAGAGTTCCAGAGCCAGCGCTGGAGGACGGCAAGTGGGACCGGCTGATGCTGGAAGAAACACTCGAAGCCGAGGCTGGCATCGAGAATGTGGAATTCACTCTCTCGTCCTATCGCGCCATGGCCTTGGCGCTCGATCGGGGAAACCGGGAAATCACGGCAATTCTTTCGGAGAGGAACGGGCACCCTTTCCTTGTCGACGTCCGTCCTGGCAAAGACGGCTCGCGGGCAGCGGCCGTTGCCGTGGATATCGGGACAACGACAGTCGTGGCGGCCCTGATAGATATGGATTCCGGCGAAATCCTTCGAAAAGCGGCCCGGTATAACGGCCAGATCGAGTGCGCGGATGATGTTGGCTCGCGGATGAGTTACTGCCGCTCGCAGGAAAACGTGAAACAGCTCCAGGACCTTGTCATCGAACAGACCTTGAACCCATTGATTGAAGAACTGTGCCGTATCGAGAACATTCCAGAACAGAATATATTTCGGCTCGCAATCTCCGGGAATACGGTCATGACCCATCTTTTTCTGGGTGTCTCTCCCGTTGGGATTGGGCGCGTGCCATTCCATCCTGCCGAACTCGTTTTCCCCGATGCTCTGGCCGGCGAACTGGGCCTCTCTGGACATCCGAACGCCGTGGTGGAAACCGTGCCCTCTGTCGCCGGATATATTGGTGGCGATATCACATCGGATCTCTATGTGTCGCGCCCGTTGGAAACCGGAGAGGTCACTATGCTGGCGGATGTCGGGACGAACGGCGAGATTGTCCTTCAATACGGGGATCAGGTGCTGGCCTGCGCGACCGCCGCCGGCCCCGCTTTCGAAGGCCACGGAATCCAGAGCGGGTGCCGCGCGGCTTCGGGGGCCATCGAAGGAGTGCGCTTTGGTCCAGATCTGGACTTCCAATTGGAAGTGATCGGCGAGAACGCACAACCCGTGGGCCTTTGCGGCACGGGCATCATCGATTTCATTTCCGAAGGACTGCGCACCGGGCTGCTCAATCGCATCGGAAGGATGGATACGGACAAGCTCCGAAAACTGGGGCGCTATCAGCAACTCGAATACGGTGAGCACAAAGTCCACGCATGCGTTCTTGTCCATGAGCACGAAACGGCAACCGGCTATCCGATTCTGGTGACTGAAGCCGATATCGCCCAGATCCTGAAAGCCAAGGGAGCGATATACGGGGGAATGAAGACCTTGCTGGATCGGGAGGGGCTCACATTTCAAAGTGTCGATCGTTTCATCCTTGCCGGCGGTTTCGGGCGCCATATCCGTCTCGATACGGCAATCGCTATCGGGCTCTTGCCAGAGATTCCTTTCGAACGCTACGACGTCGTTGGCAACGGATCGCTGGCCGGCGCCTGCATGGCCCTCCTTTGCCAGAGCGCGACGAAGGACTTGCGGCTCCTCAGCCACAAGCCCCGTGTTGTGGAACTCAACCTCACAGATGAATTCGAGTCCAATTTCGTAGAGGCGATGATGCTGCCGAACATGGATGACGAACTCTTCCCCGAAGTGATCGGGAAATTGCCGCCGGAGGTGCGCGGCTGATGCGGCTCAAGCTGATCAGTTGCGAGGTCTTTGTGCGCGAGATGTGCGCCGCCATTACCCGTTCGCCCAATGAGGTGGATGTCGAATTCCTTCCCAAGGGCCTCCATGATCTGGGCCGGGAGGGAATGATCGCAAGGCTGCAGGATGTTTTCGACGATATAGACGAGTCCCTCTATGACGCGGCTGTTTTCGGCTACGGCCTTTGCAACAATGGCCTGGTTGGCCTTGAAGCGCGGCGAATCCCCATCGTGCTCCCCCGCGCACACGACTGTATCACCATGTTTCTCGGCAGCAAAAACCGCTATTTCGATTATTTCCAAAAGAATCCCGGAACTTATTTCCTCACCAGCGGGTGGATCGAACGCGGAGAAGCCCGCGGCGAACTGAGCCAGTTATCGATCCAAAACCAAAACGGGATGAACGATTCCTATGAAGAGTTGGTCGAGAAATACGGCGAGGACAACGCTCAATTTCTCTGGGAAGAACTTGTTCAACATACGAAGAATTACGGGAAATACGCCTTCATCGAAATGGGCATCGAGCCGGACGATCGCTTTGAAAAAAAGGCAAGAAAGAGAGCCCGCGAAAGGGGGTGGTCATTTGAAAAGCTCGACGGTAAGATGACCCTGATTCGGAACCTCGTGGATGGGAATTGGAATGAAGAGGACTTTCTCTCCGTTCCACCGGGATATCGCATCGCAGCCAGCCACGATCAACGAATCGTGAAGGCTGTCAAAGCCTAGCTCCGGGCTGTTTGCGGGTTGAAGAATCAGGCGTAGGCGGGCTTCGAGATCTTTTCGCAGCCAAGTTTGTTCAAAGCCCCTTCGATACGAGGCGCGCTGCCTCCGCGCACGATCAAGACGAGGAGCGATCGACTGCGCCAATGCGTGTTCGACCGCAACCGTAAACCGGCCTGCGAATAGTCCGCATAGACGTTTTGCCCATCGAGGGGAACCGTCCCCTTCGCACGGAAAATATCACTCGCGTGTTCGTTGAAAAAAGCTTCCAACTCGTGGTCGCTTATTGGGTTCTGAAATTCCACGGCAAACGATTCGTAGTTCGGATCCCGGCAAAGGGCATACTCCCCCGCCAGCTGGGCCGGGTAGCCCGCTTCGAAAATGTCAAAGTCAAATTCGGCAAATTCTGTATAAACAATATCGGCCGCCGGATTAATATCGCGGACTTGCCCGGCCACGGATTCAACCGCCTCCCGGGGAAAGAGGTCGGATTTATTAACAAGAACAGCGCCAGAGGCCTCGACTTGCGCAACAACATTCGGAAGCGTTTTCAGGAGTTTCGGGAAACTGCCGGGGTCAATGATCGCAATGATCGAGCGGATGACGAACTCTCGATCCAGCTTGTGTTCCTCCATCAGGCGGGTGATCACGCGGGGATCGGCGATGCCACTGCTCTCGATCACAACCCCATCGATCGTTTGCTCGCGATGGGCGAGCGACTTTAAAACGCTGACAAAGCTGGACAACATGCAGCGGCAGAAAATGCTGCCGCCCGCGAGCGAGACGACAGAACGGCCCTCCATGGCCAGCAACCGGCCGTCTATATCGCGTTCGGAAAACTCGTTTACCAGAAAGGCCAGCCGCCGGCCACTCTCCTTCTCCGCAACGCGGCGAAGAAAAGTTGTCTTCCCGCTTCCCAAAAACCCCGTAACCAGGACGACCGGTATCATGTATTGGCCTTCCCGCTGAGGCTTTTATCAGCCAGCTTTTCTTCAATCGCTTCGATCAGCTTTTTTTGGTCCGGAATGAAGGACGAGAACTTCACCTCGCCATCGATACAGATCGAAGGAATCGAGGTCGCGGCCAGTTTTGCGAACATCGCGAGTCCGGTCTTCATCTTGATTTTGTGCTCTTTAATGACAAGTGGCGCGTCCATCTTCTCCGCCGCCTTGTTCACGGCTTCCACCATATATTGGCAGGGAGCGCATGCCTCGGAGTCGAGGGTTAAAACGTCGATATAGACGTGGTCCTGATCCCCGGAATAGTCTGGCAGCTTGATTTCTTCCACGAGCGAGTGCTCGTAGTTTTCAAGGCGCTTGCGGGCCACTTCCCGCTGATACTCGTCGTGAACAAGCTCCGAGCAGAGGGCGAGGTGGCGCTCCGGTGTTCCATAGGGCAAATCGCATCCGGGAGCGAGGATAAAGCCTTCTGTGCCGCCTGCATCCAGGCATCGGAGAACATCCACCCGCACGTCGTCTCCGGAACCGAGCAGCAGCACAGCGGTCAGCTTGAGGTTCCCCCCGAAGGATTTTCTCCCCGCCTTCGCCAGGTCGCGCAAGTTTTCCAGAGAGATATTTTCGTCCACCGAGATGTTGTCGCAACGAGTCTCGCACATCGCCTCGAGGACGCGAGTGGCATCACCACAGATGAAGAGCGAACTGAACGCGCCTTTCTCCCGAATGAAGTCGAAGACATCGTTCACTGCGGGAGCGACAAATTCTTCGAAGTGATCGGGGGAGATCTGGCTGGTCATGGGATCCACCACGGCAATCACATCGGCGCCGTTCTCAAGGTAAAACTCCGCAGTCTGGCGGCCAATTCTGGCGCAGTGCATCAGCAGATTCTGCACCTTATCCGGCTCATCATACATCTCGAGAAAGATCTCGTTTCCCAGGAGATGCAGAGCCAGGGTAAACGGACCGCAGATCAGTCCATAGAGCGCCACGTCATCGCCGATTTCCTGTTTCAGCTCCTGAAGCGCCTCCTTCACGATGGGGAAGCGCCCGGCGCTCGTATCCAATGCCGGAAGATCTTCCAAAGACCGGTCACTCAGTGGATGGCTGGTCACCGAAGGAGGAACCTCATCGGCCCACTTCAGATCGCACCCCAGAACTTCAGCTTCGAGCTGGAGGTCGAACACAACGGGGAGGCCATCCGGCTTGTATAGATCGGCCGCTCTCCTTTGCGCCTCGATAATGAGCTTGCTGGACTTGAGGTAATCCTCCGCCCTGGCGTTCACAAGCTTTGCCCCGTGGACGCCAACAAACGGCACCCAGCATGCCCGGCTGGTCTTCTCACCAGCGAGCGCTTTCAGCAGCATTTCTTTTCCCGTCATCCGAATTTCCCAAAAATCAAATTTCGTTTCCCTCCAATTGAAACAGACAAGTGTCCACCGATTCGAAGCCGAATCGTCAAGCAATTCCTCCAACCAGCAAAAAGCGGCTTCCGTTGGCGGAGAGGGAGAAGATTCTATTTACCAGCGGCCTTTGCCGAGGCATATCCTGACGAGAGTGCCCGGTCTTCAAGGAACTCACTTCGACTGCCTCTCCGCCAAGAGCCCTCTGCCCATGCGATCTATCCTCCACATCGATATGGACTGCTTTTATGTTTCCGTCGAGCGCCTCCTGGACCCCTCCCTGGAGGGAAAGGCGATTGCCGTGGGTGGAGCCGCGGATGGACGCGGGGTCGTCGCCTCCGCAAGCTATGAAGCGCGCGAGTATGGTGTGAAGTCTGCCATGCCAATGGCCCGGGCAGTCAGCCTGTGTCCTCATCTGACCGTTGTCTCTGGAAAATACTCCCGCTATTCGGACTATTCGCGGCATATCGAGAAGATCCTTCTCGATTTCACTCCCCTCGTACAGATGGCAAGCCAGGACGAGGCCTATCTGGACCTTACGGGGACAGAGCGGCTCTGGGGTCCGGCACTTCAGGCGGCCCAGTCCATTCGCGAGCGCATCCTGGCGGAAACCGAGCTTCCCTGCTCTCTTGGGGCCAGCAGTAAGAAACTCGTTTCGAAAATCGCAAGTGGCCTCTGCAAGCCTCGCGGGCTGCTTTATGTGCCCGATGGCAGCGAAGAGCATTTTCTCGCCCCCTTGCCTGTGAAACGCATGCCAGGCGTCGGGCCCAAGACCCAGCAACGGCTGAAAGAGCATGGAATCGAATACCTGGGGCAACTCGCCGAGCTTCCCGACGGCCAGCTTGAAGCTCTCTTCGGTTCCAACGGCACTGACCTGGCCGCTCGAGCGCGGGGGGAGTTCGATTCGCCGGTCATCGTCGATGAACCGGCGAAATCGATCAGCGGAGAAGAAACCTTCGGAGAAGATTTGACAGACTTCTCTCTGATGGCCGGCGTTCTGAGCAATCTGTGCGAAAAAGTGGCTTACCGAGTCCGGAAGGCCGCGTGCCGCTCTGCCACAGTGACCCTCAAATACCGTTACTCGGACTTTGAAACGCATACTGCCGCAAAGACACTCCCTGCTCCAACGGACGACGAAGCGGATCTGCTCGAAGCAGCACGGGAACTCTTGGCCAAACGCTGGCAGCAGGGTCGGCCGGTGCGATTGCTTGGGGTGGCGGCGGGCAACCTGATCTATAATCGGCACCAGATGGATTTCCTCGAATCCGACACGGAGGAGCGAAAGAAACGCCTCCACGAGGCGATCGATCGGGCCCGGCTGAAGCATGGTTACGGGATCATGCGGAGAGCGAGCAGCAGCGGGCCGGCGGAAGAGAAAAACGAGCGGCAGTGGGGCTGATTTCATTGTATTTAAATTCTTATTACCCGGTTTGTCCGGTCTAACTTTCCCGATTCGCGGAGATGCCCCGATTTTTGCTTTCCCCCCAATCAGCTCATGTCTTCACTCACCCCCGAAATCTTTTGAAATAACCACTTTTTAAAGCATGAAATCTTATTCTAAAGTTCTCACCGTCAGCTCACTTCTTTTTCTCGTCCTCCTCCTTTTTGGCCTCTCCATCGGTCTTTCCCAGGATCAAGGCAGAGTCGATCCGGCATCCGCACCCCCCAAAGCGCCGGCAGCCGAGTCCGAGACTCCGGAAGGCGCTCCCCCGGAAAAATCGCAGGAGGGCGGTCCGCCCGAGAGGCCTCCCGCTTCGGTTGTTACAGCCAAGGTGAAGGAGGGGGCTTATTCCCGGCCGCTCCGGTTGACCGGAAATATCGAGCCTTTTGAGCGCACCGATATCGCCGCGGAACAGCAGGGAATCGCCGCGCAGATCCATGCGGACGAAGGCGATAAAGTATCCAGTGGAACCGTGCTCATGGAGTTGCGCGAGCTTCCACTTCAGTTGGAATACCAGCGCGCCAAGGCGAATGCGGACGAAGAAGAGCAAACGCTGCGCGAGCTTGAGCGCGGAACGCGGGACGAAGATATCGCCATCGCAAAAGCGAATTGGGAAGAAGCCAGGGCAAAGGCTCGGATCAGCCGCGACGAACTGGAACGGCGTGAGGAGCTTCTGAAGGATGGAACGATCAGCCAGAGCGAGTACGATATCTATCGCTCCGAATGGGAGACGGCCCAGGCAACAGAGCAGGTCATGAAGGCGCGTTACGAGCGCGCCTTGAATGGTCCCCGGCAAGAAGAAATCGCAGCGCAGCGTGCAAGGGTATCCTCAACAGCAGCCGAGGCGGAACTGGCGCTGGATGCTCTCGAACGATCCAAGGTCAAGGCCCCCTACGATGGCGTCATTGTCCAGCGATATTGCTCTCCAGGGTCTTACGTGAGACCGGGCGACCCGCTCTTCACCATGGAGCATCAGGATACCGTGAAAGTCACCGTTCAGGTTCCCGAGACCCACCTTCGGCGCATCGAACTGGGCCAGGAAAAGAAATTCTTTTTTGATGCCTTTCCTCGCGATCAATTCGCAGGCGTCGCGGCCCAGATTATTCCCCGTGCGGATATGCGGAGCCGTTCTTTTCCGGTGAAGTTCCATATCGATAACAGCGAGGGCCTTCTCGCCTCGGGAATGCTCGGGCGCATGGTGCTGGACGTTTCCAACGAGGGAGAACGAAGCACCGTCATAGCGAAGGATGCCCTGGTGCCCCAGCTTGGCAAGATCATCGTTTATCGCGTAGACTTCCGGGATGGGAAGCCCTTTGCCGAGGCCGTCGATGTGAATACGGGACGCTTCTTCGGCGAAGCGGTGGAAGTCTTCGGCAGCCTGGAAGAAGGCCAGCAAGTCGTGGTTCGCGGTAACGAACGCCTTCAGCCCGGCCAGCCGCTCCGCCTCAATCAATTCGTGACGAATCCCCAGCTGGCCGACACGATCGACGAATCGCGCTTCTTTGAAGAAGAATTCGACAATCCGATTCAAACACGAGACTGAATGTATAAAGAATGATCAAGTATTTCATCCATAATGGAATTGCCGTCACGGTCCTGGCGCTCGCAATCCTTCTATTCGGGGTGCTCTCGCTGGTCACTATGCCGATCCAGCTGACGCCAGACGTTCAGACTCCCGCGATCACCGTTCAAACATTCTATCCCGGCGCGACCCCCCAAGATGTCGAGCAGGATATTATTGTCCGCCAGGAAGAGTTCCTGCGCGGCGTGAACGGCCTTCAGAAGATGACGAGCACGGCGTCGCTCGGGCAGGGCGAAATCATTCTCGAGTTTCCCGTGGGCTTTGAACTCAGCGAGGCCCTGGTTCGCGTCAGCAACGCCCTGCAACAGGTTCCCTCTTATCCTGAGAACGTGGACGAGCCGAGCCTCTCCACGTCGAGCGCCAGCGATCAGCCGGTTGCGTGGTTCAGTATTCGAGCTGTGCCTGGCCGGGAATTCGAGGTCGATCCCAGGGATCATTTCGACTTCGCCGAAGACCAGGTCAAAGTGGAATTTGAACGGATCGAGGGCGTGGCCTCGGTGCAGGGCGTCTTTGGCGGTTCGTCGAAGCAAATGCAGATTTACCTGGATCCGTATAAACTCTCGGAACGCGGCATTTCCATTTTTGATGTGCGCAATGCGATCCGAAACACCAATCGCGACGTTCCCGGCGGCGACCTGGAAGAGGGCAAGCGGCGCTATACGGTGCGCACCGTCGGCCGATATGAGAATGCCGATGACGCGGAAGAGACGATCATCAAGGTCGTCAACGAGTCCCCTGTGTATATCCGCGATGTCGGTTACGCGCGCCTGGGGACGGCGGAGCAGCGCTCCGTGATTCGACACAACGGCCGTCCCGCGCTCGCCATGGGCGTGCGGCACCAGCCGGGCACCAACCTCCTGAAAGTCATGGATCGGGTGAAGGCGAAAGCGCGGGAGTTAAACGAGGGAGCCCTCAAGAATCGCGGCCTGTTTCTGACCCAGGTTACCGACGACACCGCCTACGTCATCGATTCCGTGGCCATGGTGCAAAACAACCTGCTGATCGGCGGTGTGCTCTCCGTCTTCATCCTGCTTCTCTTTTTGCGACACATCCGCTCGACTTTTATTATCGCCGTGGCGGTGCCTCTCTCGATCATGGGCAGCGTTTTCGCCGTCGATCTGGCAGGGCGAACCATTAATGTGATCATGCTCGCCGGCCTGGCGTTCTCGATCGGCGCCGTGCTCGATAACTCAATCGTTGTTCTCGAGAACATTTTCCGCCATCGCCAGATGGGCAAAGAGCCCGGCCTTGCCGCTTACGATGGAATTTCGGAAGTCTGGACAGCGATCTTTTCCTCCGTCGTCACCAATGTCGTGGTGTTCGTTCCAATCATTAACCTGCAAATGGAAGCGGGCCAGCTCTTTCGAGACCTGGCAATCGCGATCACGGCGACCAACGTGTTCTCCTTCATCGTGGCAGTGTTGATTATCCCGTGTCTCGCCTCAAAGCTGCTGGTGAAGATACCGGGCACGATGACTGGCGAAGCGGAATCATCAAATGGCCTGCTTCGGGGCATCGACCAGTTTGGCCGCTGGGGCTATGGCCTGATCGAAAGCACACTTTCATGGCTTATGGAGGGGAAAGTCCAGCGTCTGGGCCTTGTATTCGGCATGGGAGCGCTTGCTGCGATGCTGATTTTCATCTTCATGCCTCAAAGCGAGTATCTGCCCGAGGGGAATCAAAACTCGGTTTTCGCGTTCATGCTTCCACCGCAGGGCTACGGCCTCGACGAGATGTCGGCGATCGGACGGGAACTCGAGAACCGCTTCCGTCCGTATGTGGAAGGGACTGTCCAGGATTACGAAGAAGGAAAGCTGGAGGGGCCGCCGATCCGGGATTTCTTTTTTGTTTCCTTCAATGGCGGCATGTTCATGTTTACGAGAGCGAAGGATCCCAGCACGGCCTCCCAGATTCCAGACCTGATGAATCGGATCATCGGCGAAGTGCCCGGAGTCATTCCCATTACGGGCCAAAGGTCGATTTTCTCGCAGGAGATCACAGGGAGCCGTGCCATCGAACTGGATGTCGTCGGAACCGATATGGTGACGGCCACGGATATTGGAGCACAGGCCTTCGGCAAGGTGATGCAATTGGGCTGGCAAGCGCCGCGGCCCGAGCCAGGCGTCGAAGTCGGCCAGCCGGAATTAACCATTCGCCCTCGTTGGGAACGAGCCGCGGAACTGGGGATCTCAGCCCAGGCAATCGGCTACGGAGCGTGGGTTCTCGGCGATGGAGCCTATGCGGATGATTACTATCTGAAGGGTAAGAAATACGACCTCTATCTCTATTCGACGCTCGGTGCCTTCGATACGCTTTCCAATTTCGAAACACTCCGCGTCGCCAACGACCGGGGAGATGCCGTTCCCCTCTCTTCCATCGCGGATGTGAATTTCAATTTCGTTCCGGAGAAAATCCGCCGCGTGGACGAACAACGGGCGGTCACACTCAACATTGTCCCCCCCAAAGACATCTCGCTCGAGAAAGCGATCCAGGACGTGCGCACTCAAGTGGTCGGATCCCTGCAGGAGGAAGGCGCCGTGCCGCAGGGATACTCTTTGCGCATCGGCGGTTCCAGCGATAAGCTCCAGGCTATCCGGCGCGCGCTGACCGGCGACGTGATCCTCGCCATCTCTCTTGTCTATTTCGTGCTGGTGCTGATTTTCCACAATTGGGGCTATCCGCTGATTATCCTGTTCAGCATCCCCATTGGCATGACCGGCGGTGTCCTCGGCCTCTCTTTCATGAATTTTTATCTTGGCTTGATCACGCAGAATCAAATCCAGTCGCTTGATGTTCTCACGATGCTGGGCTTTATCATCCTGCTGGGCAGTATCGTGAATAACCCGATTCTGATTGTCGAACAAACGCTGAACTTCAACCGCCAGGGGATGGATATCCACGACGCGATTGTCCAGGCGACCCTCTCGCGTGTGCGGCCCATGCTCATGACAACAGGGACGACAATCCTTGGCCTCTCGCCCCTTGTCTTCATACCGGGGCCCGGCACCGAGCTTTATCGCGGCCTGGGCGTGGTGATGTTCGGCGGCCTGCTGCTGGGCACGATTACCATCGTCTTCTTTATCCCCTCGGCGATGTCCCTGGTTTTCGACCTCTCCTCCTGGTTGAAAACAACGGCTTTCGGCCGTACCAGCTCAACCGCCGTACGCAAACTGCAAGAAGGCGACTGATCCGGAAATTTCAAGGCAAGCTTGAAAAAACGAATCCCCCGAAGGCCAGGCCTCCGGGGGGATTCTTCATCGTCCTGAGAGCGGCCGCCGGCCGCAGCCCTTACTTCTTCTTGCGATAGCGGGCAAACCGCTTGTTGAACGCGTCAACGCGGCCCGTGGTATCCACAAGGCCCTGCTTGCCAGTGTAGAAGGGATGGTTGTCGCTGCAGATTTCGATGGAGACCGTGGGGACTTCCTTGCCTTCCACTTCCATTTTCGGCCCGTCGAGCTTTGTCGAGCGGGTGAGGATCTCCGTGCCCGTCGCGGGGCAGCGGTAAACCACGTAGTCGTATTCGGGATGAATGCCCTTTTTCATTTTTGCCACCTTTTCCAGCGGGATTTATTTGCTCTTCTTGGTTTTTCCGGCAAACGGCCTGGCGCCGTGTTTTTTCA